>CAZWQB010000289.1:0-3934 GCA_964636035.1 uncultured Roseivirgaceae bacterium
TCATTTTGGGACCATACTGTTGCCCCAATTTCCTGAAGTTAGGTTTGATTTTCTTAATTAGAATGCCAGAAGTATCATCTATGTACTCAATCGCCTTTACATTCACTTCGGATAAAATCAATTCTTTTACCTCTTCTATCTGATGTCGGGTTTTATCGCTCAAAACCGGAATCATAATTCTTGACAAGGGCTGCCGTACCTTGAGGGTATGTTTTTTTCGAAGCGAATGCACCAAAGAGGAAACCTGTTGCGCCAGATTCATCTTCATTTCCAGGTCCTTGTCCACTGCCGCTTCATCAAATGCCGGAAAATCAGCAAGATGGATAGAAATTGCCTTGTCTTTTCCGCTGACCGCATTCAGATCAATAAATAGCCTGTCCATATAAAAAGGCGATATGGGCGCTGCCAGTTTGGCTACAGTTTCCAGGCAAGTATACAGTGTCTGATAGGCAGCAGTTTTATCTTTACTATAAGACTGGTCCCCCGTGGCTGCCGGTTTCCAGAAGCGCTTTCTGTTCAGCCGTACATACCAGTTACTCAGGTCATCAATCACGAAATCCTGAATGGCGCGAGCGGCTCTTGTAGGTTCATACGTATCGTAAGCTTTCTCCACCAAAGCAATCAGGCTATTCAATTTAGAGCTAATCCAACGATCACTTTCTGTTCTTTCCGCTAGCGGTATTGTATCTTCCGAAAAAGTGAAGTTATCGAGATTTGCATACAGCGAAAAAAATGAATACGTATTATGTAAGGTACCAAAAAATCTTCTCTGAACCTCCTGTACGCCTTCCATGTTAAACTTCAGGTTGTCCCAGGGGTTTGCGTTGGCGATCATATACCACCTGGTTGCATCAGGCCCATGAGAATCAAGGGTCTTAAATGGATCAATGGCATTCCCCAATCGCTTAGACATTTTGTTGCCATTCTTATCAAGAACAAGTCCGTTGGCAATTACATTTTTAAAGGCTACGCTGTCAAAAAGCATAACTGCTATAGCATGAAGGGTAAAAAACCAGCCCCTCGTTTGATCTACGCCCTCTGCTATAAAATCAGCCGGATAGTTTTGTTCAAATATCTCTTTATTCTCAAATGGGTAGTGCCACTGTGCATAAGGCATGGCGCCCGAGTCAAACCAAACGTCAATCAGATCCGATTCGCGAAACATTTTTTGCCCTGATTCGCTCACAAGGTAAACTTCATCTACATAAGGCCTGTGAAGGTCAAAGTCATCGCCTATAGGCTCCTGTTCAATGCCTGCACGAATGGCTTTATCAACTTCATCACGCAGCTCTGCTACTGAACCGATGCATTTCAGTTCTTTTTTATCTTCACTTACCCAGATGGGCAAAGGCGTACCCCAATAGCGCGAGCGGCTTAAATTCCAGTCAACCAGGTTCTCCAGCCAATTGCCAAACCTTCCCGTGCCTGTAGATTCAGGTTTCCAGTTAATGGCTTTATTTAGTTCTACAAGCCTGTCTTTATAGGCAGTGGTCTTTATAAACCAGGAGTCCAGCGGATAATATAAGACGGGCTTGTCTGTACGCCAGCAGTGTGGGTAGGAGTGCTCGTATTTTTCTACTTTAAACGCCTTATTTTCTTCCTTAAGCTTGATGGCTATAAGTACATCGGTAGATTTATAATCAGGATCTGATTCATCCTGGCCGTCATAATTCTTAACGTACATCCCGGCGAAATCAGTGATCTCCGCTACAAATCTCCCTTGTTTGTCCACAATAGGCACATCTTTTCCTTCTTCGTCTTTTACCATTACGCCTGGCATGCCGTATTGCACGCTGGTTCGGTAGTCATCTGCGCCAAATGTTTTTGAAATGTGTACAATACCAGTTCCGTCCTCTGTAGTTACAAAGTCGCCTATAACAACAGTAAATGCTGGTGCTGGAAGTGGTACATAAGGCAACAATTGTTCATATTCCTTGCCTGCCAGTTCTTTTCCGGTAAACTCCTCCACTATCTGGAAGGGAATCAGCTTGTCTTCAGGCTTATAATCTTCCAGCTTCAGGTCTCTGGCTTTTAAGTTGAAATAGTTGTTGACGCGGTCTTTGGCCAGGATTACATTTACCGGCAGGTGCGTATATGGATTAAAGGTTTTTACTTTTACATAGGTAATTTTTTCACCTACTGCCAATCCATTGTTTGCAGGAAGTGTCCAGGGCGTAGTGGTCCAGGCCAGGAAATAATCATTTTCAGTCCCTTTTAACTTAAATTGAGCCGTGATAGACGTATCTTTTACTATTTTGTAGCAGCCTGGTTGGTTCAGTTCATGGGAGCTCAATCCGGTACCGGCCCCCGGAGAATAGGGCTGAATGGTATAACCCTTATACAAAAGACCTTTCTCATAAAACTTCTTCAACAGGTGCCATATGGACTCCATATAGTCTCTGTTGTAGGTAATGTAAGGGTTCTCCAGATCTACCCAATATCCCATCCTTTCGGTCAATTCGTCCCACTCATCGGTAAACTTCATTACAGCCTGCCTGCAATGCTCATTATATTCGGCGACAGAGATTTTTTTGCCAATATCTTCCTTGGTAATTCCCAATTGTTTTTCTACCTGTAACTCTACAGGCAATCCATGGGTATCCCATCCGCCTTTGCGTTTTACCTGGAAACCTTTGAGCGTCTTGTACCGGCAAAATATATCTTTTACCGCTCTAGCCATTACATGGTGAATGCCAGGGGTACCATTGGCAGAGGGCGGCCCTTCGTAAAAAGTGAACGAGGGCCTTCCTTCCCTTGACGTAACAGATGCTTCGAACACCTTATTTTCTTTCCAAAATGCAAGAATCTCATCACCCACGCCAGGAAAATCCAACGATTTGTATTCTCTGTATTTCTTATCGCTCATCCTTAAATTATATTACTTGGTTGGAATTCATAAAAAACAGTTGACAAGCCTCAAAGCTTTTGCATCTGATTTCCATTTTAACTCAATTAGACTTATGATTTGCTATTGAAGATGCAAAATTATGACAGATTATAGTATCAGTCTATTAATAATTTTATTTCTTGTTAGCCTCATCATTAAAAACATCTTCTTCTTTGGTATTTTTTTCACTTTTGCCTTCTACCACAATCCTGGTTAAATCGATTTCCTCATCCTCATCTTCCTGGTAAAATTCTTCATAGTTTTCGATCAGCGGCGGGAAATCTTTACCACGTTTCCCGTTATCGAAGGCCAACAACAATGAAGGTAAAACCACCAAATTGGTGAGCATAGCAAAAAACAAAGTGGTAGAGGTTAATATTCCCAAAGCCACCGTTCCACCAAATTCCGATCCCGAAAATATGATAAATCCGGCAAAAAGCACAATCGATGTATAAATCATACTTGTACCCGTTTCCCTAATGCTCTTAGATATGGCGAGGGGAACAAAATTATTGTTGGCTATTAGTTCCTGTCTGTATTTGGCAAGAAAATGTATGGCGTCGTCTACGGAAATACCAAAAGCAATACTGAAAATCAGGGCTGTGCTTGGTTTCAGGGGTATTCCAAAATAGCCCATGATTCCTCCGGTAATAATCAGCGGGATCAAATTGGGCGTTATCGAAATCAGTATCATCCTCAGATTTCCAAAAAGCATGCCCATGATAATAGCAATGATTACAAAGGCCATAATCATGCTCATCCAAAGATTCTCGATCAGGAATTTATTCCCCTTAATAAACAGTAGCGTAGTTCCTGTGATTTTTACGCTCACTTCGCCTTCAGCAAATAACTCGTCAATTTTTGGTTGGATTACCTGCGTTACGAGATGGTCCATTCTGTCTGAACCAATGTCAGCAATCTTCAAAGAAATCCGCATTTTCTGACCGGTGGAATCTACGAAGGAGTTCATTAATGCCTGTTCTTCCCCTCGCTTTGCCAAATACCGGTAAATAAAACTCCTTTCCTGACTATTGGGAAGGCTGTAAA
>CAZWQB010000290.1:0-3933 GCA_964636035.1 uncultured Roseivirgaceae bacterium
AATAACTTCAGAAGTCTTGTTTCTAATAGCAGAGAAAATTCAAAAACTACAGAAGTCGAATCTGCTCTAAAGACAAAAATTTACCGACTTCGGAAGTTTGAGGATTCCATGTACAGTTTCCAAGCCCATGGGGCTTGAACATGCATAGCCCGCGAAAGCGGGAAAACATAGATATCACGCCAAGCAACCCTGGAAGGGTTGAACAAAGAATAATCTCGATTGCATGTAATTCCCTTCTTTAGCAGCTTATTCAAATCCTAGTATCGCTTTTATACCGCCAGTTCTAAAGGCTCAAAATTGCAATGCCGTTGGCAACGAAGTGCAGCCGTGCCACACGCCCCGAATGCTCCGGGGGCGGTGCGCACGGAAGGCTTTGCGCGAGAGGGCGTCCCAAAAGAATTCTTCAGGCAAAGACAATTGAATGGCTATTGTTGCGATCGAATTGGGCTTCTAAAAACAAAAGCACAGTAACCCCTCAACCAACTCACTTTTTTCCACTTGATCGAGGGTTTTCTGCATGTTTTCTATGCCTTTTTTTAGCCCCCAACGTGTAGGAAGGATTATCTTTTATATATATTGCATAAAATCGGCGATTACTCATACAAAGTTTTAATATTGTTTTAAATTTGTGCGCAAAACCTTTAAACACACATGTATTTGGAATTCGAAAAGCCTATTGCAGAATTAGAAGAGAAACTGGCAGATATGAAACAGCTTGCAGAAAGTAGTAATGTGGATGTAAGTTCTGCCATCTTATCTCTGGAAGAAAAGATAAAGCTTTTAAAGGAAGAAACCTTTAATAATCTTACCAGGTGGCAAAAGGTGCAATTGTCTCGTCATCCGGAAAGGCCTTATACGCTGGACTATATATACGAAATTACCGATGAGTTTATTGAGTTGCATGGGGACAGAACAGTGGCTGATGATAAAGCAATGGTAGGTGGTTTTGGAATGATAGGTAACCAATCAATGATGTTTATTGGGCAGCAGAAAGGTAGAAATACAAAGCAGCGCCAAATGCGGAACTTCGGAATGGCCAATCCTGAGGGCTATAGAAAAGCACTCCGCTTAATGAAGCTAGCTGAGAAGTTTAACAAACCCATTGTTACATTTATCGACACACCCGGAGCTTTTCCGGGCATAGAAGCTGAGGAAAGAGGGCAGGGGGAAGCCATAGCCAGGAATCTGAAAGAGATGTTTATGTTGAAGGTTCCTGTAATCTGCATTATCATTGGTGAAGGAGCTTCTGGTGGCGCATTGGGAATTGCCATTGGCGACAGCGTGCTCATGCTTGAAAATACCTGGTATTCAGTGATCTCTCCGGAATCATGCTCTTCCATCTTATGGAGAAGTTGGGAGTACAAGGAGCAAGCTGCAGAGGCCTTGAAATTGACCGCCAATGACATGCTTAAATTCAAGCTGATCGACGGCATTATTAAAGAACCGCTTGGGGGTGCCCATACCAATATGAAAGGTACCGCAAAGGAAATTAAAAAGGTGATCCTCAGTAACTTAAAGGACATTAACAAACTAAGCCCGGAAAAAATGATTGATAAGCGAATTTCTAAATTTTCGTCAATGGGTGTGTTTAAAGAAGCATAATTTTATTTTACTATATCTGTAGAAACCACAAACTAGACCTCGGACGTTTGTGGTTTTTTTATTTTATTATATTTTGCATTAGGCGAAAAAAAGGTCACTAGTTGATAAGCTCAGACAGAGATTTTTTAGTAGAGGTCAACTTTTGTAAAATTTGATAAAAATCACACCAAATGCCCAAGGCTTATCGGGTACAGAGTGGAGAAACTTTCGCCCGGGTTTTCTAGAGCGTTATAAAAGCATTATGGATAAA
The DNA here is from genome assembly GCA_964636035.1 of uncultured Roseivirgaceae bacterium. Classification (GTDB taxonomy): domain Bacteria; phylum Bacteroidota; class Bacteroidia; order Cytophagales; family Cyclobacteriaceae; genus CAMPJM01. Next base: position 1,853 of record CAZWQB010000290.1, read on the forward strand.
CTAAATTAGCAGCAAAATGAACCTACATGTAATCAATACAGGATTTTTTAAACTTGATGGGGGTGCTATGTTTGGTGTAGTTCCGAAAACTATCTGGCAAAAAACCAATCCCGCCGACGAAAAGAACATGTGTACCTGGGCCATGCGCTGCCTCTTGATTGAGGATGAAAATCAAATGATACTCATAGACAACGGCATCGGAAGCAAGCAGAGCGAGAAATTTTTTAGTCACTATTACCTGCATGGCGACGACTCGCTGGAAACCTCGATGAAAAGGGCAGGATTTCAACCGGGTGATGTTACGGATATGTTTTTAACCCACCTCCATTTCGATCATTGCGGGGGCGGTGTGGTATACAATAAGCAAAAGGACAGGTTAGAAACCGTCTTTAAAAACGCCAACTACTGGTCTAATGAATCGCATTGGAAATGGGCCACACAACCCAACGAAAGGGAAAAGGCAAGCTTTTTAAAAGAGAATATCTTGCCGATGCAGGACTGCGGGCAATTGAATTTTGTCCCTTCAAATGGGAGTTCTCCGTTCAACGCCTTTGACATCCTCTTTGTAAGCGGCCATACTGAAAAGCAGATGTTGCCGAAAATAAAGTTCAGAGATAAAACTATTGTGTTTGTTGCGGATTTGCTTCCCTCAGTGGGTCATATTCCCCTGCCTTATGTGATGGGCTATGACACCCGGCCGCTGATTACTTTGGCGGAAAAAGCGGCTTTTTTAGAGGAGGCGGTTCAAAATAATTACATTCTGTTTTTTGAGCATGATCCGGTGCATGAATGCTGCACGCTAAAGCAAACCGAAAAAGGAGTGCGTGTAGATGAAGTTTTTAAACTGGAAGAAATTTTCTGACGAGCAGGCGTACAAGAGTTTTTGCGACCTGTCACTTATTAACCTAAGTTCTATTAATAATGATGGGATCGCTGCGAAGAGCGGGGCAACCTGTGCCGATTATGACTGACTTTCAAAATTTGTAAAACTCAGCTTTAAACGACATTAGAATAGATTCTCCTGTCTCCAAAATTTATGTTTTAGGGAAGAATAAAGAAGAATTACACATACCATCAACTCTCCTCCTTTTCCAAGGAGGAGATTAAGAGGTGGTTATTATAAAACATGTGTAATTCTTCTTTTTCTTGCACCTGACTTTTACAAAAAAGTTTTAATTTAAAATCGAACTCAGGTTAATAGCTTTAGATATGGAAATAACCAAGTATCAGGAGATGGGAAAAACGCCTACAGGCACTGCCTTGAACACCAAGGGCTGGCTGCAGGAGGCCGCACTGCGAATGTTGTACAACAACCTGGACCGGCGGGTTGCCGAACGGCCTGAAGATTTGATTGTGTACGGTGGAACGGGTAAAGCAGCACGAAACTGGGAAGCGTTCAATTTGATTGTAAAAGCCTTAAAGGTCCTGGAAGATGATGAGACTTTGATAGTACAATCTGGAAAACCTGTTGGAATTTTACCCACCCATCCGGATGCACCGAGGGTGATCATCTCTAACGCCATGCTGGTGCCCAACTGGGCAGATTGGGATAACTTCAGAGAACTGGAGAAGAAAGGTTTGACCATGTACGGACAAATGACGGCTGGTTCCTGGATTTACATAGGGTCGCAGGGCATTGTGCAGGGAACCTATGAAACCTATGCTGAGGTTGGCAGAAAACACTTTAATGGATCTTTGAAAGGAACACTGAATGTTACCGCCGGGTTGGGAGGCATGGGAGGCGCACAGCCTTTGGCCATCACCATGAATGAAGGCGTTTGCCTGGCTGCGGAAATGGAAGCATGGCGTGTCGACAAAAGGTTGGAAACCCGCTATGTTGACGAAAAATATACCGACATCGATCAGGCAATAGATGCCGCCCTCGAAGCAAAACAATCAAAAACCCCCAGGTCGATCGGTGTAGTTTGCAATGCTGTGGATTTATTGGGCAGGCTTTTAGAGCGAAATGTGACTCCTGATACCCTGACAGACCAAACTTCTGCCCATGATGCTTTGGTAGGTTATTTTCCAAAGGGTTTGTCGGTAGAAGCGGCAAACTCCCTTCGAAGCAGCGATCCTGA
>CAZWQB010000291.1:0-3915 GCA_964636035.1 uncultured Roseivirgaceae bacterium
AAACGGCCGCCGACATTGCCATATCAAACGGCTATGATTATGTGGTTTGCGGCCACATTCACCATCCTGAAATAAAAAAGATTTCGAATAAAGAAGGTGAGGTAACTTATTTGAATTCAGGTGATTGGATAGAAAACCTGACGGCGCTTGAATACAATAATGGCGCCTGGTCTGTGTACAATTTTATGGAAGACCCGCATCAGATAAAAACAATGCAGGTCAGTAAAAATGTGCAGGCGGACTTAACAAGCAGTCAGCTTTTTGAAAACCTGGTGCAGGAATTTAAACTCATGAAAGCTTGAAGATATTATATGCGATCCAGGGAACAGGAAACGGGCATATCAGCAGGGCCAGAGATATTATTCCCCTGCTTCAGAAGAAAGGCGACCTGGATATTTTAATCAGCGGTATACAGGCTGATATCTCCTTGCCTTATCCGGTAAAATACAGGTTTAAAGGGCTCAGCTTTATTTTCGGTAAAAAAGGAGGCGTAGACCTGCTGGGCACCTACATTAAAAACAATGCCCGCAGAATTGTAAAGGAGATCAGGAGCCTGCCCATTGAGCAATACGATTTAATTATCAACGATTTTGAGCCTATTTCTGCCTGGGCGGCTTTTTTAAAAAGGAAGCAGTGCATTGCGCTGAGTCACCAATGCGCTGTGTTATCAGAAAATGCCCCGGTTCCCAAAAAGAGCGATAAAATGGGAAAGTTCATCCTGAGAAACTATGCGCCGGCCACTGCCAAATATGGGTTTCATTTTTCAAAGTTTGATGAGCATACTTACACACCCCTGATAAGGAGTGAAATAAGAGCACTGCAGCCCACAAACGAGGGGCATTATACGGTGTATTTGCCTTCTTATGAAGATAAAAAATTAATTAAAACCTTTTCAAAGCTAAAGGGAGTAAAGTGGCAGGTGTTCTCAAAGCACAACCAAAAAGCCTGCGTGATGGACAACGTGTTCATTCAGCCCATCAACAATGAGGCTTTCGTCAAAAGTATGGCCTCTTGTAGCGGTATTTTATGTGGTGCTGGTTTTGAAACGCCTGCGGAGGCCCTTTTTTTGAATAAAAAGCTGATGGTGATTCCCATGAAAAACCAGTATGAGCAATATTGTAACGCGGCAGCACTGGAAGCGATGGGCGTTCCTGTTCTTAAAAACCTGAAAAGCAAGCACCTTCCTGCCATAGAAAACTGGATAAAAAATGGAACGGCCATCCATGTAAACTTTCCTGATGTTACCGAGAGCATCATTGACAGAATCGTAGAAGACCATGTTGCTTTGAAGATGCTGCTATCAACCATTCCTTTTAAAATGGATTCCATTTAACGAATGGCGTCTATCCGATGATCTAAATCTCAAATGCGCGAAAATTCTTTAGAATCACAACAACACGATATTAACCTTCACAAATCCCAGTTTGGCGATACCTTTCAATGGGGCGTTTCTACCTCTGCCTATCAGACAGAAGGAGGGTTTTGCAGCGACGGCAAGGGCCGCTCTATCTGGGATGAATTTGTAAGTAAAAAAGGAAAAATTCACCTGGGGCAGACCGGAGATGAAGCCTGCGATTTTTACCGACGATACCAGGAAGATTTACGTTTGATGAAGGCACTCCACATTCCGAACTTTCGGTTTTCCCTTTCCTGGCCTCGCCTTATTCCAGCAGGAGTCGGGGCTGTCAATACCAAAGGGATAGATTATTATAACCGGATAATTGATCAATGCCTGGAACTGGGTATTGAGCCCTGGGTGACCCTGTACCACTGGGACCTGCCACAGGAGCTGGAGAAAAAGGGAGGGTGGACCAACCGGGAGATCATTCATTGGTTTCGGGAATACGCGGAGCTTTGTGCAAAGCATTTTGGCGACCGCGTAAAGCATTGGATGGTGCTGAATGAACCTATGGTTTTTGTAGGGGCAGGGTATTTTATGGGTGTACACGCACCGGGAAGAACAGGAAAGAAAAACTTTCTGTCGGCCATGCACCACGCCACCATTTGCCAGGCAGCGGGAGCAAGGGCGATAAAGCAATTGTATCCGAATGCTGAAGTGGGGACAACCTTTTCCTGCTCCCATATAGAACCGTACAGGCCGATTGAAAAAGATATTTTAGCAGCGAAAAGGGTAGATGCATTGTTGAACAGGCTTTTTATAGAGCCTGCGCTTGGCATGGGCTATCCTGTTCATGATCTGAAATTTTTGGAAGGCGTGCAAAAGTGGATGCTTCCGGAAGATGATGAACTTGTGAAGTTTGATTTTGACTTTATTGGTGTGCAAAATTATACGCGCGAGGTAATAAAACATTCCTTTTTTACACCTTGGTTAAAAGCTTCCAATGTGAAAGCGGAAAAACGCAATGTTCCCATCACGCTCATGAATTGGGAGGTATATCCGGATTCGATATTCCACATGCTGAAGAAATTTGATGCCTATCCGGGAGTCAGGAAAATTTATGTGACGGAAAACGGGGCTGCTTTTACTGATCATTTTAAAGGTGGTACAGTAAATGACGCAGAGCGAGTGGCATATTTGAAATCGTATATAAACGCTGTATTGAAAGCGAAGAATGAAGGGGTAAAGGTAGACGGCTATTTCGTCTGGACATTCACAGACAACTTTGAATGGGCGGAAGGTTATCACCCCCGGTTTGGCCTGGTGTATATTGATTTTAAGTCACAAAAGCGTACGGTAAAAGCTTCGGGGCTGTGGTATAGTGAGTTTTTAAGCGGAAAGTAAAAAAAACTATAAGTTTCAACGCTTCTGCCAACTTAAAAACCTATAAGGTTTCCATATATATTCAGACTTTGGCAGGTCTGCGAAGCTTAGCCAGAAAAGCAAAAATCCTGCAAAGGCTCAAAACCTTATAGGTTTAGTTCACTCAGAAAAACCTATAAGGGTTCAACGCTTCTGCCAACTCTAAAGGGATTGGCAGCTTACGCAGAAACGCAAGAGCCTGCACGCTCTTTCAAACCTAGTATGTAGACAGCAAAGGCTACTGACATACTCGTGTCAAACGGCAGTCTTAGATTTGTATTAAGCCTGTCACACTTATTGTAACGACAGCCAATTCTATTCACAAAGTTTAATTTCAAAGCCTTACATCAAATGAAACTGAATGCAGGAATTATTGCCGAAAAATTAAATGAAACCAAAGATTTTTACACCTCTGTACTGGGTTTCGGGATCACCTTCGAAAACGAGTTTTACCTGCTCATGCATACGCCCGATAAACAGTCCGAGCTCAGTTTTCTTCTTCCAAACCATCCATCGCAACAGCCGCTTTTTCAAAAGCCATTTCGGGGTGAGGGAATGTATCTCACCATTGAAGTAGATGATGTTGATAAGGTTTATCAGGAGATTAAAGAAAAAGGGGTAAAAATAGCCATAGAACTGCGGGATGAGCCTTGGGGCGACCGCCATTTCGCCATAACAGATCCTAATGGAATAGGCATTGATATTGTCAAATATCAGTCACCCGGAGAATAGAATAATTTATGTATTAGGAAGAGGAGAAAGAGGAGTGCTGGCAGGCCAGAAAATATTCTGGCGTACCAGCCCTTTTTTAATGATCTTTTTGCCTATTCCTCCAGGATTTTGGCTGAGGTGTCCACTACTTTGAAAACCTCCAATTTATGGGAGCTGTCCAGTCCGCTTTCGTCTCTTTCTTGCTGGAAAGATTTAAAGGAAGGAACGGCAAGAATCTTTTGTTGAATCTCTTCATCCTCAAAATGCGAAAAGTGCACGAAGGTTCTGCCATCTTCTTTCAAATACACCTGATACCGAAAATCCTTCTTATTCATTTTCTTAAAATCAGTCATAAATGAACGGATGTTCTCCTGATTTTTCTGCACAAATTCCGGCTTTACGGTATACGATACATTTACTACTATCATGATATTTCTTTTTTT
>CAZWQB010000292.1:0-2136 GCA_964636035.1 uncultured Roseivirgaceae bacterium
GCTGCGGATCTTGAACAGTTCCGGGCGGATGAGATCGAGAAGAACAAGCACGCCCTCGAAAGTTACGTAGACCTCGCTTTCCAATCTATTGAGACAAAATACAGCAAGCTTTCCGATAAGCAGTTTATTGAAGAAGTGTACGGGCTCCGGCTGGAAAACACCGTTGACCTGGCAATCTCTGTGGTCAAAGAAAAAGCTGAAAAAGTAGCAGCGGGAGAACTTAGTCTGGAAGAAGCTCAGGCAGCCGCTATAAGAGAGATTAATACCATGCGTTACGATAAGGGCACAGGTTATCTGTGGATCAATGATGCTACTTTGCCCTATCCAACGATGATCATGCACCCTACCCTTACGGAACTGGACGGCACCGTTTTGGATGACCCGAAATTTAACTGTGCGATGGGTAAAAATCAAAACCTGTTCCAGGCAATGGCTGAGGTTTCTACCGCAAATGGTGCGGGGTTTGTAGATTATTTATGGCCAAAACCCACACCCGAAGGACTGATTCCGGATGTAAAAAAACTTTCCTATGTAAAACTTTTTGAAGAATGGAACTGGGTGGTGGGAACCGGCATTTATCTCGACGACGTAAAGGAGGATGTAACAAACACCATGTTGAGTGATATCGCAAACCTCAAATACGACAACGGGCAGGGTTATTTTTGGATAAATGATACCAAAGCACCTTACCCTAATATGATCATGCACCCGACGCAGCCCGAACTGAATGGAAAGGTACTGGACGATCCTAAATTTAATTGCGAATTGGGCACGAACAGAAATTTTTTTCAGGTTTTGGTTGAAAAAGCGCTGGAAAGTAATAGTGGCTTTGCCTTTTACAACTGGCCTAAGCCCGGTAGCGACCATGACGAACCCAAACTCTCCTATGTAAGACATTTTGAGCCGCTGGGGTGGATCATTGGGACAGGTACTTATATCGACGGCATTGATGCAATGATCGCTGCCAAAAAGGCCGAAATTGACGCGCAAATAAATTCACTTATCCTTACTGTAATGGGGGTCAGCATTTTACTCATTGTAATTGGATCTTTTGCTGCCCATAAATTGGCCCATACGCTCACCAAAGCAATTAATGATATCAAAGAAAAATTGCAGGCACTTTCGCAAGGCAAATCTTTAGAGAAAATGGAGGTGAAGCACAAAGATGAAATTGGAGAGATGACCCAATCGCTTAATCGTTTGGTGGAAGGAATGGATGCCTATACAAAATTTGCCGTGGCCATTGGAAAAGGCGATAATCAAGTGGAGTTTCAGGCTTTGAGTGAGGATGACAAATTGGGCAATTCCCTGCTTCAAATGCGAAATGAATTGAAGGAAGTGGCTGTAAAAGAAAGCGTCAGGAAGTGGTTCAACGAGGGAGTCGCATTGTTTGGCGAAATACTCAGGAATAACAACAATGATCTGGAGGAACTTTGTTTCCAATGGATAAGCACTTTGGTTAAGTACATCAAAGCAAATCAGGGAGCGTTTTTTATATTGGAAGAAAAAACCGAAGACGAGGAAAAAGCCAATGTACTGAAGCTTATGGCTTGCTATGCCTACGAGCGGAAAAAATATTTAAACAAAAAGCTGTTATTGGGTGAAGGCTTAGCGGGGCAAGCGGTATTGGAACGAAAATACATCCACTTAACCGAGATTCCACAAGATTATATTAAAATAAGATCCGGTTTAGGTGACGCAGCCCCCAGCGCTATCGTTGTAATGCCGGTAATCAACAATGAGGAAGTAGTGGGAGTATTTGAGCTCGCTTCTTTTAAGAATTTTGAAGGGCACGAAATAGAATTTTTAGAGGCTGTTGCAGCAAGTTTTGCTTCTACAATTTCTTCGGTAAAAATAAATGAAAAGACGAAGAAGCTTTTGGAAGAAAGTCAGGAAATGGCAGGAGAAATAAAGGCGCAGGAAGAGGAATTGAGACAAAATACAGAGGAGCTGATGGCCACCCAGGAAGAACTTAACAGAAAACTAAAGGAAGTAGAGCAGGAAAATGCAAAGTTGATTGAGGAGTTGAAGAAAGCAAAGGAAGTAGCTGCACATGATTCATCCAACAGCTAATGTAATATTGATTTGAAAGTAGCCTAACTCAATCCACCTTCAAATCAAAGGGAGCGTGAGCAG
>CAZWQB010000292.1:2236-3903 GCA_964636035.1 uncultured Roseivirgaceae bacterium
ATTATAAACATAAGAAGTTTCGGCGCAGAAACCATACCTGACTACAATTTTAGTTTCCTGAAGTAGATCATCTGGCGATTGATGTAAATGATGTATCTTTAATGCTTAATAATTGAAAGATGAGTAATAGAATAATCATGAGAAGTTGGAGAGAGCAAAAGATTTTATTAAAACGCATGTTTTCTTCCTTGTCCGATGAAGATTTCCAATACGAGGGAGAAAGAAAAGAGGACATGCTTGAGCGACTGCAAAAGAAATTAGGCAAAACGCGACAAGAATTGGACGCTATTTTTGCGGATTTGCAGCTGAGCTAATTCTATAATATACAGCTTCTCAAGCAGCTTCGAGAAACAGCTACCACCACATTCATTCCTGCGGGTGCATCGTTCCATATCGTCAACAAACTCAAGGTGACTGCTTTCACAAACTATGACATAGAAATTAATGAGAAAGAAATTCCGATAGGTGGCTTGTTTAAAGAGCAGGTGAAGATAGCCCTGACCTCATGATCTATTCCTTCCAAATATTATAGATAATGCACTTACAAAAATTGAAGCGCCGTTGAGAATCTGTGCTAATTCGCAACAGCGCTCCTTCAAATCATCACTTCCTTTTAACAACGAACTTACCAGTTACCGGAAATTCTGTTTTGTCAGGATCTTTAATGTCGCCGGTCAATGCCGCGATAATTAATTCGCCGGGAATCGTGCCAAATTCAGAAAACACTACAGTAACGTGACCGCCATACAGGGTTTCCTTGTTTGCTTTAACGCTTAAAAACATCTCAACCTCGGCCCCAGGAGAAATATCCAATGACCCAACTTCATAAAGCGAGGCAGTCATTCCTGCAATTTTATCTTCAAAATCAAAAATCAGGGTATCAGAATAGTCCCCTGCATTTATATCTGCAAGTACCATTTTGTCAAATGGCATATGTACCTGAAAAGTATCGTAAGGGATTAGCACATCTATATATCCAAGACTATCTGCAGCAAGTGTCCACTCACTAAAATGGTCTGTTTCGACGGTCACAGTCATGGCTGCCTTATCCAAAATAGCGTTTGGTTTTTTCGTCCAATCCCCTCCGTCACGTCTAAAGGCTACCGTCAATAGTTCAGGTGAAATTCCTTCAGGCAATAATTCTTCACTGTAATTAAAGGATAAAGTAACAGGCGCATCAAACTGATCTACTTCAGTATCAAGGCTATACATAGTGCCTATTCCGTTCGAAAGGCCGTTAACCTCATTTTTCGAAACAGATATCTCAACCGATCCCTCGAAAACGCCTTCAGGAATAATAATTAAAAGGTTTTGGTCTGAGGACTGTAGTTGACCTCCCTCTTGATCAACTATGATCGATTGTTCATCCGGATTTTCCTCAGGGTCGGGTTCTTCGTTGGGGTCTGGATCTTTTATGGGATCAACAACAACGGGATCCTTAACCTTTGGATCGGTATCAGGTTCATCGTCTTTACAAGCAAAACAGGCGATAAACAGAAAGGCTAATGTAAAAAAACGTAAAACAAACTTGTTCTTCATCATAAAAAAATTAAGGTTGATAAACTAGCTGAAAATCGGTACAAATAGTGATTGTCCGATAAAGCAAAAATAGATGACCAATGTGATTTTTTTAAGTATTTCGTTTTCCATAAGGTACATGAATGATA
>CAZWQB010000293.1:0-3884 GCA_964636035.1 uncultured Roseivirgaceae bacterium
GATATACAGGTAATGGATGCTTCGAAAACGATAGAAATCCTAATGATTTAGACAATGGAATTAAAGCGATGACCCATTTTTGAATATCCTTTTTGACGATTATCCAGACTTTTATCCCGTTATTGAGGAAGAGCCGTTCATTCGTTGTTTTAATTCAAAATTACCCATTCATGTAATTTTCACAACGCATTTTTCAAACGATTGCCGTCGAATAAAGGGATATTTGTTAAACTTTTTAATACTCATGGAATATACAAAAAAGTTAGGCCTTGATTACGACCTTATCCTGCATCAATTCTGCCACCATTATTCCACACAGATAGCACCAAGTATTAATGAGTTGGAAAAAACTTTTTCCAAGAAATTTTCCATTGAAACGACACCCTGTATTCAGGAAAACTATCCTACGGTTTACAGCCAGATCGTAGTTCGCCCATTGTTTAAAAGCAATACAAAAAGAGTAGAACTTACCATATTTCCCAATCCGGAAAAAGAAGTTATTGAAATTCAGGTAAAAAATATCAATAGGGAATACTATCTCGCCCACTATGAGAAAATAGATCTTTCAGATTGGGGATCAACAGGTTTTAATAATCTCCTGCTGAGCGAGTTATACCTCGCGTTTTTCAAAAAGCCTGGCCATACGATTTCTGCCTGACATAAAAATATGATGTAACTTTGCATCTTATTACCCACGAGGGTCTACAGGATAGCCAAATTTCTAATGATGATAACTATTAGGTCGGATGAAGAAAAGGATCCTGAAGAAAGCTCATTAACCGAAATGGCTAAAACGAAACATTCATTGTTGACGGATGTTGATGCTAAGGGCCTGGACTATCTCATTGGGGGAAAAAGTTCGGGATGCGTGTTGGTTATAGAAAAAAGTTATATACATATGAAGGAAATTAAAGCAGTAATTTTTGATTGTGATGGGGTATTGGTTGACAGTGAAATAATCGCTTCCAGTACGGCGCTGGAGATGCTGAAACCATATGGAGTTGAAATGAGCATTCAAGAATATGCAAAGAAGTTCTCCGGCAAAGTTGAAGAAGACACCATCCAAATCATCAAGACTGAATATAAGATCGATTTATCCAATGAATTTTTATCCAAGCTCAAGTTAAAAATAGAGCATGCTTTAGACCATGATCTTGAACCGATAAAAGGTGCTGCTGAGGTAATTTCTAAAATTCACCTGCCCAAAGCAGTGGTTTCCAACAGCAGGCTGGTGAGGGTGATCCACTCATTGAAGTTGGCATCGTTAGAAGAACATTTTGGAAAGAATGTATTTTCTGCTGAAATGGTAGAAAAGCCAAAGCCAGATCCGGCCGTTTACCTTTTAGCTGCGAATAAATTGCAGGTAGATCCTGAAAATTGTCTCGTCATCGAAGACAGCCCCAGTGGCGCAACCGCCGCTGTGCGCGCGGGGATGCATGTAATTGGTTTCCTAGGCGCCAGTCACATCTATGAAGGCCATGAAACCCAATTGATAAAGAGCGGTGTTTTTACGACCGCGAAAAATATGGAAGACCTCAAGGGAAAAATTGAACAACTCTTATCAAATACTTCGAGCGCTGAATCAGTCTCTTAAAAGTGAAAGAGCACACGGGGTTCGCAAAAACCTTTAAGTCAGTTGCGATAACCCGTCGGCGTCTACAAAATATCAAAGCGCTCCCGGCTACTCATATAAATATTTGATATCCGCATGAGACAATTCAACGAAAAAATCCGCGAGCTTATCTGCAGTAGCATCGAGATAAAGCTTGCCTTTTTCTGCCGTAGCTGCTTTAGGATTTCCTATGCCAGTATCTTTTGAAACAGCACTCCACTTTCTTTCAGCCCAAGCCCAACCTTCCCTGATCCCTCTTATTTTTGATCTCTTTTCAGCACCATCGCCAGCCTCTGACAATGACAGCGTTAAATGAGGGGCAATATGCATGATGACGCTCGTCTCCATTTCTCCCGCGTGGTCACCAGGTTCATCGAAATAATCATTCCAGTTGACAACCCTAAACCAGTCGCAGGTGCATATAAACATATCCTGGTACTGATAGCCTACCTCTCTGATGATGGCTTTAAAGTTGTTGCCGCCATGCCCATTCAGGATAAGGAGCTTATGGATAGATTGCCGGTATAGAACCTCTACAATATCCTTAATAATTGCGGCCTGGGTACTTGGATTTATGTTTAAGTCCAGCAGAATATCAGACTGGCCGGTGTTTACGCCAAAAGGCACAGTAGGCAATACAATCACTTTCGCGCCCTTTTCCCACGCGTTTTTAGCAGCTTCTGCTGCCACGCAGTCACACTGAATGGTGTCTGTGGCATAGGGCAAATGGTAGTTATGTGCCTCGGTAGCTCCCCATGGCAAGATTGCCAAGTCAAATTTCTGGTCTTTAACGGCCTTCCAGTTCGTTTCTGCTAAAATGTATGGTCTTGGTGTCATGGGCTCTAACAAAACGTGCAAAGCAGGCACTTTACTTTTGAGTCAATACTTCTTTTGGAAAATTTAAGCTCCTTCTTTTTCCGGCGTAATCATATATTGCAACGGAATCGACATCGCCATTTAAATAAAGTACTCTCGAAGACTGACCGAGGTAAGAAGACCCATAGTTCAATTCTTTGACCTGTGTGAGACCTTTCTTAGAGAAAATTTCAACCCGATGATCTAAAGCATTTAATTTCACATTGTATTTATGGTTGCTTTCGACAGCCTGAAATATTTTTAATGAATCAGCTTGCTGGCTCACCAAAATTAACGGCGCACCGGTAGCGGCCGCCAGTTCGACAAGAGCCTTTGCATTGCCGTCGACGAAAAAGCCACTGCTATTAACATCTACGTGTTTGAAATTACCCTTTCCGTCGCCTTGAAGATAGTTCCCTATAGATGCATCGTACCTGCCCACATTTTTTTCAGTGGCATAAGAATTTCCCACCAGCAATAAATCTGACTTCCCATCACCATTAAAATCCTTACTAATAATTCCATTTACAGGTGCAAATTGTGCCTCGTTAGGAAGTGGAGACAATTCGAATTTTCCGTCACCGAGATTTTCTACCACCGATGATCTTAATTCATAACCAGTAAGCATAAGTGCACCATCAAGTTCACCTTCTTTAAAAAACTCGTCAAAGGTGGTTTTTCCATAATCTGCATATTTCTGGAATCTATGACGCATATACGGAAGTTGGTTGATCAATTCATCCCTTCCATGCGTAGGACGTTTCTTTCCATTTAGGTAATAGAACATGATTGGATCGATGCTCCCGTTGGCGTCAAAATCTTTCGCATATATAGAGATAGGTTCCTCTTCGGATGCGGTGTATCTCGAATTCAGGCCCAGGTTTCCAGCTATATAATCGATATCGCCATCACCATCAAAATCATCTGCTACGATACTATTCCACCAACCTGCAGTGTGAGCCAGTCCAGCCTCCTCGGTAAAGTCTTGAAATGCAATTTCTCCTTTTGCGTTTTTAACCTGTTTCACAACGGTCAATGGCATCCATTCACCCGCTAATACCAAGTCTATTAACCCATCATTATCAAAGTCGCTCCAAACGGCAGCGGAAACCATGCCTACATTTCTAACTTCGGGCGCCACATTTTCAGTAATGTCTACAAACGCCCCATTATCATTTCTAAGCATATAGCTCGTTGGAGCAGTAGGATATCGTCCGGGAACAATTCGGCCCCCTACAAAAAGGTCCAAATCTCCGTCCTGGTCAAAATCAGCAGCGGTTACAACAGAGCCACTAACAAGCATTTCAGGAAGTGCGGTTTGACTTCTGGAAAAATTACCTGCACCGTCATTGATATACAGTCGATCTTGGTATTCTTTTGCGCCATGAGGATATCTGCTACCGCCACTCACTACATA
>CAZWQB010000294.1:0-3877 GCA_964636035.1 uncultured Roseivirgaceae bacterium
GTGCGCTTTCTGTTTTTAGTGGTGTTTCTGGAAGGATTATCCCTGATGTTTTTCAGCCAAATGAGCTGGTTGCCGCTTGCTATCGGCAGTATGATCGTATTTAGCCTTTTCGTACAAATGTCTGAAGGAGCTACTTATTCTGTAGTTCCTTTTATCAACAAAAAGGCACTGGGAGCCATATCCGGAATTGTTGGTGCAGGTGGAAATGCCGGTGCCGTGGCAGCAGGCTTTCTGTTTAAATATGAAGACATTACCTATCCGGAAGCACTTTTAATTATTGGTGCAGTGGTAACAGCAGTTTCCTTTCTCGCCTGGGCTATCAACTTTTCTGCTGATGCTGAGAAAGCTGTGAAAAAGGAAATGGATCATCAGCTAAAACGAGAAAAAGAATTGGAATTGGAGCCAGCCTGATATCAATGAATAGGTCTCCAAAACTTTAAATGAGTCTTATGGAAAATTGCGTTAAAAGCACCTGCTCATACTGTGGTGTTGGGTGTGGAATAATAGTCAACAAAGACCACCGGGGAAAAATACAGGTAAAGGGCGACCCTGATCATCCGGTTAACAAGGGGATGTTATGCTCGAAAGGGATGAATTTGCACCATGTGGTTCAGGATGTCTCTGACCGAATCTTATATCCACAAATGCGGTACGGAAAAAATCTTCCCCTGCAAAAAGTTTCCTGGGATACAGGTTTGGAGCGCGCGGCGGCGATTTTTAAGACGCTCATCAATAAATTTGGACCGGACTCGGTAGGCTTTTATGTATCCGGACAATGTTTGACGGAAGAATATTATATCGCCAATAAACTGGTAAAAGGCTACCTGCAGACCAATAATATTGATACCAATTCCAGGCTATGTATGAGTTCTGCAGTGGCGGGATATAAAATGGCTCTGGGTGAAGACAGCGTGCCTATAAGCTATGAAGATATTGAGTTATCAGATTGTATTTTTATAGCCGGGGCAAATCCTGCATGGTGTCATCCCATCCTGTTCAGAAGAATTGAGGCCCACAAGGAAAAGAATCCTCATGTAAAAATTATCGTCGCAGACCCAAGAGTAACCCAAACCTGCGCGCTGGCAGATTTACACCTCCAGTTAAATCCAGGCACCGATGTGGTGCTTTACAATGCCATTGCACGAGTGCTCATTGAACAAGGATTGGTCGATTTTGAATTTATCAGCAAGCACACAGAAGGATTTGAAGCCTTGAAAAGGGCTGCTTTTGAAGTTTCTGTAGAAGAAGCTGCTTTGATATGCGATATAACATCCGAAGATATCTACTTAGCTGCAACTTATATTGGAAACGCGAAGGGCTTTATCACCATGTGGGCGATGGGGCTCAACCAAAGTGCTGTTGGAGTAAATAAGAATCTGGCCTTATTGAACCTTTCTCTGATAACCGGACAGATCGGCAAGCCTGGTGCGGGTCCCTTCAGCTTAACCGGACAGCCCAATGCCATGGGTGGTAGAGAAGTAGGAGGAATGGCCAATTTGCTTTCCTCCCACAGAAACTTAAATGACGCTGCCGATAGAAAGGAAGTAGCAGATTTTTGGAAAGTCGCAGATGTGCCTTCCAAGCCCGGGCTTACCGCTACGGAAATGTTCGAAGCGCTGGAAGATGGCCGCATGAAAGCGATTTGGATTATATGTACGAATCCTTTGGTCAGTCTTCCCGATGCAAACCGAGTGGAAAAAGCGCTTAAAAATGCAAGTTTCGTTGTGGTTCAGGAAATCTCGAATCTTTCGGATACGGTAAAATATGCTGATCTGGTATTGCCTGCTGCGGGCTGGCTGGAAAAGGAAGGAACGATGACCAATTCTGAAAGAAGGATCAGTTACCTTAACAAAGGCACAGACGCGCCCGGAGAAGCATTGCCGGATCTGGAAATCCTGCTTCGTTTTGCAAAAAAGATGGGGTTTGAAGGATTTGATTTCAAGAATGCCTCTGAAGTTTTCGAAGAGCATTGCCAGCTTACCAAAGGCACAAAAATTGATATCAGCGGCCTGTCGTATGAAAAATTAAAAGCCAGCGGTACAGCGCAGTGGCCGGTTACAACTGAAAAGCCGGAAGGCACGCCAAGACTGTTTACAGACCTAAATTTTTACAGAGCAAATGGGAAAGCAAAAATTCATGGTGTAGATCATGAAATGTTATCAGAAAAACCGGATCGGGATTTTCCTTTGATCCTTACCACGGGCAGAATCAGGGATCAGTGGCATACCATGACTAAAACAGGCAAGGTAAAGAAACTGAATAAGCATATAGAAAAGGCTTTTGTTGAGATCCATCCGGTTGATGCTGCCCTGAGAAAAATAGAGGAGGGTGATGTGGTGGAAATAGTAAATGAAAGGGGCAAGTTGAAGTTAACGGCAAAAGTGACCTCCACTATTAAGCAGGGTGTGGTATTTGTCCCTATGCACTGGGGGAAAATTTTTAACAACGGGTTCGCTAGAGCTAATAATCTTACCAACAATCTTGTAGATAAAATCTCCAAGGAGCCCGACTTTAAATTTTCTAAGGTCCAAATTACCAGGTTTAAGAAACCTGTGGAGAAAATAATAATTGTAGGGGCAGGGGCAGCAGCGTATAGATTTATCGCATCCTACAGGGAGCTTAATGCAGATGATGAACTGCATGTTTTCTCTAAAGAACCTTATCCGTTTTACAACAGGGTATTGCTTCCGGAGTATGTGAGTGGTCATTTGGGGTGGGATAAATTGAACAAGTTGCAACCGGAAGATCTGGAACTATGGAATATCCATCTTCACCTCAGTAATGGGATTGAAAGCATTAATAAGGAAGCGAAATACGTGATTGACGAGAAAGGAGAGCAGCATTTCTATGATAAGTTGCTCCTCGCCACCGGCAGCAGTCCATTTGTGCCCAAAGAAGTACCCATTCAGCTTTCAGGTATTTTTACCATGCGTTCCCGGAAAGATGCCGAATCGCTTAAATCTTATTTGGGTGAAAAAAGCAAAGTGTTGATCGTTGGGGGAGGATTATTAGGGCTGGAGATGGCCTCTTCCCTAAAAATGATGGATGTTGAGGTTAGCCTTATTCAACTTTCATCAAAGTTGATGGAGCGGCAGTTGGATGATACCGCTGCAGGGCTTTTAAAAGAGCATATTGAGCAGTTGGGAATCCACGTACATCTTAACAATCAGGTGCAAACGCTGATGCCCCTGAAGGAGGGAGGCTTTAAGGTAATTCTGAAAAGTGGCACCAAAATATTTTGTGATGCAGCCATTTATGCAATAGGAACCAGGCCCAACATTCAAATAGCTAAGGATGCCGGACTGGCCTGTCACAGAGGTGTCATCGTAAACCAATATCTGGAAACCAGCGATAGTAACATCATCGCAATGGGGGAAATAGCAGAATTCGAGAATATGCTCTACGGAATTACCTCTTCTGCGGAACAACAGGCGGATATAGTTGCTCATTATCTGAATGGCGATCTGGCCAGCTTTTATGAGGGTTCAGTACTAATGAATATCTTAAAATTTCCGGATCTTGACCTTTGTTCTATCGGGGAACTGCATATCCCCGAAGGCAATCCTGACTACGAGGAAATTATCTTCATCGACAGGGCCAAAAGGTATTATAAGAAATGTATCGTTTACCAGGATAAGTTGGTAGGTGCTATTCTTTTAGGTGACAAAAATGAATTTGCAGAATTTAAAACGCTGATAGAAACCAAAACAGAACTTGGTGAAAAACGGCTGCAACTTTTGAGATCGGGAGGGGCACCGAAACCTGTATTGGGCAAATTGGTATGCTCCTGCAATAACGTGGGCGAAGGGAATATTATGGAAGCCATTAAAGGAGGTTGTCACAACCTGAAAGATTTGTGCAATTTAACCGGCGCCGG
>CAZWQB010000295.1:0-2590 GCA_964636035.1 uncultured Roseivirgaceae bacterium
ATTCATCATGAGTTTTGTAACTTGAAATAAAAACCATTTTCTCCGTTATTGAAGTTTATGAACCTAACTTTCCACCCTTTTGACCTGGAGTTGAAGCATACTTTTACCATTTCCCATGGATCGCGCAATATTCAGAAAACTCTGGTAGTAGAGTTGGCTGACGGGGGGCATAGCGGATACGGGGAAGCTACAGCGAATTCTTACTATGGCGTGACAGTGGAAAAGATGATCGAAGATCTTACTGAAATTAAACCGCTGGTGGCAGAAAGCGGAAGTCTTTCACCAGAAGAACTATGGACAAAAGTACTTCCACACCTCCAAAACAACCCTTTTGCCCTGTGTGCCCTGGACATTGCCATGCATGATCTGTATGGCAAGAAAAAAGGCGTTCCTCTGTACCAATTATGGGGTTTGAGCACGGAGAACCTGCCGCTCACAAATTATACCATCGGCATCGATTCTATTGAGAAGATGGTCGGAAAAATGCAGGAATTTCCATGGCCCCTGTATAAAATTAAGCTGGGAACAAAAGAGGACGTGAAGATTATACGGGAACTGAGAAAGCATAGTGATGCGCTTTTCAGGGTGGATGCGAACTGTGCCTGGTCGGTGGAGGAAACCGTTGCCAATTCAAAAGCCTTCAGGGAACTTCATGTGGAGTTTATTGAGCAACCCATGCACGCTGACGATTTCGAAGGGATGAAGCGCGTATACGAACAATCTGCGTTGCCACTTATAGCGGACGAAAGCTGTATGGTTGAAAGCGATGTCAGTAAATGCCAGAACCATTTTCATGGCGTAAATATAAAATTACCCAAATGCGGCGGGTTAACACCTGCCCACAGGATGATTCGTGAAGCCAAATCTCTGGGCATGAAAGTGATGGCAGGCTGCATGACGGAATCGACAGTAGGGATATCTGCCATTGCGCATCTTCTACCGCTATTGGATTATGTAGACATGGACGGAGCCATGCTGTTGAAGAAGGATGTGGCGGTTGGGGTGAAAATCGTCGATTACAAAGTGGTTTTTCCAAACAGGAACGGAACCGGAAGTGAATTGCTACACAAATTATAGCCGGGTACAGACAAAGACACTCTCTGACGGACGAAATACTGAAGCAAAAAGCAAATGCATACTAAATCAGATGCCTCAATATAAATTAAAGTTTAGTGAAAATATTTCTACCAATCATTATTTTACTTATGGCTACCAACTGCAGTACTGATCTGGAATCAGAAGATCAATTTTATGACAACTACGATCGGTATAAGCAGGAAGGCCTGGACAACAGAAGGTTCAAGCATAATGAAATATTGCCGTTGCTGGATTCGCTGAAGGCATCATCCCGCTTTACCGTGAATGAAGCAGGGCAATCGGTGCTGGGAAAGGAAATCTTTTTAGTAACAGTAGGAAAAGGTAAAACTACAGTCTTATTATGGTCGCAAATGCATGGCGACGAATCAACGGCTACGATGGCCCTGATGGACATCTTTAATTTTTTCAAGGCTACTGATGAACTGGACCCGGTTAGGGAAGAAATCCTGGAAAAGCTGACCATTCATTTCATTCCCATGCTGAATCCGGATGGTGCAGAAGTTTTTAAGCGAAGAAATGCTTTGGACATCGACCTCAACAGGGATGCCCTGCGCCTTCAGTCGCCCGAGGCCAGAATACTAAAAAAAGTAAGAGACAGCACAGCCGCCGATTTCGGTTTTAACCTCCACGACCAGAACACGCGCTACACCGCAGGAAAAACCAACAAACCAGCCACAATTTCATTTCTTGCACCCGCTTACGATGAGGCGAAATCTATCAACCCGGGTCGCGAAGCTGCCATGAAACTGGTAGTGGAAATGAATAATGAACTGCAGAAGCACATTCCAGGACAAGTAGCGAAATATTCAGACGAATTTGAACCGCGGGCTTTCGGTGACAATATCCAAAAATGGGGCACAAGCACGGTCTTGATAGAGTCAGGAGGTTATGCCGGTGACCCTCAAAAACAATACATCCGGAAACTGAATTTTGTGGCAATTATGGAAGCGCTGGTTTCTATTGCCAGTGAATCCTATAAAAGCAATGACACAGAACAGTATTTCGCCATCCCCACCAACGAGCTTTATCTATACGACCTGCTGATCAGGAAAGTATCTATTGCCGTAAACGGGAAGGATTATGTAGTGGATCTGGGAATCAACAGGGCTGAAATTACCGGCGATAATAATAGCTTTTACTATAGAAGCACTCTGGAGGATATAGGTGATCTCTCTGTATTTCATGGCTATGAAGCGTTGGATGGGGAAGGCTTAAAGGCTGAGGCGGGAAATGTATATCCGGAAGTGCTTAGGAATATCGGGGAGTTACAGAAGATAAATGTGCACGAGCTGATTGCCGCCGGTTACACTACAGTCAGGTTAAAGGAGCTACCCGATGAGGAATTTGTCAGTTTTCCAGTGGATGTGATTGGTGACACAACAAAGATCTCCAATGCCATTGAAGAGAACGGAAGTGCTAACTTTGTTCTTTTAAACAATGGAGTGGTGAAATATTCAGTAGTTAATGGTTTTGTTTATGATGTGGAGGCAGG
>CAZWQB010000295.1:2690-3873 GCA_964636035.1 uncultured Roseivirgaceae bacterium
ATATGCAATACGACCAAAACATGATAATTTGTTGGTAAATCTCAATTTAGAACCTTATCAGCAGTCTGATCATGTTAAGAAGTTACTGGAAACTTGCTATTCGCCATATCAAAAGAAACCTACTGATTTCTTTTATCAATATATCCGGACTTGCACTGGGCCTGGCCTGCTGTCTTTCGATTTTCCTCTTTGTAAAAGATGAACTGAGCTTCGATAAGTTTCACGAAAAAGGAAACCGCATTTATCAAATACTCTACACCACCAGTAATGACTTAAAACTGGCGCAGGTGCCCCCGCCCATCAGCCCCCTGATGACAGAAGTTCACCCGGAAGTGGAAACCTCCGCCCGCATGTTTCCAAGAAATCTTAGTGTCACAATCAGAAAAGACGAAGTTGAGCAGCAATTTGAAGAAGAAGATGTCTTTTTTGCGGATTCCACGCTATTTGATATTTTCAGTTTTGAAGTAGTTTCCGGAAATCCTTCCTCTTTTCTAGTTCAACCAGGAACGGTTTGGCTGGAAGAAAAAATAGCAGCGAAATATTTTCCTGCATCAAATCCTTTAGGAGAAACCATTTTCATCAATGGAAATCAACCTTTCAAGGTGGCAGGGGTATTGAGAGATTTCCCGGGCAACTCTCATATTCACTTCGATATGCTCCTCCCCTATGAAGACATGTACAACCTGGAACAGGACGAAATGGAAGCTGTAATGCGGGATAATCTTGGCCAAAACTGGGTAATTTCGCACTCACTCACTTACGTCTTATTAAAAGAAGGTTCCGATGCCGCCGCTGTCGACACTCGCTTTGATCAAATGATTCAAACCCATGCTCCTGAATCTTTGAGGCTGGGCCAAAAATTCAGCCTGACTCCGCTGGAAGACATTCACCTGATGGCTGGCGTGGAACTGCAACCTGAACCTTTGGGAAGCATGCAATACATTTTTATCTTTTCAGGAATTGCCTTTCTAACCCTGCTGATCGCCTGCTTCAACTTCATCAACCTTTCTACTGCTGAGTCCATTAAAAGAAGCAGAGAGGTAGGCATGAGAAAAGTGCTGGGTGCAAGAAGCAATCAGTTATTCGGACAATTTATGGGAGAATCCACCGTGCTGACTTTGTTTGCGTTTCTGTTTGCCCTTGCATTGCTCTATTACGCCATACCGCTGTTGAACCAGCTTTC
>CAZWQB010000296.1:0-3860 GCA_964636035.1 uncultured Roseivirgaceae bacterium
CTTCGAGCTGATGCATCTTTTTGGCACCTATAATAACAGTCGTCACCGACTTTTGGTGCAATAGCCAGGCAATTGCGATTTGTGCAACAGAAACCCCTTTTTCGTCAGCTATGGGCTTGAGTACATCCAGAATATCATAAGCCTTTTCCTTGTCGACAGGCGGAAAGTCAAAATTTACTCTTCTGGCTCCATCCTCTCCCTGCTGTTCCCTGCTGTACTTGCCGCTTAAGAAGCCACCTGCGAGTGGGCTCCAGACCATCAAGCCCAGATTTTGATCCTTTAGAAGCGGAATCAGTTCCCGCTCCAAATCTCTACCCGCTACGGTATAGTAAGCCTGAAGAGATATAAATTTCGCAAGTTTCTGATATTCCGAATAAGACAAGGCCTTCATGATTTGCCAGGCAGCTAAATTACTACAACCGATATAACGTGCTTTCCCATGCTCCACCACGATGTTCAAAGCATGCAAGGTTTCTTCAATAGGAGTAAATGGATCAAAACCGTGTATCTGGTATAAATCAATGTAGTCTGTATCCAGTCTTTTAAGGCTCTCTTCCACCTGCCACAAAATGTGCTTCCTGGTCAGGCCGGTTTGGTTGGGGCCCTCCCCCATTTTTCCACGCACCTTTGTGGCCAATACAATGTCGTGTCGATTAATTCCTAAATTTTTCAAAGCTTTTCCTGTGAGCTCTTCAGAAAGGCCCTCGGAATATACATTTGCAGTATCGATAAAATTGATACCTGAGTCGATGGAGCGCTTTACAAGCTCATCTACAGGTTTTTGATCTAATGTTCCGATGGCGGTCCAGATGCCCTTCCCTCCAAAAGTCATGGTTCCAAGACATAACTCCGAGACCAATAGACCGGTGTTTCCTAATTTGTTATACTTCATTTTATAATTTGTTAGTGGTTTCTGTGTTGACGCAAGAATATCGATGTGATGTTAAAGATTAAAAAATTTCTCTCTTAAAAGTAAGGATTAAAGGGGGGAAATGCACAGATAAAATCAATTTTTGCCAAATAATTAACCGGCCCCTCACGCGAAAAAAGATACTGCCATTTTTTTCCGAACAAAAAATTTTCTTCAAATTCCTCCCATTTTTTTTATTACTTAGCAGTTAAATTAAGCTGACAAGATGAGTACCCTTGGAAATATTATCTGGTTTGTATTTGGTGGCGTCATTATCTTCATCGAATATATTATTGCAAGTTTATTGTTGTGTATCACTATCGTGGGCATTCCCTTCGGGCTCCAGACCTTGAAAATGGCGGGGCTTGCACTATGGCCTTTTGGAAAGGAAGTGGCTACAGTTCCTCATGCCGGTGGATGTTTGTACTTGCTAATGAACATCCTTTGGCTGGTGTTTGGGGGCATTTGGATTTGCCTCACCCATTTGTTTTTTGGAATTTTCTTTGCCATTACCATCATTGGAATTCCCTTCGCAATGCAACACTTTAAACTTGCGGCACTGTCGCTGACCCCATTTGGTAAGGAATTACAATAACTGAAATCGGCATCAGTTTGAAAAACCTGAAGTATGTTCCAACGTCTAAAATTTGATTTCTAAAAAATTAGTAAGATATTAAAGGTCTCATTTTTAAACGCTAATTAACCAGCTAAAAACCATGGAACCAGACAAAACCAATAAGCATTTTGAATTAGCTGTTCAATTTGTAAATCAAACTGGACAGCATATTTTCCTTACCGGAAAGGCAGGAACTGGTAAGACAACCTTCCTGAAGTACATCAGGGAAACAACGCACAAAAATATGGCCGTGGTAGCGCCGACTGGAGTGGCTGCCATCAATGCCGGAGGAACTACCATTCATTCCTTGTTCCAATTGCCCTTTGGATCCTTTCTTCCTTTGAACAGTACGCTTTCTGATTCACTGAGCGGCAATTTTTACAACAAGAGCACCCTGCTGGGGCATCTGCGACTATCGAATGAAAAGCGGTCATTAATTCAGGCATTGGATCTGTTGATCATTGATGAGGTATCCATGGTGCGTGCTGATGTTTTGGATGCAATTGATACTGTGCTTCGACATGTACGACGAAAATACAATGTTCCATTCGGAGGTGTTCAAATGCTCTATATAGGAGATTTGTCTCAATTGCCACCAGTAGTGCGGGACCATGAATGGAAGGTTATGAAAAACTACTATAGAAGCCAGTTTTTTTTCGATGCCCAGGTGTTGCTGCATTTCCCACCTCTATACCTGGAGCTAAAGAAAATTTACCGGCAGAGCGACGCAGATTTTATTCAGGTGCTAAACAACATTAGAAACAACCAGGTTCAGGAGCGCGACCTGGAACTATTGCACCAGTACTACAAGCCCGATTTTAAACCTGAAAAAAACGGCGAATACATCACCCTGACCACCCACAATGCCAAGGCTGACATCATCAACCAAAAAGAGCTTCTAAAACTGAAGACGCCGATTCATAACTTTTATGCTCAAATAGATGGCGATTTTAATGAAAACGCCTATCCTGCAGAAAGTCAGTTGCAGTTAAAGGAGGGCGCCCAGATCATGTTTATCAAGAATGACAAAGGTGAGGAGCGCAGATACTACAATGGAAAAATAGGAACCATCAAAAAAATAAAAGGAGAAGAAATTTTTGTAATTTTTCCTGAAGAAGAGGGTGAATTAAAAGTTGAAAAGGAAACCTGGAAAAACATTAAGTACAATTATAACAAAGAAGAAGACCAGGTATATGAAGAAGAAATAGGGAGCTTTGTGCAGTATCCCGTTCGTCTGGCATGGGCCATTACCATTCACAAGAGCCAGGGCCTGACTTTTAAAAAGGCAATTATTGATGCGGGGGCTTCTTTTGCTGCGGGTCAGGTATATGTGGCACTAAGCCGGCTTACTTCCCTGGATGGCCTGGTGCTTTACAGCAAAATCAACAAAGGTGCCATCAGCACCGATGAACTGGCCAATGAGTTCTCATCCAACGAGCTGGCTGAACACACGTTGGAGCAAAGACTTAAAGATCACCAAAAAGAGTATATGCATAATTTGCTGTTGGACGTGTTTAACTGGCAACCACTGATTACCACCTTTTCTAATTTCAAGGTGAGTTTGGACAGCAGACGGATCCCTTTGTTAGAAGAAGCAAAGGAGATGGCCGGGACATTGCATGAGAAGGCCGCGTCGCAACAAAAGATTGCCGAAAACTTCTCAAAGAAACTGCATCACATGCTGCAGGAAGTAGATCAAAATGGCTATGCCTACATCAATGAAAGGGTGCAGGCTGCCGGAAAGTATTTTAAAGATGCGCTCTATAATGATTTCTTCAAGGTTATTGAAGCGCATTATGAGCTTGTAAAGAAAAAGCCAAAGGTTAAGAAATACCTGAAGGACCTTCAGGACTTAGCCGCCACCTGTAAGGTGAAAAGAATGGGTCTTCAGCAGGCCATGAAAATTACCGCCGGGTTGGACAGCGGGATAGATCCGGAGGTGCTTTTTAAGAGTATTGGCAAGGACCATGCGGTTACGGATGAATATAAATTAATCCCTCCTGCTCAAAAGCCCAAACTGGAAAAAGGAGAAAGCCACAGAATCTCTCTTTCGATGTTTGAAGCCGGAAAAACCATTCAGGAAATCGCTACTGAAAGAGGTTTGGCGATAGGTACAATTGAAGGCCATCTAATCTCCTTTATACCTACCGGCAAAATCAACATTCATAACCTGGTAAGTCAGGAGAAGATGAATAATATTGAGACAGTGTTAAACACCTTTCCGGATGCCCTGTCCTCTGAAATCAAAGCAAAACTCGGAGACGAGTACACCTATGGAGAAATACGAGCGGTCATTGTTTTTTTGAAAAGCCTGAAGGAAGCCTGAGCCATACT
>CAZWQB010000297.1:0-3833 GCA_964636035.1 uncultured Roseivirgaceae bacterium
TCTATTTTTCATAATTAACAATAAAAATACAATACATAAAATGACAAAAAAGGGAAAAGCAGTCCATCATTAGGGGGGGGGTTGAAATGAACCGGGAGAAATACCCATCCGCAATTTCAAAGAACCAGGAATTCCTCGAAGCTATAATGTTCGATGAAAACAGTCGTGGCATTATGTATGAAATGTCCCACTATACCGTAAACAATGGTATTGTACCTTCTGCGGAAATGTGCCAGCAAAAGACCAAAGGGTATCAACCAAAACATACTGAGTAGAGAAAAATGCACCAGCGCAAATAAGAAGGTGGAACCCCAAACCGCCGCTTTTTCTCCGGAAATAACCTGCAAATTGTTATAGACGAATCCTCTGAAGGCCAATTCCTCAAAAATAGCCGGGCACACAGCGATTATTAAAAGTGCAACTAATAAGGGGTACTCTAAATGCTCGAAATAAAAGTAGTTGCTGATGATTTCATCAAAAAGAATGAGGTTTAGGTGGTTTGAAAGATAGGTTACACTTACTCCCGTACCCAGACAAATTAAGACCATTGATGCCATTGGGAGAAGCCTTAGACTTTCGGGGATGAATAATCTCAATACTCCAGGCTGAATGAAAGCAAATGCGATATCAATGACAGCAAATAACACCGTCCATAATAACAGGTTTTCAAGTGTGTCTTCACTGAGCCCTACGATAAGCAAAAAAGCAATTGAAAAGAGTGCATATACCGCGACCAAGGTGAGGTTTTTATTAAAGAATTTTTCTTTTACCTGCTCTTCAATTACTTTTTTACCATTGCGCTTGCCACAATTAGAACAAAACCTGAAATCGGCGAGTTGTTCTTCCTCACAAAAGAGACAAAACTCCATCACATTAGCCTCCATACTTAACGCCTTTCATTTCTTCCAGTTGGGCTGAAAACTTTCTAATATCTCTAGCCGAAGCAATACCCTTGATAAACACAGCTATAAAAATAACTTTTAACAAGAGGCCCTGAAGGATTGTGGCAGGGTCCACCACAATTGTTAGTAGTTGTAATACAATCCAGAAGACAAATGCAGCCAGAATTCCAGCAAGAGGTTGTTTATTAACCCAAAACAGGCAACCTGTAAAAATAGCAGCGGCTATTAAACTTCCCAGGCCATCAAAAAACGTTGCATCGTCGGTAAGATAATAGATTCCTGCCAAAACATTTATTCCAATAATAATGTACAGCACCCATTTTACATTCTTCAGCCTTTTATTTGCATCTTCGATTACGTCTTTTTTAAGCTTGATGCTATATTCGTATTTTTTCTTTTCCTCCTCGCTTCCATTTTCGGGAAATCCGCATGAAGTACAGAATTTATCATTTTCTCCTAGAACAGTGGAGCATTTTGAGCAATTGGTAACAGCTTCCATTCAACTTTTATTTGGTCAGCGGTAAATAAAAGACAACTGCTCATTAAAAAAAAATAACTTTTTATTGAAAGAATACATCAGCGAACATCGGCAAACTTTTGCCACCTTTTTAAAGCTTTTTCTTTTGGGTGTACTTATGTCAATGCCTGGCTCTTACTCCCCTCCTAAATACAAGAAGTAAGGAGATTTCTCCCCTTACTCGCCAGTGACGACATTATAGTTCCATGAATGAATCATGGCTTGCTTGTCCTCTATCCTTTTCATTTCTTCCTTTAAGAAATAGATATGCTGCTGATTAAACGCTTCCAACACAGCTTTTTTCAAACATTCCAACGCGTGGTGATAGTCCATCTGGTGCTCGTAAATCAGCGCCTGCAATCGAAGGATACTGGCCCTTCCTACTCCTTTCCTGGATAAAATGAACGCTGCTAATCTTTTTGCCTCAGCAAACCTTCTGAGCCTGATAAGCAGCTTGATATAATATTCGCAGGCTTTAAAATGATCAGGATATACAGAAATTGCTGCTACAAAATAGGCCTCGGCTTTCTCGTAGTTTTGAAACTGCTCCATATACAATCTCCCCATCAGGTAATTTGCACCCACGTGTTCGGGATCATAACTTAAAGCATAACCCAGATTTTCAACCACCTCCTGTAAGCCCCAGGGATAATCACCCGCCGCTTTCAAATAATATTGATCTGCTAATGTTAATGACATTGTTTTTTTTCTTTTATGGAGAGCGCCTCCATCTGTATGAAATCCAAACGCCCTCTAATGCTTAATTCTTCAAATTTTATAACTATTGTGAATGCGGGATTACGGTTTGTCCATCCTCACAATCCGTGGCATAAATTCACCGATTACCTGTACCAGATCTTTCTGTCCAAACATCACCTCCTTCAGGTCTTTGTATGCGCATGGTGCTTCCTCCACGCCTCCCCCTATCAGCGTAACTCCGGATTTGCTGAGTACCTTTTTCAATGCACTTCCGGTATAGGAATTTCGGGCGGCCCTTCGCGACAGCTTTCTTCCGGCTCCATGAGCAGCACTATTAAGACTTAAAGGCTCACCCTTTCCACGCACAATGTAGCCAGGAGAGGCCATAGAACCAGGAATAATGCCTGGTTCTCCAATGGCTGCCGGTGTTGCCCCTTTCCTGTGGACAATTAACATTTCTCCATTTTCATCAGGCTCCTTCCAGGCAAAGTTGTGATGGTTTTCAACTTTTGCGACCACCTTTATTCCCAGGTGCTTACTTAAGTGGTGATGGATTTGATCATGGCAGGCTTTTGCATACGCTCCCGCCAACTGCATAGACAGCCAATACTCCTGGCCCTCCTCTTTATCCATATCCAACCAGGCCAGCTGCTTCGCTTCCCGTGGCAGCATGCATATATCCATGGCTATTTCAGTGTAATGGCGGGCAATGGCGGCACCAAGGCCTCTTGAGCCGGAGTGAGAAAGCAAACCGACCCATTCACCCGGGGCTAATCCCAACCCATTTCCTTCGAGCAATGTCACAATTCCAAACTCCACAAAATGATTGCCTGAGCCTGAAGTTCCCAATTGCTTTACAGCCTTCCCATGAAGCTGTCTCAAGAGGTTTGTCTCCTGAAAAGCCCTACTTTCAAGCACCGGGTGTTCCTGTGGTATATTGAGCATCCCACCGGACCCAAAACAGGTTCTTTCTTTCAACGCAGTTTTAAACTTAAAGCCATTTCTTTGCAGATATTCCGGACTCAAATCAAACACACTGAGGCGCATTCTGCAGCCTATATCCAAGCCTACCCCGTAGGGTATAACAGCGTCTCTGGTCGCCAGAACGCCACCTATGGGCAAACCATATCCGTGGTGAGCGTCGGGCATCAATGCTCCTTTTATTGCTATAGGAAGCCGCATTGCCATTTCCATTTGCTGCCAGGCATTGGCGGTAATGTGCTTTCTTCCGTACACCTTAAATGCCCCGGGGTCTTTCAAGGACAGGGGTTCCTTTCGAATCTCCTTCTCCTCTACTTCAGTAAATTCGAGGGCTAGTGAACACAGCAAAGGATCGTCCAGGAAATTGCCCGGCGTCGACTTTACTTTTTCCAGCAGCAAGAGCTTTTCGTGCCTGCTATGGTGCTTAAAATGAAGCGCCATAATGTCCAAAGCTATGCTTATGGCCTTATCTGATTTATAGTTTATTTTTCTGAGGTCTTTTCCCCTCAACTTTGAATTTCCCATAAGGATTATAATTATCAATAATTAGCTTATCAGCAGCATTTCTGCTGTTACTAATTGGATTAAAAACATTGATTGTGGGTCGGATTTGCCTTTGGTCCGCATCAGTTTCAGTCTGATTGACGCTAGTCTACTGCTGGCGAACTTTAAAAATTAGGCACAAAAAAACCCGATCGTAGGGACCGGGCGGAATATTAGCATATTCAGGCAGC
>CAZWQB010000298.1:0-3823 GCA_964636035.1 uncultured Roseivirgaceae bacterium
CAAATTTCAATCTTTAGAAAAGTTCCATATTTTTATCACTCAGTCAACGTAAATCATCAACATCTGGAATTAAATTATGTGTGGACGTGCAGTAAACCCCGAAACAAAGCGAGACTATGAAGCATTGCTTTATGAAGATTTCAATTTTTTTGATGATAAGCGGAACTCCTTTTTGCTCAAGGACCTAGATGAATTACCAGAAGGCTACATAAATTATAATGTAGCACCTACCACCAGCATTCCGGTAATTACCAACGACGAACCCAAGGCCGTACAATTGATGACCTGGAAATTTGACATGAAAATTCAGGGTAAAATGATTCCGTTGTTTAACTCCAAGATCGAACAAGCTGAAAAGAACAATTCTTATTTCAGGCATGATCTACAGGAAAGACGTTGTGTAGTTTTGTTCAAAGGCTTCTATGAATGGATTAAACAAGACCCGACAAACAAAAAGACATTAAAGCAGCCTGTATTTGTGAGCTTAAAGAACAGCCCTATAATGCCTTTAGCAGGAATTTTCAAGAAGAATGAAGATGGCACTGAAGGCTGTTCAATAATTACCACAACACCACTTGAAAGTGTTAGCAAGGTACACAACAGAATGCCTTTTATCCTTAATCCTGATTCAATATTTGACTACCTTTCTCCAAGGTTAGACGGTGACAGGGCTTTGATATTAGATTGGTTGAACAATAATTTAATTGATAGTGATAGTTTAGATTATTATCCGGTAAGTCAAGCGGTAGGGAGCGTAAAGAATAAACAACCGAGTTTGTTGGATAAATGCGAACCAATTTTTGAAATTTAATTTTTTTGAATTTCATTAAAAGACCACACCATAACAATAGCTACTATTCCGTTACAAGGCATAAAAAAACCCTCTTTAAAGCGAATCAAAGAGGGTTTAGGTGATCCGTGATGGATTCGAACCATCGACCTACTGCTTAGAAGGCAGTTGCTCTATCCAGCTGAGCTAACGGACCATCAATTAAAGAAGGCATCTACAATGCTGAGCATGCTGCTTCTTTAAAATCTGGTCGCAAAAGTAAGTATGAAAATTTTAAATGCAAAATTTAATTCAGTAATTTAATTAAGTTAAGCGTTGTTCTCAGACTTTCCATTGAGTTTGCTGCTGCCGGATGAAGGTTTTTTCCGCCTTCCGTCGTTTAAGCTCCCTGTTCAGTATAAATCAACTTGTCTGTATCGAAGCCTTGTTTTTTTGCCTTCTCTACAAGCGACTGCAATGCATTCAGTTCTATATTGGGCGTCCTGCTCAGAATCCACAAATGTTTGCGTGAAGGCTCGCCTACCAGGGAATATCCATAATCGTCTGCCAGGTCAAGTATCCAGTAATCGCCTTTAAAAGGCCAGAAGAATTGTACTTTTAATTTGGCTGTTTTGTTCGGGTTAGGGAGATAGGCTTTGCCGGTCACAGATTTTACCGGACCATTTACATCTCTTTTATGGCAAATATTCTCAACTTTAACGGTACCGTCGGCATTTTTTGAATAAACCGCTCTGGTGGCGTAGCAGTTTCGCTCAAATCGCGCGGGCAATCGTGCAATCTCATACCATTCGCCCATGTATTTGTCCAAATCTACATTATCAACAACCCTCAGCTCTGGTACCACGGCAGGGCTTTTTTTCTTTGAATAGGCAAATGCAATACCGGTCACGACTGCTGCGGCAGCCGATGCACTCAAAATTTTATCTCTGTTATTCATAATCGTTCGCTTTTCTTTACATAACCATAAAATACGCGCTGTGTTATTTTTGACCGCAACAAATTTTCACGGTACATAAATGTGTAAATCATAGTAAAAATTATATAAAACTTATCTAATACAGCCTGGGTATATTTGTATAGGAATTGAGTTAGAAACTATGACTACAGAAGATAAAATTTTTGCCGAAAAACAAACCCGTCCCGAAGGCGCATCAAAATCGGTACGCAAGACGCTTCCTGTTACGGGCATGAGCTGCGCTTCCTGTGCAGCGAGCGTGGAGTCTATGCTCAAAACGCAGGAGGGTGTGGTTGATGCGGGAGTGAACTACGCCACGCAGAGCGCTTTTGTTGACTATCAGCCAGGAAAGGTAGACCTTCCGGAGTTACAAAAGGTGATTCAGTCGATAGGATACGATTTAATCATAGAAGAGGAGGGTGGGGCAGATAAACAGGAAGCACTCGAGTTGGAAGCTTACCGAAAATTGAAAATGAACACCATTTGGGCGTTTGTGTTTGCTTTTCCCGTGGTGGTAATCGGGATGTTTTTCATGGATATGCCTTATGCCAACTGGATCATGCTTGTACTTACCATACCGGTTTTAGGTTGGTTTGGGCGGAGCTTTTTTAAGAATGCATGGTCGCAGGCAAAACATGGCAGGGCCAATATGGACACGCTGGTCGCCCTGAGTACAGGTACTGCGATGTTGCTAAGCACATTCAATACGCTGTTTCCGGAAGTGCTGCTCTCCCGGGGACTCGCACCCCATGTCTATTTTGAAGCTGCAACCGTCATTATATTCTTTATCTTGTTGGGTAGACTGCTGGAACACCGGGCCAAATCCAACACCAGTTCTGCCATTAAAAAGTTGATAGGCTTGCAACCCAAAACGGTCAGCATCTGGGCGGATGGGGAAGAAAAGGAAGTTGAAATTTCCGCAGTAAGCGTAGGTGATACCATTGTAATTAAACCCGGAGGCAGAATTCCTGTGGATGGCACTTTAGTTTCGGGGGCATCCTTTGTCGACGAAAGCATGATGAGTGGAGAGCCGATTGCCATTGAAAAGAAAGCCGGCGACAAGGTCTATTCAGGTACCATTAATCAGAAAGGTAGCTTTAGATTCAGGGCCGAAAAGGTAGGGAAGGATACTTTTCTGGCGCAGATCATAAAAATGGTGCAGGAGGCGCAGGGAAGCAAAGCACCCGTACAAAAGCTGGTGGATAAAGTGGCGGGTATTTTTGTGCCGGTGGTGATTGTCATTGCGATCGTAACATTTATACTTTGGATAGTACTCGGTGGAGAAAATGCCACCACCCACGCCTTTCTGGCTTTTGTCACAGTGTTGGTAATTGCCTGTCCCTGCGCGTTGGGCTTGGCCACGCCAACCGCCATCATGGTAGGGGTAGGCAGAGGGGCAGAAAACGGAATTCTTATTAAAGATGCAGAAAGTCTGGAACTAGGGCATAAGGTAAACGCAATTATACTGGACAAAACCGGTACTATCACGGAAGGGCATCCGGCACTGACGGATGTACATTGGACCGGGGCCGATAACGCGGTGCATAAAGCGGTTTTGTTGGCCATTGAATCAGCATCAGAACACCCTTTGGCGGAGGCTGTTGTTACCTCTCTACGGGAACAGGTAGATCAAAAGGTGGCTGTTCAGCACTTCGAAAGCATGACAGGCCTGGGCGTAAAGGCGGCTTTTGAAGGAAAGTCTTATTACATAGGGAATAAAAGGCTGCTCAACGAGAACAACATATCCATAGACAATGCTTTGCAAGCGAGTGCTGACAAACTTCAGGAAGAAGCAAAAACGGTGATTTGGTTTGCTGATGCGCATAAAGTATTGGCATTGCTGGCCATTGCAGATACCATCAAAGAAACCTCCGCCCTTGCTGTGAGCACCTTGAAAAAACAGGGCATTGAGGTATATATGCTGACGGGCGATAACGATCATACCGCCGCGGCAGTGTCAAACGAAGTTGGTATTACCAACTACAAGGCAGAAATGCTTCCGGGCGACAAGGCAGCGTTTATCAAGGAACTTCAGGCGCAGGGTAAGGTCGTGGCCATGGTGGGCGATGGCATCAATG
>CAZWQB010000299.1:0-3802 GCA_964636035.1 uncultured Roseivirgaceae bacterium
CTAAATAAATTCCACTGCTGTAACACCTTCTCTTTCAGGAGAAGGCAGGGGATGAGGTGATTAAAGTTGGGCAATATCTTTTTTTGCAGTTAAGAAGCTTTCTGCTTTCTCCACCATCAAGGTTGAACCAATGAATAACGGCACCCTTTGGTGCAGCTCCTTTGGTTGGATGTCAAGAATTCTATTGCCCCATCCATCTGTCGCTTTTCCTCCTGCCTGTTCTATTAGGAACGAGAGTGCATTACATTCGTACATAAGCCTTAACTTTCCCTCCGGATTTTTCTTCGTAGTCGGATACATGTAAATGCCACCCTTGAACAGATTTCTGTGGAAGTCCGCCACCAAAGAACCGATATAGCGCGCATTGAAATTTTCTCTTTTGCAGTAGTCAACGTATTTCCTTACGAATTCCGGCATGCCGTAGTGTAAACCCTCGTTGATGGAGTATATGTTCCCGTCCTGCGGCGTGGTCAGCGAAGTGTGCGACAAAAAGAATTCGCCAAGAGTAGCATCATAAGTGAAACCATTCACGCCATGGCCGGTCGTATAAACCAACATGGTGGAAGAGCCATAAAGAATATAGCCTGCAGCCACCTGGTGTTTTCCCTTCTGCATAATATCTTCCTCTTTCACGGCCGTGCCTGCGGGAGAAATTCTTCTGTAGATTGAAAAGATGGTACCAACCGACACATTCACATCAATGTTAGAAGAGCCGTCAAGCGGGTCTATGGCTACAATATATTTCCCCCTGTTGTTTCCCAGGTCAATCACCAGTTCCTCTTCTTCAGAAATGACGGCACAAACTTCGCCACCATTTTTCAAGGCCCTCTTAAAGCGGATGTTGGCTACAACATCTAGTTTTTGTTGCTCTTCACCCTGCACATTTTGAGATCCGTAAGCGCCAGCAATGCCCACAAGGCCGGCCATGTTGATCACCCGGTTTACAATTTTACCGGCCAGGGCAATGTCTCGTAATAACTGACTCAGCTCGCCTGATGCATACGGAAAATCATCCTGCTTTCGTTTGATAAATCTGTCGAGTGCTGTTCCTATAGGAAGTCCGAATTGTTGGTTGGTCATGGTAGTTTGTTCTGTGTTCCTTAAAATTAAAAATTAAATCCTAAATTGGTACTATCTCCCATGAAAGGTTTGAAATATATTGATATGAAAGTATTTAAATTTGGCGGGGCTTCCGTAAAAGATCCCGAAGCAATTGTTAATTTAGGGAATATTCTGGAGCACTATAAGACTGAGCCGGTAATAGTGGTGGTCTCGGCGATGGGCAAGACTACCAATGCGCTGGAAGCAATTCTCGATGCTTCATTTCATAAAAATGCTTTTCTGCAACTGCTCGACCAGCTTATAAATTACCATACCAGTATCATCAACACACTGATGCCCGGGGAGGCTAAGGGTCTTAACGACGAGGTAATCAGGCTTTTTGCTGCAATTACTGAGGATGTAAAGCCTCTGAACGCAGAAAACTACAACCGGATCTATGATCAGGTGATAAGTAAGGGAGAGCTGGCCTCGTCAACCATTGTGAACGCATATCTGAATTATATTGGCAGGAAAAGTAATTGGGTG
Source organism: uncultured Roseivirgaceae bacterium (assembly GCA_964636035.1). Lineage (GTDB taxonomy): Bacteria > Bacteroidota > Bacteroidia > Cytophagales > Cyclobacteriaceae > CAMPJM01. Next base: position 1,588 of record CAZWQB010000299.1, read on the forward strand.
GATGCACGAAGATACTTGCGGACTGACAGCACTTTCAGGGAAGGAAAGGTAGACTGGGAATTTACCTGTTCCCGGATTACTGCACTTTTCCCGTCTTTGCTTGAGCACAACATCGTTGTAACGCAAGGATTTATTGGGGCAGACGTAAATGGCAATACAACCACCCTCGGAAGAGAAGGCTCGGACTTCACCGCGGCCATTATAGGAAGCTGCCTGGAAGTTTCTGAAGTGGTTATCTGGAAAGATGTAGATGGAATCCTGAGTGCAGACCCCAAGAGAATTCCTTTTGCAAAAAAATACAACGAGCTGCCTTACCAGGAAGCAGCAGAAATGGCGTTTTATGGCGCTTCGGTAATTCACCCCAAGACGATAAGGCCACTTGCCACAAAATCAATACCGCTTTGGGTAAGGCCATTTAATAACATGGGAGCAACAGGAACCTGCATTCATCAATGTGTAGTGGCTAACCTTGAGCCTGCTATCATCTTTAAACCCAATCAATGTCTTTTGTCATTCAGGGTAAAGGATTTCACCTTTGTCAACGAAAGGAATCTAAGTCTGATTTTCCAGGTGCTTGACGGGTTGAATATTAAGATCAACCTTATGCAAAACTCAGCAAACTCCTTTTCTATCTGTGTAGATAACCAGGATTATAAAATAAAAGATTTGCTGGAAAATCTTAAAAACGAGTTTGATATATTTTACAACGAACAGCTTGAATTGATCACCATCAAAAACTATTCAGAGGTATTGGTAAACGAGGTAACCCTAAATAAAACCATCTTGCTGGAGCAGCGGACCAGAAGCAATTACCAGATTGTTGTAAAATAGCGCTCAGACAGTTTAAATAAAAAAGGTCGCTTAGCTTTTTCAGCAAGCGACCTTTTTTATCAGGTTCAGTTATAAAGCGATGGCGTTGATATCGCTATCCTTACTATTTGCAGAGGGCAGCATTTCCTTTGGGATCTGCCATTTCGCCAAACCACACCACGGCGTATTGCTCATGGATGGCCACACCGACTGCATTCCAGTCCACTTTACTCCACATGCCATCATTGATGATGATAGGATTGTGGCTTTTGCTTTGTTGCCAACCCTTCAATGCGCCTTCTGGTTGTGCCGCAGCAGAATGCCAGTACACGATTTCATATCCCGGGCTTTCATATCCAGCAATTTCTTTTGGCTTGTCCCACATGCAGGCAGCCTGTTTATGGTCATTGGTATAGCAACAGCCCGACCATTTACTGCTTTTTGACCAGCTATGCGGGTTGCACTTGTCGCTCTTTTTATAGTTATCCATTAAATCTACAGCATGCGCCTTGGCCACCTGCGTCAATGAAGCAGAAATAGGCACCGCTTTCAATTTTTTGGTTTTCCTGTAAGCATTAATAATTTCATGGAGCTGTTTTTCTTCTTTGGACAAACAAACTTCCGCCTCCACAGAGGGTGACGAAGCGGCTGATGGTGATACTTCTGATACATCCGTAGAGAAAAGACGCAGTAACAAAAATATAAAGGTGTATAAAATCATGTTTTGATAATAATTGATTAATGAAACAGATAACTTTTAAACGTATCGCTTAGCAACAAAAAAAAATCCTGAAACGTGCGAAACCGGCTTTTCTGATTTATCATTTCCTTTAGTCCCGTAAAATAATTAATTTCGCACACGGCCAATCTACACTATACTGGCGTACAAAATTAAGTAATACCTAATACCAATTTTTATACAGATTAATCAAGAAAAGCATGAGTGAACAAAAAATAACCATTAGTAACGGAAAGCTTAATGTTCCAGATCAACCAGTTATTCCATTTATTGAAGGAGATGGAACAGGCGTTGATATTTGGCCTGCTTCTAAACTGGTTTTCGACAAAGCTGTAGAAAAGGCTTACGGCGGAAAAAGAAAGATTGAGTGGAAAGAAGTGTATGCGGGAGAGAAATCATACAATAAGAATGGAAGCTGGCTTCCTGAAGAAACCCTTGCTGATTTCCGGAGCTACTTGGTAGGAATTAAAGGACCTCTTACCACTCCGGTTGGTGGTGGTATCCGTTCTCTGAATGTAGCCCTACGCCAGGAACTTGATCTTTACAGCTGTGTAAGACCTGTAAGATGGTTTCAGGGGGTTCCGTCTCCGGTAAAAGCACCTGAAAAAACTGATATGGTGATTTTCAGAGAAAACACCGAAGATATTTATGCTGGAATTGAATACA
>CAZWQB010000300.1:0-3788 GCA_964636035.1 uncultured Roseivirgaceae bacterium
TTTAGTTAACTTTGGGCATGCAAATTTCTTGCCCAAGCAATAAAAAATAATTGAATAATAATATGATGAGATCTTTTTTAGGACTATTTATAATGGTGCTGTTGTTCTCAGGTTGTGAAAAATCCGAGGTAATACCACTTGCTTTAAAAGGAACATTAAAAGGTGAAATTTTTACCTTAGATGAATTCGGGTACCAAAATTCTGATAACGGGAATGTTTCTTTACGACTTGAGGGGAGTGAGCCAATATTATCTGTAACCACAGACAGTGTCGGTAAATTTGAAATAAAAAACATCCCTACCGGCACCTATAATCTAATTATCTCAAAGGAAGGCTATGGAGAAAATCAGATCCAAGGGTTGCAGATTGTAGGTGGCAACGAACCGCTTTATTTTAATAGGTCGATAGTGGAAAAATCAAATACCACTGTTGAAAGCCTGTCTTTAGAAAATAAGTTTGATGAAATATATTTAAAAGGGATTGTTAATCATAATTATATTGATGATGGATGGGGCTTCAGGACAGTTACAATTAGATACTTCATTCATTCATTAGACATTCCATCTGATACTAATTATTTACGGACAGGCATTTTTAGTTTTAGTGGCGAAAGTGGCACATCAATGGAGATTCCGATTTACTTGGATAAAAGCGAATTTCCTTCAGGAAGTAACGTATCTGTTATAGCTTATGGATGCTATACTTATGAAAGTGGGTATTATGATATATTATCAGGTGAGTACAGATATACTACTTTGGGAACAGGCTCAAACATAGCAAGTATTACAGTTCCTTAGTAAAGAGATTTATAAAAACTTTAGAATGAAAACATTTGAAAAAAATACCCGGATCTTATTATTCGTCTTTTTGATATCGGTTATAAATAGTGCGTGTGAAAAGGATACTGAATTTGAACCTTTATCCGGTCAATTAATGGGCGAGGTTTTGCTATATGGTGGAGAAAATCAAGACGCTTCGGACAATAGTGGCGTGGAAATAATTGTTGAAGGGAGCGATCCGGAAATAATAACTTCAACAGATTTAAATGGACAATTTAAAATTGAAAATTTAGAAAGCGGCACTTACAACATCGTGTTTAAAAAGGAAGGATATTGTGAGTACAAAATCATTGGCTATCAATTCGTCGGCGGCAACAAGCCCGCAACACTATATCAAATACCTTTATTCGTCCTCCCGGATTTGGAAATTGATAACCTGGAAATCACTGATCTTGATGGGGGTTATGCTGTTGACGTAAAGATAACCGCAAAAGTTTCTAATGATAATGATGGTAGATCTTTTTTCAGGTACTATTTGAGCAATGAACCTGATGTTTCTTATGAAAATTATATTTCTACTGGTGTGGAGTATAATTATTTCGGTAGTGAAGACATGGTTTTTTATCTCCGAATTGATACGGCAGAATATCCGACAGGTTCGAAATTATATATGATCATGTACCCAGCTTCAGAATCGAGTCAATATTACACAGACATAAATACTGGTAAAAAAATCTACACTACAATAAATAGGCATAAGCCATCAGAAATAGCAAATCTAACTATTCCTGAAGTAGAAAATCCCTGGGGAGCAGACTAGTGCATAAAATAATTAATATAAAATAGTCATAAGGGGAAGCATACCCGCCGAAAATGTCCGAAAGACGCTTACGGAGAATAACTGATCGCGTGGAGCTGAACATTACCTCAAACGTAAACAGGTTATTCCGTTCCGAAACGCGTCCGGAACAAGGTTCTGCCGATTAAAAAACAAATTATATACAGATGAAAATTTTCAAAATTCTTATAGCATTGCACACCCTTGTATTTCTTTCAGGCTGTGATAAAAACGAAGAAAAAATATTTATTAAAGGTAATATTGTCGGATTTGTTAATCTTATAGATGAAAACGGAAATGAGGTAGATGATAAAAGTGGCGTTAATGTATCAATAGAAGAAATTTCGGCTTCAGTTGACACAAATGAAGATGGTCGTTTTGAATTGGCAGATGTGCCCGCTGGAACATACAATCTGATATTTAATAAAACTGGTTACGGGATTAATAAAAGATTTAGCTATCAATTCATTGGTGGAAACGTTCCTGCATTGCTGTCTGAGACCACAATGTATGAACAACCGAAAACTGAGATACAAAGTCTCGATATTACCAATGATGACAACATGATTAATATTTTAGGTAATACACTGGAAACGGACCGGTACAGTTTTCAAATTTTTCTAAACGATAGTTCTAATGTTTCAAATTTAAATTTCGACTATTCTAGTGGTAGGAATACCATTTGTTGTTTACCTATGACGCAGTTTTCCGGGAGCATTTATTTAGGTGAGTCGTCATATTCTTCTGGTGATGAAGTGTATTTGGTAGTATACTTCGTTAATCCATACGACGAATTAGCTTATTACGATTATAAAGAAGAAAAGTATGTCTATAGTAGTTACAAGAAAGCAACCAACGCTATAAAATTAATTCTTAAGTAATATGAAAAGTCAATTCGCTTTTGCTTTAATCCTGCTCATTGCAATTACCGGTTGCGAAAAAGAAAATAGTGATCCTGAGCCAAACGTTGACCAAGCAGGTTTAGAACTTGAAATTGTCTATGGGAATGGGCAGTTCGGCGTATTTAATGACAGGCTACAAGATAGTCTCGTCGTGAGGGTTCTGGATAGACATGGAAAGCTGGTTGCAAAAGCTCCTGTGAGTTTTGAACTGGAAGCAGGTAGTGGAAATGTTTCCCCTGATTGGGTAACAACAGATTCTCTGGGTTTAGCCTATGTTACCTGGACGCTGGGTTGTGACAACAATAATAATGAAGTATCAGCATACCTTAGCAATTCAACTTCTGATAGAATTGACTCAGTGACATTTACTGCCAATGCTTCTTTACCCCGGGGTTGGGGCAAATCTTGCGGAATTGCGCATACGGGGCAGTATGAAACAGTTTTCAGGGAGCACAAGGGACAAATTTTCCTCGCGAATTATGATATGATTTATACAACCGATGATGGAGGTGTCAATTGGTACGAAATCGAAAATATGCCACCTTTATCAACGCATAGCGGCATATTTGATATTCAGTTTAATGATAAAGGATGGATGTATGTTGCAACAGAAGATGATGGTGTTTTTTATACAGAAGATTATGAGACCTGGCATCGAATAAATACCGGAATTTTTGACCATAGAGATCCCACGACCTTTTTGGTAGAAGATACAAACCTTTTTATCTCCTTTTACTTTGATGGTCTGTACAGGTCTACTGATAATGGTCAATCCTGGCATAAGCTTTTGATTGATGGAGAATCACATGAGAGATACTCCTTTATCAACCGACATCCAAATGGAAGCCTCTATCTTTTTGATAAGTGGAATAGTTTTTGGCGATCTTCCGATAACGGTGACAACTGGGATAGAATTCCCTTAGATTACAGATACACAAACTATGAGGTAGAAGATTTTATCATCGATGAAAGTGGGACTTTGTATATTGGAGCGGGAGACGCAACTATTTCCATCTTATCCTCCGAAACGTACAAAGGTATAACGCATAGCTTTTATGAGATGAATCACTCATCCCAGCATGTTGAAGATATAAAGGTTGACAACGGTAAGATTTATTTCACAGTAAACGGAAATCCTACTCCGGGAATATATGGCAGCGAAAATTGGAATAAACTGGATTTAGGATTTATGGGTGGGGTTAATACTTATCACTTGAAAGAGGATGGGACCTTTTTAATTGCCTCGTATGATGGTGTATATTATTATAA
>CAZWQB010000301.1:0-3765 GCA_964636035.1 uncultured Roseivirgaceae bacterium
CGGAATGAATAAAACAAAAGCTTATTGGATTTGTCAGATCGGAGGCTGGTCGTTGCATGCCATTTTAAATATTTATGTATTAAAAACGGCTGACAAACTCACCTATAATTTAACGCTAAGTCTGATAGTTGAATCGCTGTATTATCTGTTTTCAACGCATCTGTTCCGCTTGTATATCATTGAAAGAGGCTGGCTAAAACTATATATATCCAAGCTCTTGCCAAGACTAATGATTGCCATCTTTATTCTTTGCGTGAGCAACTATATATATAAATTCCTCGTCGCTTATTCGCTTAACTTATTTTTTTTCGATAGAGATTTTACCTCATTATTTATTTTTATAGAACTAAGTGCCTCCCTGTCTTTATACATAGTGTGGGTGTTATTTTACTTCATGTATCATTATGTTGAAAACTATAATACTGCGCTTAAATACGATGCGGTAATCAACGAAATTGAATTAAATAAATTAAAGTCTCAGCTGAATCCCCATTTTATATTCAATGCCCTCAACAGTATTCGGGCGCTGGTCGACGAGAATCCTGGAAAAAGCAAAATTGCGATCACACAGCTCTCCAATATTCTCCGCAATTCACTGATCATGGATAAAAAAAAACTGATCAATTTTGAAGATGAAATGCGAACAGTAAAGGATTATCTCGATCTGGAAATCGTCCGTTTTGAAGAAAGGTTAAAAACAGATTTTAATATCCACCAAGGATCGAATCAATTTGAAGTACCTCCACTGATGATTCAGACGCTCGTCGAAAATGGGATCAAGCACGGAATTTCGTCTCTTATAGAGGGTGGCATCGTACAAATATGCACGGAGGTAAAGGATTCGAGACTGTACATTAAAATCAGGAACAGCGGACAATTCAGAGACGATAATCAGGTGAACAAAAAAGAAGGCTATGGCATTGAAAATACAAAGCAGAGGCTAAAACTCATTTTTGGAGAAACCGCTTCTTTTAATATTTATAATGAAAATGAAGAGTTTGTAATGACAGAAGTAGTAATTCCCCAAAGTTTTTAACCTCTAATAAAGATTTTCCACTTAATTGTACCAAGAATATATGAAAGCGATAGTAATAGACGACGAGCGACTGGCCAGAAAGGAGTTAATTTCTCTGCTGTCAGAGTTTAAAAATATAGAAGTGGTGGACGAGGCGGTGAATGTGGACGACGCCTACGAGAAGATAAAGAAGCACGACCCGGACCTTTTGTTTTTAGATATACAGATGCCCGGGAAAACAGGCTTTGAATTGTTAGAGATGTTGGACAATGTTCCCGAGGTGATTTTTACAACCGCTTATGATGAATATGCACTCAAAGCCTTCGAAGTAAACGCTTTTGATTACCTGCTCAAGCCGGTTCAGACTGACAGGTTGAGAGACAGCCTTAACAAGCTTCTTAAGAAAGAAAGCGATGCCGGGCAATCCAGCCAGCAGACTCCCACCAAGATACTCGGTCTGAATGATCAGGTATTTGTAAAAGATGGGGAACGATGCTGGTTCGTGAAGTTGTCGGAGATCAGGTTGTTCGAGTCGGAAGGAAATTATATCAAAGTTTACTTCGACACGGTGAAACCCATGATCCACAAATCGCTAAATGCGCTGGACGAAAAACTTGATGACCGAATGTTTTTCAGAGCCAGTAGAAAGCATATTATCAATTTGAGCTGGGTAGATGGCATTGAGCCCTGGTTCAACGGCGGCCTGATGGTAAAGCTAAAGGGCGGTGAAAAAGTGGAAGTCAGCAGAAGGCAAGCGGCCAGGTTTAAAGACATGATGAGCTTATAATTACATCCATAAGCGCATCATGTCTTTCATTATATTTCCGCTTCGTCTTTGATCAGATAATCAATCGGCTTATAGTTAAAATTGTTGGACTGTCCTGCAGAACAGGCGGTTATTCCAACGATGAGATCCATGTGAGCCCTAAACAATACATAGTCACCCGCCTTGGAGGTAGGTGGGTCTACCGTAAAACTGCCGTCAATCTTTACGTTTACATTCATAAAGACATTGAATGCAACCGGGATATCGTCCGGTCCAATTCCATAGGCCTGCAAATTGCTGTAAAGGTTCTCATGGCAGCTAGGATGGTACCCTTCATGATTATAAATTATTTCGAAAGTTTCTTTGCTGCACGGTGCCAGTAAAAAATCGTTTTTGCCATTGGTATCCTCCACAATTTCCAGCATTACATTGCTCCGGTTGCTGTACAATTTATGACCTTTAGAGAGATATATTGTGTTGGCATAGTCCAGCGTTTTTCCGGCAGAAAGCCATTCTTTTTTATCGTCCGCATTAAAGCAAACCAGATCGGAGACTTGCTGACCCATCGGATCAATTACTTTCAGATATTCCCCTTTTTTTAATTGAAACGCGCTCCCGGATTGTGGAGGTATTCTCACCATCTTTTTGTCTATTTTTTGTTATGAAACGGACACTTCCAGCTTTCATCAACCACTCTTCCGCTATATTGTTTGGCTTCAGAGCTTGTGCCATGATCGGCGACCATAGCATTTACATAACCCTGCAATTTTTTGTCCCTCTCTCTGATGATGTCGCGCATCTTATAGTAGTGTCCCTGCGCTCTTAGTTTCTCAAATTGCTCATGTAAATTGAATACAAGTGCTGGATACGGAAATTGTCTGGCTAACCTGCTGCTATTCGGGTGCATTCCAATAATATAAAACGCTTTACCCCCAAAGCTGAAACTAAAATCAGGATCTTCCGGATTGTGGCTTACCTCATCGTCCCATTGCTCGTTGTCCAGGTTGTGTAAAAGTTGAAGCTGTCGCCAGAGAGAGTTCTCGAATTCGACCTCCGAAAGTCCTTTAGGCCCGCTAAATATAGCCATGAAAGACACCAATCTGGTTTTTAGGCGCGATCGTTTTTTTATAAAGCTGCGGAGATCTTTCGCCATCTGCTCGGCGGCATCAGTTGATCCGAGCATCTTATAACTCCCTATTTCCAGCGTGTCATTTTTGACCACAGATTGTGCAGAAAGGCAGGGGTGATCATTTTCTTTGATAAATGTGGATGCAATTTCCTTTAAGCTCTTATTTTTAGAGGTGCCGATGTCTTTGTGAAGTATTTTTCCAGAGCGACTTCTGCTGCTCTTTTCGCTATTCGTCGTTGCGATTGATGTATTCATTATAATAGTTTAAAAAGTAGATGTAGGAAATACAACCCGCAGCCCCCGGTTTTTGTTGTAGAAGATCCTTAGTAATCAGTTGTGTTCGGTGAAAAGGCTCGAAATTACGGGGTTAGCTGCGATTCTTTCAGGAAAAGGCAGGAGGCGTAGCTAATTTTTAATTTATTAAAAATTATCAAAATCTATTGCAAATTAAAAAGGCTTGCTTAAATTTGCAGTCCATTTAAACATCTAATACGTAGATTTTAAAGGGAAATAATGCGAAAGTAGCTCAGCTGGTAGAGCACGACCTTGCCAAGGTCGGGGTCGCGGGTTCGAATCCCGTCTTTCGCTCGAGTGAGTGAGAACCTTGGTCTCTCGCTCATTTTTGTTTGGAAACAAACGCCGGGATGGTGGAATTGGTAGACACGCAAGACTTAAAATCTTGTGCAGGCAACTGCGTGCGGGTTCAAGTCCCGCTCCTGGTACGAAGAGTCGTTGTTATTTAATTAGCAACGGCTTTTTGTATTTATAAGCGGCACGAAATTTCGGAACCAGAGACAGGTTGATTTGGATAAATGCAGGATCATAAATGCACCAATACCATTCCGCATGGTCTGG
>CAZWQB010000302.1:0-3732 GCA_964636035.1 uncultured Roseivirgaceae bacterium
TCCTCATCACAAATCAGTAATTACAAAAATCATTAAAAATGGGGAGAGACAATAGTTGGTCAAGAACGTACTTTTGGAAAGTCAAATCATTAACATCGGTCTCACACCTTTACGAGCTATTTTTGAACCAGCACCTACTCGTGATTACGAAGAATGGCAAAAAATAGCGCTTAACTTATTGGTTGATCAGACTGAAGATGCACTTGAATCTTAAAGCGAAAAATTAGGAAATGCAAATTAGTCTGCAATCAAAAATAGAAAGCGGGTTATCCCATATAATTCAGGAAGCAATCCTGTCGGGAAAGATAAACCCTCAACTGTTACGAATGATCATACTTTCTCCGGATAGTTCTCTGGAGAGGCTACATGTTTGTACCAGCAACAAATGGGATTCTTACTTTTCCAAAGACGAGGCGTCCATAATTGGTGAAATTAATATATCCGAATGGCTGGATGCGGCAGACGCAGCTTTAGAAAATCAGCATGCCCTGGACACCTCTTATATAGCACTTGCGAAAGAGATTGACAAAAAGTATGAATCTACGCCACCAGCTATAAGCTTCAAACACCTGGAAATCCTCGAAGATGCTTATGTAGCATTTCTAACTTGTTTGAGGGAGGATTTGCTTTCACAAATCGAGGCAGCTTTATCAATGGTTGCGACTTCCTTGTCCGAAGGAAAGTTCAAACAGGTTGTTGGTTTCTTTTCGCATAAGTTAACCTATGCACTTGATGAAGATGTCCTGTTGCATGCATTTAACCACCCGGCGGGAACTGGTCCTTTCTACAAAGTAGAACTTACGCTACCCGACCATAAGAGGACACGACATTATCTCCGGTTTTTCGAAAGCGGTATCCAGCTCTTTTGTGTGAAAGGTACTCTTTTAGAAGCGAATGTTGAGGCGTCAGAAGTATACACCTATCACATTTCTGATCTATCGTTTGTTTATCTTGAGGATAAAACCGTCCATTTTAGACTGAATGGCGAGTTCCAAAACTGGAGTTTGGCATCTTATGGTGCCGAAACTGAAAAGCGCGATAAATCAGAACATGATTTTTTAGATTCCTTTGCCCGGTTTCTTCAAAGGTTTACGGATAAAGAATTCAATCCTGAGCATATTCCAAATCCCATTACAGAGGAAACACATTTCCAGCAATGGTTTAATTTCATTTTAGAATATAACATTAAAGTTAGCTTAAAACACCTCTCCACAATTTTCGGCTATGGGGAGGAAGCGTATGGCTATTATTTGCGACTGATTCCAAAAACAGCAGCCCAATACGAGCCAGCTTTGAAGTTTTTAGCCAGCAGGTTGTTTTATTCAAAGAAATTTCAAGCAGCAGTGGATTTATTTAACCGCGCAGCAAAACTCGCGGATTATGAAAAAGTACTGTGCCTGAGTGCGCTGTTTTGTCTTCATCAAAGAGAAGAATACGATGCCTATCTTTCCTCTGCAGAACTGGAGTCTGAACAAGAAACTCTTGAGTTGCTAGAAATTCTGTGGCTCCTTCGCAAACCACTTGCTTTTGAGGCCCTTGAAGATATCGAAAAGCGACTCGTACCATTATTGGCAACCTATAAAAATAGCGGCACACTCAGGTTATTATCGCTTGTCCTTACCAAGGTATATACGGCGCTTGACAACAAAGATAAGGCCTTATTGCATCTGCAATCTGTTCCTAAACATGAGACCTTCGAGCAGGTGCTACTACTGGAAGAATTTCGAGATGTCGATTATGTTATGCAACGCTATGATCAGCTCGTTCAGAAAGCAAAAGCTAAAATTAAATTCGAAAAATATGCCGGAACCCATTCGCTGAACACATCAAAAAAAAAGAAAATTGACGGCAAGAAAACACATTATGATCAAAGTTATTATGTAACCCATAAAATTGGATTCAGCGGCTGCAAGTGGGTGCAACCACTAGGCGCAGAAATATTTGTTGCTACCAGGCAGGGAAGTGAGCACGATCTTATTCTGGCCAAGATCACTGCTGACAAAACCGTTGAAATACTTCAGAGCATACAGCTTCCTGACACCAGAAAAACGGAATCATGTGCTTATCAGAATGGTATCCTCTATATGGCTGACGCGGAACATGGGATAGTAACTTATAAGATATCAGCGCATTCAATTGAACCGAGCGCGGTCGTTTATAAGAACAAAAACGCAAAGGCGAATTATAGAAACCTTACTTTAGCGGATGGCTATTTATTTGCTGGCAACAACGACTATTTAGAGATCTATGACTTGGTCAATCCGGATGCAGAGGTCCTGTCTGACTCCTTGTACATCAACAGTGGTTATCATTTGTTTGTACACAACAATTTGCTTGTTATCGGTGCAGGCGCTGGTTTGTTAATTTTGGCAGACGTTACAGACAAACAAAATCCTGTTTGCTTGGCAACAATTGAAGAAGATTTGACTCCGGACCACATGCATGTTGCCTTCATTGACGGCTATATGATCAGCAGGTCATTATATGACATTAGCAACCCTACGGCGCCTAAGTGGATCAGCTACGTAGGTGAGGATCTCGCACCAACCCATTATTTTGCAGCCAAACCTAAAGTGCCTCTAATTAGTACAGGCGAAGAATTTTTATTTACAACCCTGGTATTTGAGCATGAAGTACCTGTATACACCAACTGGCTGGAAAGCCTGAACGCAGATAATTACATTTACGAACGCGCAATCCACAATTTAGCCACTGCCTATCTTGATAACAAACTTGTTACTTACTCTAAACATGAAATTATATTTTGGAAAAAAGGGCCAAGTCCAACGATAGAGAAAATTGATGTTCATCAGGAAGTTGAAACAATGGTAAAAAGTTGCTTTCAATTTATCCTTGACCAGCACCCTACGTTTAGCATTGGCAAAGTAGTACTCCAACAAGATCCAGTATTTCAACATATCGATATCGCTTTCCACTGCAGTTCAAGCCTCGCAGTCTTAACCGATAGCACCGCTCCACATCACCTGCCCATTATCTCCAGCACATTTTTGCTTTACGGATATTGTGAGGAGGTTCTTGAGAAGCAGTATGACCCGGTTAAAACAAAATTTGAATACGATGGCGATGCCATAATACAGCAACTTATACATGACCGCCGGTTTGAGCAAATGGCTGCACGGCATGTGCTGATATTAGCAGATTCAGAAGCTTCCTATTTGAATTTTTCAAACAAGTCCTGGCAGCCTTTCCGAAACGATGCCATAGAAAGGGAATCCGAAGCCACGATACACGAAATTATACTTAGTGAAGACAAAAATCTTATCAATCAGCTTTCGGGTCAACTGGCAAACAATATCGACCTGCTGAATAAATTATTAGGCATTCTTAATGCCAATGTTTATGACCCCAGGATTGATGACCAATGGAATAATGGAACGAGCCATCCTAAAGAATTTTTAGAAATACGCCGGGAACATCATGAAATAGTCGATAGTGCTGCCTATTATACTGCTGAAGCCGAGGAGGCGGATGAACAGGATGAAGAGGACATATATTGCACACCCGAATACATTGTAGATCCCTATTGCGCACCAGAAGCAGAAATAAAAAACAAAGATCACCTAATCCCTTCCGGATTTCTGCCAAACACGACAGAGACTCATAAATTAAAAGCCAAAGCGTTCGAAATACTGTGTTCACTTTCAAACAAGACGCTTCTCCGAAACATTCTTTTAAACGGGATGAAATTCGGTTATTTGCATTATTCGCTAA
>CAZWQB010000303.1:0-3714 GCA_964636035.1 uncultured Roseivirgaceae bacterium
CCATTCCTGATCATCATTTTTAGCTGGCTCTTCAGATCTCCTTCAAACCTACCCGCCTGCATCGCTTTTAGCGGCCCGAGAATTAATGTAAGGGGGGTTCGGAATTCGTGGGAAATGTTTGCAAAAAAGTTTGTCTTTAGCTGGTCTACCTCCTGCATTTTTGCAAGCTCCATATGCTCAAGCTTAAGATCGCTCTTTAAACGTTCCCTGTAGATCAGGTTATTTCGATAGAGGATAAACAGTACAACAAGCCCAACTCCATAGAGCGTATAGGCCCACCAGGTGGCATACCAGGGTGGCAGTACGATTATTCCAATGGAAGTTCCAGCTTCGTTCCATTTGCCATCGTTGTTCGATCCCTTCACCTTCAGGACATACTTGCCTTGGGGGACTTTAGTGTAATAGATGTGTCTCCTGGTTCCGATGTACTGCCAATCTTCGTCATACCCTACCAGCTTGTATGCATACCGGTTTTCCTCCGCCTGGGTATAATTCAAAGCTGACACTTCAAAACTAAAAACGTTCTGGTCATGGTTGAGCACAATTTCTTTCGTATCGCTTATATGGCTCTTTAAAGGAGAATTTTCCTGACCGGGTTTTATCTGTTTGCCATAAATCATAAAATCTGTAATATACACGGGAGGAACATGGGGATTGTCGTAAATTTTCTCGGGATAGAACGAATTGAAGCCGTTTACACCCCCAAATAGGAATTCCCCCTCCTGGGTCTTCAATGCTGACCCACGGGTAAATTCCTCTGCCTGCAATCCATCTACTGTCGAGTAGTTTCTGAATTCGTTTTTCTGTTCATTAAACCTGGAGATGCCATTGTTGGTACTCACCCACAGGTTCCCTTCATCATCTTCTAAAATTCCATGCACTACATTATTAGGAAGCCCATCTTCTTCGCGATAGGTTTTGAACTTGTTCTGCTCACGAAGATAGCGACTCAAGCCACCACCAAAAGTCCCGATCCAAATGTTATTTTTGCTGTCCTCCATAATATGGACGATTACATTGCCGCCGATGCTTGAAGGATCCTGTGGATTATGACTGAAGTAGCTGTAGGTCGCTTTTCCATTTTTGTCTACGTTCATTACCGTAAGCCCCGCTCCTTCAGAACCTATCCATATGTTTCCTCTACTATCCTCGAATAGATTAAAAACCTTGCTGTGGCCCGGACTCAAAGAATCTAGCGGGTGGTGAAGATAATGTTTAAAAGTTTGTGTTTCTTTATCAAACATATCCAGCCCCCCTTCGAAAGCTGCGACCCAGAGCCTTCCTTCTCTATCCTCTAAAAGGGAAAAAACATTATTGCTGCTAATAGACGAATCATCGGACGGGTCGTGCCTGAAACGAGTAAACTTGCCGGTTTTCTTATTAAAATGAGTCAACCCTCCTTCCCATGTCCCTATCCACAGGTTACCATCCGCATCTTCTTCCATGGCAATGACAGCATTACTTCCTATACTGTTATCGTTGAAAGGATCATGCAAATAGTAGGTGTATTCATGTGCTTTTCTGTTAAGGAAGTTAAGTCCCCCCCCATCGGTACCAATCCACAGATTTCCATCGTCATCTTCTAAAAAGCAGGCAACATTGCTGTTGCTTAAAGCTCTATTCGACGCGTTGGCCTTATAGTGCTTAAATTTACTCTGGTATTTGTCCCACTTGTTAATCCCTTTGTTTAACACTCCAAGCCACATTGTACCTACGTTGTCACGGTAGATTGCCCATACTGAATTGTGCAAGATGCTATTTGGGTTCAGGGGGTCATGGGCATGATTTATAAATCTGGCGTCGATCTTGTTGTAAATTGAAAGACCGCCATTTTCAGTTCCAATCCACAGGTTTCCATATTCGTCTTCTCCAAGGGCACTAATAATATCATGAGGGATGCTGTTCTTATTTTCCACATCATGTCTGAACCTTTTAAATTTATAGCCGCCATTTGCCTCAATCAATTTATTAAGTCCTCCTTTTGTGCCTATCCAGATATTGCCGTCTCTGTCCTTGTGCGACACTTTAATATGATTGCTGCTAAGGCTTGCGGGATCGGCACTGTTGTAGGTAAATGCAGAGAAGGTATTGTCCTCAGGGTGAAACTTGTTCATTCCGCCGCCGTAGGTTCCTACCCATATATTGCCATCGGAGTCTTCAAAAATTGTTCGGATATTATTGTGCGAAAGAGAAGACTCGTTTTCAGGATCGTTCAGAAACTGCGCAAACGTTTGCTTTAGTGGGTTAAATTTATTCAACCCTTTTTCAGTCCCAATCCAGATATTTCCTTTTGAATCTTCAAATATCTCATGAATAATATTGTTTGTCAGGCTTTGATTGTCGTCCGCATTGGTTTTAAAACGCTTGAAGGTGTCGTCTTCTCTGTTATAGACGTTCAAACCATCTGCTGTACCAATCCAGAGCGTGTGGTTTCTGTCTTCCAAAAGGCAATTAACATAACTGTTGCTTATGCTGGCAGTATCGTCATACTTATGTTCGTAGACTGTGAAATCGATTCCGTTGTATCTGTTAAGTCCATACCTGGTGCCAAACCACAGAACACCTTTGAAATCCTGTACGATGGAGGTAACAGTTCCTTCCGAAAGATCACCTTCAACAGGGAGAAAGTCAATGTTCTCCAAAGATGGAGATGGTTTCGACCCCTGAGCTAAGAGCATTCCGGTAGCCGACAATGCTCCCAAAATCAATAGAAAAACGGATTTACAATAGTAATGAATTCTTCTCATATCAATCTTTCCCGTCCCGGTGAAAAGGTGATGACATACCTTTAAAATCAAAAAAGGGCGGTAGGGAGCCATTTCTAACCACTTAAATAAAAAATAAATGCAAGAAGCTAAATGTAAATATTTTTTTTTAATATACAAGACAATCGATCAAAGTATAGTGTTGGTAGATCGGTTTACCGTTTTTAAAGATTGGACGATAACTAATGGAATCGTCCCTTCGAAAGTGAACTTCCCATTCTCCACCAGCGATTTCAGTGATTTGACATCTTCGGGATAATATTCAGCATAGACTAATGTCTGTAGAGATATTGATCCTGTGTCTGCACTGATCGACCCCTCGATTTTAAAGGGGCGATAATTGAGACCCTGATCAACCTGTGCCTTCAGTACGGAAACCTGAAGAAAAACCATGGTGAAAAAAAATGCATATATTAACATGAAGCTGGCTTTGCGGTTAGTAGAGCCAAAAAGTAGTTATAAAATTTTAAAAAATGAAATTTCAACTAAAAATATGCGCAATGTCAATTATAAGATTGGGGAATAACCTATGAGGCGACATTTGTCACCGACTTTTTCCCAGGAATGACTTCGACAAAAAGGTACAATCCAGCTCAATGCCTCACAAAAACAATAGGAGTTAGGCTAAAAAAGTCAGTGTAAAAGCTACTATCCAGCCAATTTGAGCCTGATCGCCAACAGCCTCCTTAGGATAAGATGCAAAAAATCCCTCCCTACAATCCGCACCTACCAGACATAGGTCCCTACTGCACCACCGGGAAGAGAGGTGGTCAGGAACTTGCCGTTGTATTCCACATTGAACATTTTTTCGGCTCTGTCATCATTTTGAACAATCAATACTGTTTTCCCTTCGAGATTTTTGAAGGCAACATTAGATAAGGATTCTGAAAGATTGGATTCTATGCGAACAGCTCCCGGCCTCACAAATTTAGCTGCATGCGCTATGATA
>CAZWQB010000304.1:0-3711 GCA_964636035.1 uncultured Roseivirgaceae bacterium
GGATTCCTCAAGAATAGCAACGCGTTTTCCTACGCTATTGAACACCTCTAGCTTGACTTCACCGGGCACCTTCAGCTCATATTCGATGGTAGTGGTTGCAGTAAATGGGTTGGGGTAAGTTTTTACCGCCGTTGGATGATCATGATTGTCTACATGCAATGGATTACATTCATCGTCTACCCATTGATTTTTCAGTCGCAGGAAAGCTGAAACATACAATGATATATCCAAAGGATTTGCCCGTCCTCCTGTTTCCCAGCGGGTGCTTGTGGGCACCCAAACTCTCTCTGCTGTAAGTTCCCATGATGTTCCTTCCTCTACCTCGTCATCTGTGGTTGAGAGAATGGCTACAGTATCGGTTTCATGCTCCAACTTCAAGAGAACGCCTGCATAAAATGGCCCCTCAAGCGGAACAGCATTTTCAAAGTCGATTTCTGTGGCAAGGCCTGCAGCAACATCATCCGCTATATTGGCAATTTGAAGGGTTTTAATAGCAACAACTTCGCCCGGCGCACCTAAATTGCCCTCATCATCCCTCCCGCTATTATCAAAAACTGCCACCTGCACCGTGGCATCGTTATCATTCGTTGATGCTTCGCCAAATGTAATTTCTAACTTATCAAGATAAGCTTCCCCTTCAGGAATATCAAAGAATTCCGCTTTTGCAAGATCGCCAAACCCTGTCCCTGTTATAAACCCTTTGGAATAATAAAGCGTAGAGTTACTTCTGGCAGGTACATTTGACATTTCTGTTGCTACATAAAAATTGCAATAGCCCTTTTCAAACACTTCGATATAGGCTTCTTTGGTTAGGGAAGATATTTCCCCAAGTGGATTAGAAACCTCCAGACTCACTTTATAAACGCCAGGCTCATTATAAGTTACATATGGGTCAAACAAGGCAGAAGTGGCCGGTTCTCCCCCCTCAAATGTCCATACAAAGCCAGTAGCGTTAGATGCCTTCTCAAAAAACTGAATTGAATCGCCCGCTTCGATTACATACCTGTTGGCCGAAAATTCCGCCTGAGGTTTAGACTCACAATCAACTATTTTTACAACCCGGGTAAATTTTTTCCGGGCTTCTTCACATCCTTCCAGTGTTAAGAATAATTCTACCTCAAAATCACCCGCTTGCGAATATTTCACTACCGGATTTGTCTCGTTGGAAGTGGCGGGACTTCCTCCTTCAAATCTCCATTCATAAGCCGCAACGTTCTGAAGGATCCCATCTGTGCTGAATGCTATGGTATTTCCTGTACAGGCACCTCCTTCAGCGACAAAAGGATTTACATTCAGATAATTCCCTCCTACCAGCACTGGAGACATCTCGATATTGGCAGGAAACTCTATTTCGGTAAATGACAACCAGTTTCCTTCATAAACCGTAAAGGATTCGTTTCCATTGCCTTCACCCTCTTCGTTGGTATAGAAACCAATTGTATCCCCGTTTTCATAATATACCTCAAAACCCATATAGAACCTGCCATTTGCAGGGACTGCGGCCGGATTGTCAAAAAATATTTCGGAATAGCTCGCCCTGTTGGTCTTTGACTGATTTTCTCTGGTGATCTTTAACTCCTCATAAGAAACAGCCTGACTTGCAAGCTCATTTCCGGGGAAAGTCCCCAGTGAAGATTCTTCCCAGACTTTAAAGCTGACAATGGCGCTTTCCGGATTGTCACTTTCGATTCGTCCAATTGCAAATAAGCCTCCGCTTATGTAGTTTCCTGGTAAATAATCATACAGGTTTGCAAATTTTGTAAAGCCGTTAATATTTTGCCCTACCACCGGGCCCTCGTTCTTATCGGTTGTATCATTCACATAAGAATACAAACTTCGGGTTCCCTCCAATGGAAAAGAAAGCAACGCGCAGTTTTGAGGAGCGACTACGGTGACATAGTCCATTCTGCTTAGCACATCGGATCCGCTGCCATTTGAAACTGTGAGGCTGATATTGAAATTTCCGGTTTGGTTATAAGTTACCGCCGCGTGTTTACCCGTAGCTGCTGCGGGGTTTCCACCTTCAAAGGTCCAGGAATAGGTGAGGTCGTTTCCCAGAGACTGAGAGGAAAAAGAAACGGTCTGTCCAACAAAAACTTCAGGATCTGAGCTAACAAAATCAGCCATCGGTGCAGCGCTTGCATTGCTTACTTCAAGCATGGCATTGTAAGCATTAATTCTGCCGGCACCCAGTTTACCTTCAAAGCCCGGATTTTTAGCATCAATATTGTCTGAGGTAGTTTGCAGGATATTCAATACCTGTTCGTAATCAAGGCTGTTGTCTTCTGAAAGCATCAGTCCAATCAACCCAGCCACCATGGGTGAAGCCATGGACGTACCTGATAATGAGGTATATGATCCTGAGGTGGCGTCATCCGCCACAACAGTACTTAAAATGTTGGTTCCGGGGGCAGCGATAGAGACCCAGCTACCATAATGCGAGGACGGATTCTTCTGGTCACGCTGGTCTGTATTGGCAACGGCAATTACATTGTCATAGGCTGCCGGGTAATTAAGGGCAGAGGTGTTTCCATTCCCAGCCGCCGCCACAAAAATAACGCCGTCTGCTGTGGCATCGTTGATCATATTTTGCCAGGTTTGGGAATTTCCGGTTCCTCCAAATGACATATTGATGATATCAGCGCCGTTTTCAATAGCTTTTAAAACACCTTCATAGCTGTCGTCGATATTCCGGGGCTCGTCCGTGTCGTCACGTGTAGCCTTGATGCCAAAAATTTTTATTTTATTATTACTTACAGAAGCCACTCCGGTAGCATTATTGGTGACGGCACCGACAATTCCTCCGACGTGCGTACCATGCGAAAATGTAAATGGCCCTGCTTTATTTTCTCCTGAAGAAGGAGGCCTGGTGTCATTATCATCATCTGCCACATCATAGCACTTTGAAACGTCCACATTACCCGCCAGATCCGGATGATCATATAAAAAAGCATCGTCTACTATCGCCACAAAAACTTCGCGGCTGTTCGTTTGCAATCCGAATGCCTCCGTGGCATGTATTAAATCCAACGCATATTGCCTGCCATTGGCGTACGATGGGTCATTCGGTGCCTGTAGTGTATAGTAAGCAGGTACTTTCTCTACGTATTCTATTTCGGAGGATGTTTTTAATATGTCAATGGCTTTATCAACGTCAAGCCCGCCTGCTAACACTGCTTTGTAAGTGGTGGACAAGCTCTTAAATTTCCGGCTTTTTGTAAGTTTGCTCAGGCGGCTGACCTTAGCTCGGCTAAGGGTTGTCCCGAGCTCTTGGTGGCCGATGGCATCGCTTCTTCCGGATGACCTACTATAGGCCTCCACTTCTTCGGAAATATGTGCCTTAAATTTTATAAATACTTGGTCCCTTTTGTACGCAGGAAATCTATTTGTATTTAAAAAGGCGCTTTGGACGGAACGATGGGCTTGGGAGCCTAGCTGCAGTAATGCGGCGCTGGTTTTTAAATTTCTGACGGATGTTGGTGGCCCGTCTAAGGATTTCTGAGCCTTTGAAATCCACTCAGGAGTCAACTGAGCAGCACTTCTCGGATGGTGATGCTTAAGCTGTGAAAAAGCACTAAAATTCCCCAATAAAAAAATTAATGCTAAAATCGCATTACATACATGTTTACTCATAAAAGAAAAGTGATGTGAACGGAAATTTCAGGCACAATGTAGATATTTAACCAACAAATTTAAAGTCAGTCTTTGAAA
>CAZWQB010000305.1:0-3680 GCA_964636035.1 uncultured Roseivirgaceae bacterium
CCGATGCATGTGTAATTGCCGACTTATATGTTACGGATGTCATAAGCCATCATTTATAACAATACAAAGCTTGTTGCAGTTGGATCAGGTTGAATAATAATCTTATCGGTATTTACTTTTCTTGCTCTGATTAATTGTATGCGCTACCTGCTTTATTGTTTGTTCAAAATCATCGGGTTGTTGATCTTTCAGTTCTATTGCTTTTAGCCTATATTTTTCATACTCCTTCTCAGCAAATCCAAGGGCCAATTCATGAGATATTTTACCTGCGTTTGTTAAAATTTCCCTGTCGTTGAGCGATAGGAACCCATGTAATTTTTCAATCCAGTCTTTCATATACATCGGCGTGCGTCTCATGGCTTGCCCTTCCGCAAAAACGAGATATTGTTCCACCAGATTATTGAGTGCAGATAGTTCTTCTTCCTTGAGGTAATTTTTCGCAATGCTTACATCTTGCTTTCTTGGCTTTTCGCCTCTCCAGTTAGTCAGTCCCATATTTTGTTTCGTGCTGTCAGCCCTTTCTTTAATTATTTCAGCCGCAGTTTGCGCAGTTATTGCCCAATGCATTTTATTTTGCACTGTTTTAAAAAAAGTAATACTGGTCTCTAAAGTAGGATCATAATCCACACTGGTAGCATAAATGTCTGTTATTTTTTGATAAAATCTTTTTTCAGAAGTGCGTATATCCTGAATTCTACGGAGCAACTCATCAAAATAGTCAAAAAAGGGACATCAGGATTTTTTAGTCTTTCGTCATCTAAAACAAAGCCTTTAACAATGTATTCCCTCAAACGCTGTGTAGCCCAAATCCTGAAACTTGTGGCAATGTGGGATTTTATTCTGTACCCTACTGAAATAATGGCGTCTAAATTGTAGAATTTTTGCTTTCGTTCTATCATTCTGGACCCTTCTTTTTGAACTTGTAAGAAATCCTTACAAGTTGCTTCTTCTGTCAGCTCCCCTTCTTCAAAAATATTTTTTAGATGGATGGTTATATTTTGTGGGGTAGTTTGAAACAATTAAGCCATTAATTTCTGCGTCAGCCAAACAGTTTCGTTTTCCAGACGGACATCTAATTTGGTTTGTCCTTTTTCTGTTTGATATATAATAATTTGAGATCTGTTCATTATTTTAAACTAAAGTTTTATAAATGGATGTGTTGTCAATTCGGGGACAGAATTGTACGTCGCTGGTTTATATCATCTTATTGGTTGATAAAACGGGTGAATCTATGCTTATATTCCAGATTTTCATTATTTGTTTGACTAGCTGCAGTGAAGGCTGATAATAGTTTAGATTTTTTTCCATCGAAGGCAAAAACAATCTTTTCCTAAGCTGCTAACCGGCTCGTATTCGTCTCAGATGGCAGTGATAGATGCTTTACGACCTGGATGTCAAACAGCTTCAGGCGAAAACAAATCACCATAAAAGCAATAAAGTAATTGCCCATCAAAAAAGCCTCTCCAATTTGCATCGAAGAGGCTTTTTTATAATTTGTAATGTTGATCAGTGCTTTTTACGACGCTTTGCTCGCCTTTAAAGCCTCAAGCATTCTATCGCCTATATTTGCGGGCGAATTCACCACATAAATTCCGCATTCCTCCATTATCTTCATCTTTGCTGCTGCCGTATCATCAGCTCCGCCAATGATAGCGCCGGCATGGCCCATTCTTCGGCCGGGAGGTGCTGTCTGGCCCGCAATAAAACCCACCACCGGCTTGGTGCCATTTTCTTTGATCCATTGTGCTGCTTCAGATTCCATGCTTCCGCCGATTTCACCAATCATGATGATACCTTCGGTCTCAGGATCTTCCATCAACATCTTCACTGCATCTTTCGTGGTAGTGCCAATGATCGGATCACCGCCTATACCGATACAGGTGGATTGTCCCAAACCTGCTTTGGTCACCTGATCCACAGCCTCATAGGTAAGCGTACCGGATCTGGAAACAATGCCGATAGTACCTTTTTTGTGGATAAATCCAGGCATAATTCCCACCTTAGCTTCTCCGGGGGTAATCACGCCCGGGCAGTTAGGTCCAATCAAGACTACATCTTTGTTGGAAATATATTGCTTCACCATCATCATATCTTTGGTAGGAATACCTTCTGTGATGGTTATTATTACTTTTATCCCTGCGTCAGCAGCTTCCATAATGGCATCAGCAGCAAAAGCAGGCGGAACAAAAATCACGGTAACATTGGCATTGGTTTTTTCAACAGCTTCCTGTACTGTGTTAAATACCGGTTTACCTAAATGCGACTGACCACCTTTTCCCGGAGTTACTCCACCAACTACATTGGTGCCATATTCAATCATCTGCTCGGCATGGAAGCTCCCTTCAGAACCCGTAAAACCCTGCACAATAACTTTGGAATCTTTATTGACTAAAACGCTCATGGTTTTCTCTTTTTTTTCACAAAAATAGAACAATGTGCGGCTTTCACAAAATAATTAGTAACAGATAGTTTATTAAATCGGGAAGCGTCTGCCGCAATGCCTCATCTTTTGATCAATTATCAGCACTCAGAATGTCAAACGCGCTGCCATTTCTGAACCTCCGTTCGTAAAGGCCTAAAAATCAGCGGACAATCGCCACTCTTACGGATTTTAAACCACACAAAATGGAATACTCTCTTTTATCAAAGTCGTGACAACCTACTTCATAGAACAACGTAATTAGCACTATTACGAAACATATTGAAACGCCCGAATTAGCCATGCAATCCTGCCAAAATGAATTAAATTATACTGATTTCCCTTTTAAAAGGACTCTGACTTTGTCCAACATCATCAGATTTTGGGAGGAAAAATCGGCCGAAAAAAATTTTTCGGGAAAGGAGTTTGCCAACAAGATATTTGAAAAGCTTCAGGAAACGCCAGAGTTTTTAAATCCTATTGAAGATGTAAGCGTGCTTAGCAAAAATAAACCGCTTTTAGACATGATCATGTCTGCGGTCTTTCCATTCGCATTACAGGATGATGAACTTGCCTGCGCCATGGCTCCGTACAACCTCAATCCTTTTTATACCACCCGGAGGTTTACAAAATTATTCGATTTGTCATCACTTCAATCAAACTTTATCTTAAGCGAGCCTGGGGCAGACGTAGAAATGAACAAAACGCTTAAAGCGTACACAGAAATACTGAACCAGATTTATGGAGTGCAGGTAGCTATGGACCATCCTCTTATCGTAAAACATCTGGACCCGGAAACACAGCTGCAGAAATATTATCGCCTGTCTCTTAATAAGAAGCTTTACGAAATTAAAGTACACGGTGAGCTTCCTGTTCTCACAGATAGAATGATCCAGGAGCTTAAAAACAATATCTCTGACTTATCTCTATGGAAGCGTTACCTGCCGCCACATCATTTTGAATTTTGTGGCCTCGCCATTATTCAATTTATAGATGTGACAGAACAGGAAATCGTTTCAGCGCTAAAGAACGATTTATTAAAGAGAGACAGCATCAAAAACCAGAAGCATTTTAACACACTACAGCAGTTGGTACGCGATTTCTTTGGGATACCACATTTAAAATTGGGCTTGGGTGCATTTCAGAAAAACAGCAAGAACTATGTAAACTACGGCCAGCAGATTTGCCAAAGTATTACCCTGGAAGACCCCCAGGAAATGGACTGTTCCTGCTCGACAACAAAAATATTTAACGATTTTCA
>CAZWQB010000306.1:0-1179 GCA_964636035.1 uncultured Roseivirgaceae bacterium
ATTAGTTGCAGAGACTCATGGGCTTTTTCTCCTGATGCTGCCGCCGTTATGAGTGCTATAGGTTTGTCGGAAAACACTGTTGTAGAAACCGTCCATTCAATCGCATTTTTAAGCGAGCCCGGCAGGCTAAAAACGTATTCCGGCGTACATATTATCACGCCATGTGCCTTGGCTATTTTACTTCTAAAAGTAGCAACTACCTCCGGCGGATTTTCCCGGTCCAGATCAGGATTAAAATGAGGCAAATCAGCTATTGTATTAAAAATTTCAATATCGCATTTGGCTGCAAAGTAATTTGATAGGTGTTTTATGATGTTTTCGTTTGAAGAATTTTGGCGGGTACTTCCAATAATCGCAAGAATTTGCTTTTTAGCTTGAGGCATGTTAAGTGGTTTGTGACGGGGACAAAGTTAGTTGTAGCTTTCATAAATAAAAATATAATAATACCTTTGAAACTCAACTTTCTATCTTCCTCAGGTTTGGATCAGTTCGATATTACCACCATCACGCTCCTGTCGAAATTGAATAAAATTAAACTTCTTAATAACCAGGAGGTTTTAACAAAAGCATCTTTGCATATTTTTAATAAAACAATAAACCAAAATTATGAAAATTGACAAGCACAGTGTAACCTCGGTAACTTATGCATTAGAAGTAGAAGGTGAACTGATAGAGAAAGCAGACGACAGCAATCCGCTTACTTTCCTTGTGGGTGTGGGCTCTATGATTCCGGGCTTTGAAAATCAACTACTAGGTAAGAGCACCGGTGATACTTATGATATTACCGTTGCGCCGGAAGAGGGTTACGGCGCTGTTGACCCTAATGCGATAGTAGATTTATCCAAAGATATATTTGTAGTTGATGGTCAGCTTCAGGAAGACATGCTTGTAGAGGGCAATGTTATTCCTTTACAGGACCAGAATGGAAATCCTCTCCAGGGTGTGGTTAAAGAAATTGGCAACGACACAGTAAAAATGGATTTTAACCATCAATTTGCCGGTAAGACTTTGAAATTTAAGGGAGAAGTGCTTGAAGTGAGGCCTGCTACTAAGGAAGAGTTGGATCATGGTCATGCACATGGACCTGGTGGACATCATCATTAATAGGAAGGAATCCTCTTCGATCTTTATTTTTGGAGCTGGTCGGGATTTGTAATCCCGACCAATTTTATTTCAAAC
>CAZWQB010000306.1:1279-3671 GCA_964636035.1 uncultured Roseivirgaceae bacterium
GTGTTGACAGCTTTCATAGTATATTTTGGCATTTAATCTCCACTTTTCAGCAATTAATTACATGTGCTGCCCGTTACGCTGTGAAGCAGAATGAATTTTTTAAAAAAAGTTTCGGTTACGATAGAAAATGGTACCATATTTTCTAAGGTATTGTTATATTATGACTTAGACTTTCTTTTCAAATATTGCCAAACTGGCAAACGTAAAACAAATGATGGAAGGAAAGCGCCAAAGAACAGTTGGAACAGAACTTCCGGCTGCGAGCTACTATCAAATTAAAAGACCTAAATATAAAACGCAATCTATGAGTATTTTAGAAAAAATTAAAACAAACTACAGCGCCTCCATTAACGAGATGACGGTTTCGGAATATCTTGAAGAATGCAAAAAAGATCCTAAAGCATATGCGAAACCAGCAGAAAGAATCCTGGAGGCCATTGGCGAGCCTGAGATTTTTGATAGCAGGGAAGATCCCGCCCTCAGTAGAATATTTTCAAATAAAAAAGTCAAGATCTATCCTGCATTTAAGGAATTTTATGGAATGGAGAGCACTATCGAGCAGATCGTCTCATATTTCAGACATTCTGCCCAGGGACTTGAAGAAAAGAAACAAATCCTTTATTTGATGGGTCCCGTGGGAGGAGGGAAAAGCTCCCTGGCTGAAAGGATAAAGCATCTGATACAGCAAAATCCTATTTATGTGCTGAAAGCCGGAGATCAACTAAGTCCGGTGTACGAAAGTCCCCTGGGACTGTTTGCCGACTATGCGGATGAAATAGAAGAAGAATATAAGATACCGGCCAGATACCTGCCCATGTGTATGAGTCCCTGGGCGTCTAAAAGACTAAGGGAGTTTGATGGCGATATCAATAAGTTCAAAGTCGTAAAGCTTTATCCGTCCATACAGGAGCAAATTGCGGTCTCGAAAACTGAGCCCGGGGATGAAAACAACCAGGATATCTCCACCCTTGTTGGGAAAGTAGACATCAGGAAGCTTGCAGAATATCAGCAAAATGATCCGGACGCATACTCTTATACCGGTGGTTTGTGCCTTGCCAATCAGGGTGTACTGGAATTTGTGGAGATGTTTAAAGCGCCCATAAAAGTGCTAAACCCCTTGCTTACTGCCACACAGGAGCGAAACTACAAAGGTACAGAACCAATCGGTGCAATCCCTTTTGACGGGATCATCCTGGCACACTCAAATGAATCAGAATGGGCAAAATTTACGAACGACAAGAAAAACGAGGCGTTCCTCGACAGGATTTACAAAGTTCAGGTTCCATATTGCCTGCGTGTAAGCGAAGAAATCAAAATCTATGAGAAATTGATCCGGGAAAGCTCACTGCGAAATGCCCCATGTGCACCAAAAACACTTGAGCTATTAGCGGAATTTTCTGTAATGTCACGACTAAAAGAGCCTGAAAATTCCAGTCTGTACTCGAAGATGCGGGTGTACAATGGAGAAATGCTGCGGGAAACAGATCCAAATGCGAAATCTATTCAGGAATACCGGGACCATGCAGGGATCAATGAAGGCATGCAGGGCATATCCACACGTTTTGCTTTCAAAATTCTTTCTAAGGTCTTCAATTTCGATAGTGAAGAAATAGCCGCCAATCCTGTACATTTATTGTATGTGCTGGAGCAGGAAGTGATCAACCTGATGCTTCCGCCTGAAACAGAGGAACGTTATTTGAACCTGATCAAATCAATCCTGGCCAGCAAATATGCTGAATTCATTTCGGACGAGATCCAAAAAGCCTATATCGAATCATACAGCTCCTATGGTCAGAATATTTTTGAGAAGTATGTGATATATGCAGATCATTGGATGCAGAATAACGACTATCGCGACCCTGACTCCGGCGCCATTCTTGACAGAAGTATCCTGAACGAGGAACTGGAGAAAATTGAAAAACCTGCAGGCATAGCGAACCCTAAAGACTTTAGGGCGGAGGTGACCAATTTCACGCTCCGTTATAAGGCCAACAATGGCGGTAAAAGTCCACAGTGGGATTCATACGAGAAGATCAAGAATGTAATTGAGAAGAAGATCTTTACAAACACGGAAGACCTGCTTCCGGTAGTTTCCTTCAATGTAAAATCCAACGAAGAGGATGAGAAAAAGCACAGAGATTTTTCCAAGCGTATGAAGCAACGCGGCTATACCGATAAGCAGATCAGAATTCTCGTCGATTGGTTCATGCGGGTTAGAAAAACCATGTCGTAAGTTAGATTGATAGATGCCAGACTGTAGATATTAGACCAAAATGCATAACATAAATCTCAGTTGAATCTAAAATTTGAACCTTGAACTTTAGGTATGAGCAATATAATCGACAGGAGAAAAAACAACAGGGGTAAGTCCACCAATAATCGTCAGAAATTC
>CAZWQB010000307.1:0-3642 GCA_964636035.1 uncultured Roseivirgaceae bacterium
CCTTTAGAAAAGTGGAATCTTTTAATTCAAAACAATCTGACAAGCACATTTTTGATAACCCAAGCCGCCTGGGGAATGATGAAAAAACAAAAATTTGGCCGAATCATCAATATCACCTCCCCCTACTCACTGACTACCGCTGAGTATAAATCTGCGTATACAATGTGTTGCCATGCCATCAGCGGCCTCACCAAATCGCTGGCCCTTGAAGGAGCAAAATTCGGCATCACCTGCAATACCATCGCACCCGGGAAAATAAGAACGCCTGAAGTAGAGGAAGAAATCTCAGATCACCAGTTGGCGCTTAATTTATCTGAAGCACAGGTTGTACAGCGAATTATCTTAAAAAACCAACCCAACCGCTCCTTTGTAGATATCAGTAGCATTGCGGTCTGTGCGCTTTACCTGCTATCCGAATACGGAAGCCCCGTGAATGGCGTTACCATGCCTGTTGATGGCGGATGGACGATTTGATTGGTTCGGGGTTCAGGGTTCATAGTTCAGGGTTCAGGGTTCATGGTTCATAGTTTAGGTTTAAAGTTTAAAGAAAAACCGCTTTACTAAACCTTGCAGCATCCGTAACAAAAGGAGTACATTGTTTAAAAGTGTGCAAAGATTCCAAAATCTCGAGGTTTGGTAAAGCTGAATTGAAGCTAAACTTTCATGGTTATGGCCTCTCCGCTTAAGGGGGAGCTGTCCTGGGCATAGTCCAGATGGCTGAGGGGGCAAAAGTCCATAGTTCAAACTTTTCCCGTCGTCAATTTGCCTCAGCACTTCCCCGTTCACAGTAAAAATCATACCTTTGCACCCCTTATGGCAGCGGGTTCTTATTTTTACAATTTTCGATTTCTTGGTCAGGAACTATTGTTATTGCCCCAAAAGGCAGTTTTTTGGAAGGAAAAAGAAACTTTAATTGTATCGGATCTGCATTTGGGCAAAGCCAGCCATTTCAGGAAGGCAGGAATTCCGGTTCCGATGCAGGTGCACGAGGAGGATTATTTACGCCTGGAATATTTGATCAATTTATATGATCCCAAAGAAATAGTTTTTTTAGGCGATTTGTTCCATAGCAGTTGGAATAACGAGTGGACATTTTTTAAAAACTGGTGCAACACAAAACGAGAAATTAAATTACATCTGGTAGAAGGAAACCATGATATTTTGCCCGATGTACTTTACAAAGACTGTGACTTACAGGTTCATAAAAAGAATTTCATAGTGGCGCCATTTATTTTTTCTCATGAACCATTGAATGGTATCTCGTTTGAAGAGGGGCTTTATAATGTATCCGGACATCTACATCCCGGTGTAAGATTATCGGGAGCCGGACGACAAAAAATAGTACTTCCTTGTTTTTATTTTAAACCAAAACAAGCTATTTTACCTGCTTTTGGGAACTTCACGGGCTGTACACCACTTCGGACTACTGCTGAGGATAAAGTGTTTATAGTCACTGATGAACGTGTTATTTTAGTGTAAATTGCTTGGTTATAGAATAATTATTAGCGTACTTTTAGATTTGAAACTAACCTTAAATAAACCCAGGAGGCACTTTTCAAGGTTTGGATTATTTAAATATCTCCGGTAGGTTACCATTTCAACAAAATAAGTATTAACTAATAAAGCTGCAGCTTTTTATAATGAATGACAGTGAGATTCTTGCAAGGATAGGTAAGGGGGATGAAGGAGCATTAGATTATCTATATAAAAAGTATTACCGAATGATGGTAAAGCTTGTTGTATCGAATAATGGCTCAGAAGAAGAAGCAAAAGACGTCTATCAGGAAGCGCTCATTGTTTTTTGGCAAAAAGCTATTGGAGGCAAGTTTACCCTTACCTCAAAAATCAGTACTTATTTATATAGCATTTGCTTGAATCTTTGGCGGAAGGAATTGGACAGAAAAGGAAAATTGAGCAATGAGGAGAAGGATAGTTCCCAATACATCGAAGATGACAAAGAAGAGCGGATCAAGATCATTAATGAGTGCATTAATGAACTGGGGGAAACCTGTCGCAAAGTCTTGACCTATTACTATTTCGATGGCATGTCTATGAATGAAATTGCAGAAAAAATGGACTTTGCCAATCCGGATACGGCGAAAACTAAAAAATATAAGTGCAAACAGAGACTAGATAAATTGATAAAATCAAAATATTCAGCCAGTGATTTTTTAGATTGATATGAGTAAAAAATTTGATTATACAGCACAAATTGAAAATTATCTTGAAGGCAACATGTCTGGAGATGAGATGAAAGCTTTTGAAGCAAGTCTTCAGACTGACCCTGCTTTAAAGGCTGAATTTCAATTACAACAAGAAATTATCAGTTCTTTAAAAGCATATAGAAAAGCAGAGCTAAAATCCAGGCTTGATCAGGTAAATGTTGCGTCGTATAGCGGCAATCTCACCGGATTAAAAATTGCTTTTACGGCTGCTATTACTGCTGCAGTGGGCTTAGGCGTTTACTATTTTGCGGCCCAGGAACCTGAAAACACTTCAAATCAGGTGCAACTGGAAGAAAAGATTGAAACTCCTTTGTATGAGGTAGAGTCCATCCCGGAAAATGCTCCAGCCAAAACAAATGCGGAGACCATCATTCCTCTGGAAGAAGTTGAAAAAATCGAAGAAACTGCAAAGGCACCATCTGAAACGCTGGAAGCTGCCAAGCCTGAGGAAGCGAAAGTAGCAGAAAAAACGCCATCAGAAACAGAAAAAGCTGTAGAAGTGGTGAAACCAAAAGTTATAGAGCATTTTGAAGACGAACACCCTGAAGAAAGCAATACAGCATTAGAAGCGCCAAAAAATAAGCTGGAAGAAAGTATTGTTACTGATGGATTGAGTACGGTAGAGATTGAAAGTAAAGGTGACCATACCAATAGCTTCCACTATAAATTCTATAACAACAAGCTGTATTTGTATGGTGACTTTAAAAATATACCTTACGAAATTATTGAATTCAACACGGTATCAGGAAAGAGCCTGTACCTATATTATCAGGGAAGCTATTATTATCTGGAACTAAATCAAATGGAAATGACTCCTCTTCCAAAAATCAATGAAGAGAAACTCATTGAGGAACTGGACAGCCTGAGAATAAAAAAATAAATTTATAACCTTTAATAAATTAAAAGATCAAGGCTTCGCTTTGGTCTTTTTTTGTTTGCTGCGGGCAGTTTATGTTCAACCCTTTCGAGGGTTGGGTTACTGTATTGGTATTCTTTTATTCATGTTCAACCCTTATCAGGGTTGGGGAGCTACGATGATCCAACCACTGGTCGGAATTTGTAATCACAACCCATCTAATGAAGCATCTAAACTGCGGCTGCATCAGCAAACGCTAAAAACGGATTGCAAATCCCCAATATTACTTCCGGTTTGCAAACCCGAAAGAGCTGCAACGGGCGTAGATTTGGCTTTAGCCGAATCAGGTGCGGTCAGGAATAGCTGCTCATCGGTCTACTACCGCTAGTGACCTATAAAGCCGCTGGTGGGGATTTGTAATCACGGCCCATCTAAATGTAGCATTTACAATGCTGCTGTATCAGCAAACGCTGAACCAGATTGCAAATCCCCAATTATTGCTTCTGGATTGCAAATCCGAAAGAGCTGCAACGGGTGTAGATTTGGCTTTAGCCGAATCAG
>CAZWQB010000308.1:0-1870 GCA_964636035.1 uncultured Roseivirgaceae bacterium
TTGCGCAGGTTACGCTCGTCGAAACCTTTGCCCACGCGGCGCTGCAGGGCTTTGGCCAGTTGCTGCAGTTGCTGTTTTCCGTACTCGGCCCGGACAGCGCCCTGCTGCTCGTGCTCCACAATCAGCTGGCCGATCTGCCAGTAGGTCTGCACCATGCGGGCGTTGACCTGCTGCTGAACCTGCACACGCGCTTCGCTGACCAGACTGCTAATGGATTCGATCAGGTCGGCCGGTACCTGTGTTGGGTTCGTCATCGGTTGGCCTCCGGCGGGAGAAACGGTTGCAACGCGTTGACCAGTGTCGTGACATCGGCGGGGCTGAAGACGCCGTCAATTCCCTCATGGGAGAGATCGGTGAAGGGGGTTTCGTAGAGCTTTTCCACGGTGATGGTGCCGTGTTGGGCCAGGTAGTTTTTAAGCAGGTTGAAAAACCGCACCTGCAGGTGGGTCAGCTCGGGGTGGTCCTGCAGAAACTGCATAAAGTGCTGCTCCACGACGGCTGAGTCCATACCGATCAACTCGCGGATGGTCACGTCGAGTTGATCCGCGGTGCGTGCATAGAATTCGTTGAGCACGTCCAGTTTGACGCCGGGGTGGCTGGTGAGAATGGTTGAGGTGAGTGTGCTCAGCTCATCCGGCCGCACGGGCTGGCCTTCGCGAATTTTTTGCAGCACGGGGTTGCCGGCGATCATCTCTTCCAGCACGGCTTTGGCTTTGCGGCGATATTGGGCGGCTTCCGCTTCGCTGCCGAGGGAGACTTTGCGCTCGGTCTCCTGCACGCCGCCGTCGGACGTGCCGGTGGTGGGTGTCGCCTGCGCCAGACCGGCAGCTGACTGGCGGTATTTCATGATGCCGCGCAGCGCCTGCCGCACATTTTCCAGCCGCTCGATGGACAGGTTCTGCCAGAATTCCGCACTGCGCACTTCGGCAATAACGGTGTCCTTCTGGCGCACGGCCTGGATATTGATGGCCAGCGCGTCCAGATCCGAAAGCAGGTCGTCGCGACCGTCTTCCAGGCAGGCGGCCTGTTCGACAAAGCATTTTTCGATGTCGGCAATGCGTTTGTCCAGTTGGGTGGCGTGCTTATCTCTCAGTACGCGCACGCCCATCAGCGGCGCAATTTTATCGCGCAGTGCGTGCAGTACGCTGGCATCCAGCTTTTGCAGCTGGCCGGCCTGTTGCAATTGATGCACGGTGCGCAGCTCGCGCTTTACCGGAATACTGGTATCGGGCAGATCATTTATATCAGCGGCGATGAGAGTGAGTGCGGTGTCGAAGGCCTCCCGGTGGCCCAGCTTCAAGGCGGATTCCGCCAGATCGATGCGGGCTTCGAACAGGTTTTGCAGCAGGGATTTGCCAATGCCGCTGTCCGCTTCTTTGTATTCCTGTTCAAAATATTCGAAATTGCCGTAGTGGTCGAAGATCAAAAATTCGGTTTTGTGTTTGCCGGGGCCGAACAGGTTCAGGCACAGGCGTGTGCCGCGCCCGATCATCTGCCAGAATTTCACGTAGGATTTTACCGGTTTGGCAAATACCAGATTGACCACCTCCGGTACATCAATACCCGTGTCGAGCATGTCAACGGAAATGGCAATGCGAAAATCCCCGCCCTTTTGTTTGAATTCCTTGATCAGATCTTCAGCGCGCGGAATATTGCCGTGAATCACCTTGCACACGCGGGTGCCATACTGCGGGTACAGCTTGCAGAAGAGTTTTTCCAGATGTTCGGCGTGGTCTTGCCGTTGGGCAAACACGATGGTCTTGCCGACGAGGGAACCGGTCTCATCCTTGATGCCGTTTTGCATCAGATTTTCCAGAATAATTCGGTCGGTGCTTTCACTGAAAATCTTGCGGCCAATGTCCTTGCCGGC
>CAZWQB010000308.1:1970-3630 GCA_964636035.1 uncultured Roseivirgaceae bacterium
GCGGGCGGTGGTGTCGATGCGATTGGTTTCGCCGATCACGCAGCGGGTTTCGCCGGGCAGATAGTGCTTGAAGGCTTCATCGGCCTGGGTGCGCAACTCTTTGCGGTCACAGAGGAACAGCACGCGCTTGCCCCAGCCGGTGCGCAGCAAAAGCTCTGCAATGGCGATGGCGACTCGGGTTTTGCCGGTACCCGTGGCCTGGACGATCAGGGCTTTGCGGCGCTGGTCCTGAAAGCGTTTGGCGACGGCTTTTACCGCTTCAATCTGATAGGGGCGATCGGCGATCGTCGGGTTGGGGTTAAACCGCTCCAGTTCCGGTTCGCGGTAGTTACGCTGGTAAATCAGGTAATCGAGGCTGTCTTTGCTGTAAAAGCCATAAATAACGCGGCAAGTATTGTAATGGACATCATCCCAGATAAAGGTTTCATACCCATTGGTGTAAAACACCACGGGCCGCTGGAAGCCCATTTTCTCCAGTGACGTCGCATAGGCACGCGCCTGTTCGCGCCCGTTCTGCTCGCTTTGCGCAGGCTTTTTGGCTTCGATGACGGCCAGCGGCTGGCCGTTGTCACCCCAGAGAACGTAATCCACCCTGCCCTTGCCGCTCGTGGTGCTTTGAAACTGCACTTCGTATTCCGTGCTGACCTGATCCGGATTGCCGACATCCCAGCCGGCCTGGCGTAACATAGCGTCGATGAGCAGCTTGCGGGTTTTTGCCTCGTTCCAGCCGAGTGCGCTGGCTACCTGCTGGCTTTGCTCGCGTTTGTGGGCTTTTACCGCCTCGGTGGGTTCAGGTTCGTTGGCAAAGGTTTTTTGCCGGGATTGATCCATCTGATCCAGATGAAGGTTCAGTTGCCGGGTTTTGTCTTCCAGCTCTTTCTGATACGTCTCCACCGATTTTTTCAGGGCCGACAGTTCCTTGCGGGAATCGACAATATCCTTAAAGGGCGGGACGTCGGCTTTCTTCAAGCCGTAATATTTGATGGCCAGATACATGCCCAATTGGTGGGCCATACCCAGACTCGTCATCGCATTGCGCAGCTCGCCTGTAGCGCCATGGGCGGTTTGATTACCTTCGACACGAACGTAATTGATGTTATTGATGAGACTGCGATCGACACAGTAGGTAAAAACCGACGCCTTGACCATCTCATGCATGCTGGCTTGCGGCACTCTGGGGAGGCGCTCTTCCTTGTAAATGGACTTCACCACTTCTTCGGCAAATGCGCGCAAGCGGGTCAGTGCACTGCCCGGGTCGATGTAGAGTACGGCTTCGGCCAGCCCGCCCATATCAGCCAATAACGGGTTGTGCAGCCGGAGAAATTCGAAATTGGTGGATTGCATAAAGTTTATTCTGTTCATAGACCCCTCTTCTTCCATGCACGGGGTATGGCAAAGGGCGGGCCAGGATTATTCCATGCCTAATTTTTCTATCCAGTGGCTCAGAGTCTGGTAATTATTCAGCCCCAGCAGCTGAGCGGCTTTGCTCTTATTGCCGCCGCTTTCGCTCAGCGCCCGGTCGATGTAGTGCTGGCGCACTTCATCCAGAATTTCATTTAAATCAACGCCTTGATCCACCGCACGACCCAGGATACCCTCGCCTTTGGAAGGCACCGACAGCAGCGCTTCCTTCAGGTCGGCTTCCGACAGCGTGTCTTGC
>CAZWQB010000309.1:0-3617 GCA_964636035.1 uncultured Roseivirgaceae bacterium
AGGCCAGCACGAAGCCGACCGTCAGGATCGCGATGAGTTCGGTGTGGTGCGGCATGCGCGGGGCTTACCAGGCGTAGCCGATCTTCCCGTACACGTAGGCGCCGTTGAAGCCGAAGGGCGAGAGGTTGCTGTACGGGAACTGCCCGTTGGTGGAGTTGGCGAAGATGTTCTCGTCCGGATACTCGTTGAGCACGTTGTCGGCGCCCAGGGTGAAGGTCCAGTTGTCGCGCCGGTAGGCGGCCGAAGCGTCGAGCAGCCACTTGGCGTCGTAGGTCTGGTCGTTGACCGGGTTCGCCGAGCGCGAGGTGACGCTGCCATAGCGCGTGCCGGCAAGGGTGAAATCCCAGGACGCCAGCGACCAGGTGCCCGAGAGCAGCAGCTTGGTGTTCGGGAAGCCGTCCTCGATGCGGCCGATCTCGGTGCGGTCGATGCGCTCGAGGTTGAGCCCGGCCTGTTCGAGTTCTTCCGGGTTGGGCGCGATGCGGGTGATCTCGGTGTCGGTGTAGTTCCAGCCGCCGGTGAGGTTGAGGCTGCCGTTGCCGAGGTCGGTGCGGTAGCTGGCCACCAGGTCGATGCCGCGGGTGCGGGTGTCGATCGCATTGGTGAAGTAGCGGCCGCCGTTGACCCCGAAGATGCCGCGCGATTCGAGCAGGTTCCGCACCGCGTCGCCGGTGAGGTTGGACGAGAGCGCGATGCGTTCGTCGACCTCGATGTGGTACGCGTCGATGGTGACGTAGAGCGCCTCCACCGGCTGCAGCACCAGGCCAAGGCTGTAGGACAGCGATTCCTCCGGCTGCAGCGCCTCGGCGCCGAAGGCCTGCGCCACCGCGCTGGAGGCGGGGAAGGTGCGGATCTCGAAGGGCACCGGGTTGCCCGGCAGGAAGATCGTGCTCACCGTCTGGAAGTACTGCTGCGCGAGCGATGGCGCGCGGAAGCCGCTGGCCACGGTGCCGCGGAGCGCGACGGCGTCGGTGAAGGCATAGCGTGCCGACAGCTTGCCCGAAGCCTGGCTGCCGAAGTCGTCGTAGTCCTCGTAGCGGCCTGCGATGCCGCCGGAGAAATTCTCGCTGAAGTCGGCTTCCAGTCCCGCATAGACCGCGTGGCTGTCGCGCTTGTACGCGCCGGACACCTCGGGCGCGAAGCCGCCGAAGCCCTGCGCGCCGCCGGGGCGGCCGAGGTCGGGCTGCGCGTACGAGCCGTATTCGCCCGGCGACTGGTTCCACTTCTCGTTGCGGAACTCCACGCCCATCGCCAGTGCCGCCGGATAGGCCAGGCCCCAGTCGAGCTGCCGGCTGAGGTCGAAGTTGGCGATGTTCTGCGTGGTCTCCAGCGCGCCGTCGTAGAACGAGGTCGGGGAGCTGGCCCCGATGCTGGCGTTGAGCGTGTTGCGGGTGAAGAATTCGAGGTTGTTGTAGCCGTGGTTGAAGCTGAGGTCCCAGTTCCAGGCCTCGCCGAACATGCCGCGCAGCCCGGCGACGATGGCGCGGTCGCGCGAGATGTTGTTGATCTCCGGCAGGAAGCCCTCCGGGTAGATCGATGGAATGTTCTGCGAGGTGTTGCCTGGCGCGCGGAAGAACGCGAACGAGGTGATGTCGCGGTTGCTGATCGTGCCGAAGCCGTACAGCGCCAGCGTGTCGCTGATGTCGAAGCCGGCGTTGAACGAGGCCGCGGCCGCGTCGACCTCGGGATCGCCGATCACGAAGGCCTTCTGGCCCAGCGCCGGCTGGTTTGGCGCCGGCGTGCCGGCAAAGGGCCGCGCGCGGTTGGTCCGGGCCTGCTGGTTGAGCTGGGCCGAGACGTGCATGAAGCCGCGCTCGCCGCCCAGGGACAGGCCCGTGTCGCCCGCGAGCTGGTGCTGCGACCCGTCGCCGGCGGAATGCCGGCCGTGGCTCACCGAAAGGCTGCCGCCTTCGGAGGCGCCCTTGAGCACCACGTTGACCACGCCGGCGATCGCGTCCGAGCCGTACTGCGCCGAGGCGCCGTCGCGCAGCACTTCAACGCGTTCGATGGCCGAGATCGGGATGGTGTTGAGATCGACTGGCGCCGAGCCGCGGCCGATGGTGCCGTTGAGGTTCAGCAGCGACGAGGCATGCCGCCGCTTGCCGTTCACCAGCACCAGCACCTGGTCCGGTGCCAGGCCGCGCAGCTGCGCCGGGCGGATCGCACTGGTGCCGTCTGTCAGGGCGGGGCGCGGAAAGTTGAGCGAGGGCAGGGCGCGGGCCAGGGCGGTGGCGAGCTCAGTGGTGCCGGTGGCCTGCAGCGCTTCGCTGGTGACGATGTCGATTGGCGACTGCGATTCGGCCACGGTGCGGTCGCTGACGCGCGTGCCGGTGACGATGACGTTGTCGAGGCTGGTGGCGTCCCGGCGCGTGGGGGCGGGATCCTGCGCCAGGGCAGGCAGGGCGGGGGCGAGCGCGGCGGCCAGGGCCAGGGCCAGGGGGGCGGTTCTCATGGGCGGATCCTTTCGCTTGGGGTCGGGGGAAGTCCGGGGTAGGTCCGCTCGCGCATCCAGCGCGTGGCGATCCATTTTTCGCCGCGGGCGACGGGGGCGCCGGCGTGGAAGGACAGGGCGTCGGTGCGCGACTGCGCATCGGTATAGGCGAAGTACACGGCGCTGCCCTTGCGCGGGGCGATCGACAGGCCACTGCGGGGGAAGGTGGTTTCGCCGCCGGCCTCGACGTCGTTGAGATAGATCACCAGGCTCGCGACGCGCTGGCCGCCCAGGGTGAGCAGGGCTGCCTCGCCGGGCTGGTCGAGATGGAAATAGTCGAAATGCGGCTGGTATTCCGCGCCCACGCCGTAGCGCATCAGCTGCAGCGGCTCGCTTCGTTCGACCGGCACGCCGGTGATGCGGGCGATGCGGGCGTCGATGCGGGCGACGAGCGGCGATTCGCCCCGCTTGACGACGGTCAGCTCGCTGGTGCGGCGCCCGTCGACCATGGCCCCGCCGCGCCCGGAATCGACCACGCCGGCGCGCTGCAGGCGCGGCGCGGCTTCGGCCACCAGCGCGTCGCACTCGGCAGGGGTGAGCACGTTGTCGAACAGCACCACATGCGGGCGCGCCAGCCGGAAGGCGATGCGGACCTGGCCGTGGTCGCAGGCGATGGCGTGCCCGATGTCGCCGGGGATCGCGGCCACCGGCAGGAAGGCGGCCTCGCCAACGGCATCTGCGCCGTCATCGGGACGGGCGACGGGTGCCTGCACCTGGCCGGTGGGAAGCCGGTGGGCGATGGGCGGTGCCCCCGCGGCAGCGCGCGAGAAGCCGGCCCTGAAGCCATCGGGATCGGTGAGCACGGCGTTGTAGAGCTGGCGCGCCTCGACCTCGTTGAAGCCCTGGCGGACCAGGGCCGGCTGGACCTGGCCCAGTGGCGCGCCAGCGACCACCTGGGCATGGAGCCAGGCCGCGACCTGCACGCTGAGCTGCATCGCCATCCCGCGGATCCCCGTTGCACGCCCCGCCGGCGCGATTCCGACGTTACCGCAGCCGGGCGCGGCCGTGCAGCCCGGTAAACTGCGCGGATGATCTCCTTCCGCAATTTCGCCCTCCGCCGCGGCGAACGCCTGCTCCTGTCCGACCTCGACCTCTCGCTCCACGCCGGCTGGCGGGTGGGCGTGGT
>CAZWQB010000310.1:0-3570 GCA_964636035.1 uncultured Roseivirgaceae bacterium
ATGACCAATGTGATTTTTTTAAGTATTTCGTTTTCCATAAGGTACATGAATGATATAAACGGACCCCAGCCACGATAATTGATTGTAGCCAGGATCAATGGAGCTATAGAAATGGTAAAATTTTAGGCTAAGAGACAATAAATGATAACCTAAGTTCGACAATTTAACTGCTATGCGGAAAGCCATAGCCCCAGAGGGGCAAAATATTTGTAGAATCGGAAAATAATCTGGGGATGGTGCCGTAGGTACCAAATATTTCGCAACAATCCTCCATACGGATGGTGCTGCCAACAGCACAGGTTCCCACGTCTAGATGTTTCTACAAATATTACGTACTTCTGGCAATTTTTATAATTAACGGCTATTGCTCCATTTCCCAAGGCTCCCAATGTAATTTTCCTAAAAATCTGATCGAACCAAGGCTGATACCTTCCTGGAAGAGTCAAAAATTATATTAAACAACACCGCATTAAATTATTTTTATAAAAGAGCAAGTTGAGCGAAAACAAAGATCATGGGCAACCGGAGACCTTTATTAGAAAGTTACAAAAGATGGTTACGGCTATTTTGTGGTGTTTTTCTATTATTTCCTTCAATTGTATGGGCGCAGAAAAACAACCAAACAGCTACCATCCTAGGCTTTAAGTCTCAAGCGGGATTTATCATTCCTCATTCCCGCGATCTTCGTGAAATTGCAGCTACCGCTCCCCTTGGTTTTCAGGCAGAATGGAGTAAATTAAACCTTAGTCAAAATGCCTGGGAGCAGTGTAATTGCTATTCAAAAGTAGGCTTGTCTTTTGCTTATTTTAATTATCAAAACCCATCCCAGTTAGGAAATTCTTACAACCTCATTTTGTTTGCAGAGCCGCTACTGACCTTTAAAAGAGATTTTTTTGTATCTTTTCGGCCAGGTGCAGGAATTACTTACCTCGATCAGGTGTATGACGAAGAAAGCAATCCTGCAAATACTTTCTATAGCTCGCCTATCAGCTTTATTGTGCTTCTAAATCTGGCACTTAACTACAGACTCACCGAAAATTGGCAGCTCAACCTGACCGCCCATTACAATCACATTTCCAACGGAGGCCTTAAGCAGCCCAACAAAGGCATGAATTTTCCGATGATCGGATTGGGTATTGACCATGTCATTAATCCCATCGCCCTTGTAGATCGGGAAAAAGTTTCCATAGAAAAAGGCCGCATTTTAGGATGGGGAAGAATTTTTGCTACAAGAAAAACCAAGGCTGCGACTGCTGATTCGCCGGAGAAATCAAAACTCTTATTTGGCATTGCCGGGGGCGCTAAAACCAGAATTGCTAATTTTAATGCAGTCAGCGCCGGTTTGGAGTTTGTCCGAGACAATACACTTTCCGAAGGATCATCGGGAGAAAAGAAAAAGGCGCCCTATGTCCTGGGAGCAGGAATAGGGCACCACTTTATATTTGGTAGGTTTAATTTCAATCAGCAAATGCTGTATTACCTCTATAAGCCCTTCAATTTTACCGAGAAGAAGTTTTATCAACGCTATGAATTGGCCTATCAAATTAACCAGTACTTGTTAGCGGGGGTTTCGCTGAAGGCGCATGGACATGTGGCGGAGAATTTTGATCTAAGGGTTGGAGTAGTATTTTAGATTTGGCTTACTCCGCTTGAGTTCTATCAACGTCCACAAGTTTAAGCCAGGCCCGGACTTTCTTCTTTCGCTTTGATTATTTCTATAGCCTTAAAAATCAGTATGATCTCAAACAATTCTGCAGGGATCAGAACAATAAATCCAACCAGGAACAGCACCACGGATATGAAGCAACAGGCTGCAATTATTTCCAAAATTCCGGCCAGTTTGGCAAATGTGCCAAGCGATCCCTCCAGGCGGGTCAGGGCGATGCCGTAAATGATCCCGATGGCGCCATAGGATATTGAAGCCCCAATGAGCACAATCTCCCGTTCAAAGGCATCGTAGAAAATAGAAGCAATATCGTAGCCAATGATCAGCACGTTGATCCCAATCAGCACGATTGATACAATTTTGAGCAGGTAATTTTTAAAGAGTCCGCCAATCATGATAAAGCCGCGCTGGAAAAATATGTATGCAATCAGCACCAGGACTTTTATAACCACATAAGCCGTTCCACCAAATAGCAGTTCATCTCCACTCACCCTTGTAAACTCCGCTGCTCCTTCTAAAAAGCCTAGGACAAAATAAACAATCCCGAAAATCCAGGCTATTCTTAACTGCTTGTTGATAAATTCTGATGGTTTGTTAAGATCGATATCGATGAGCAATAAATTTCTCAGCGCCCCTGATTTGGCTTCAAGCATCCCCGGATCCTTTTCAGCAATTTGCTCCAGGTCGTAATCGAGTGCTGTTAAAATAGTCTTAACGGTATAGCTTCTGGGAGTCACCTCCCCCGTTTCTATCCTTTGAATGGTACGTACACTAATGTTGCACTTTTCTACAAGTTCTTCCTGCGTTAATCCCTTTGCTTTTCGAAGCTCGGATATCTTTTTGCCAAGTTCAGGTTGTTTCATTTTATTTGCTTTTTATTGACAAGTAATCTTCCTCAAAATAGAGTGCCACTATCTACAACAGATCAGTTAAAAGAATAATAAAAAGACTATTCTAAAGCCGCTCTATTTTTTGAACAATGATAGTTTGAAGACGCAGATTGTCCAAAAAATTAGCATAAACTTCACCCGACATTTACCCGACATTTGAAAATATTGACGTAAAACCACAGGAATCCCAATATTTAGATGTTCTTACATAGTGCCCTTACTGGCCAGGGACTATGCTTAAACTTCAAAACAGTTTAAATTCCCATTAATTAATGGCGTAAACCACCCCACAAGATGTCGCAAATCAACCCCATTGCGCAGAACTTTAAGCCGTAATTTTATATCAACATCTTTTTCTAAAGTCAAAGCATTAACGATATGAAAAAATTACAGTTTGAAACCACTATTCAGGCGTCCAGGGAAACAATCTGGGATGCCGTTGTCAACGATGCCAAATACAGAATCTGGGCTAGTGAGTTTCACCCCGGTTCCTTCTTTGAAGGAGGATGGAATAAGGGCGATACCATCCATTTTCTGGGTCCCGATGAAGAGGGCAACGTCAGCGGGATGGTATCGGAAATTGCAAAAAGCTACTATCCTGAGCACATTTCTATCCGGCACAAAGGAATAGTGTCTAATGGCCAGGAAGACACCACAAGCGATGAGGCTAAAAAATGGTCGGACTTTTATGAGAATTATACGCTGCAAAAGGTAGACGAACAAGCCACCATATTTATAGTAGACATCGAAACAAGTGAAGAATGGGCACACATGTTTGAAGAAATGTGGCCGAAAGCACTAAAGAAATTAAAAGGCCTGTGCGAAGGGTCTTATGAAACGGTGAGTTAGGATTGGTAACAATCATCCATAAATTGAGCCGTTCGGCTTAGTGCCTGATGGAATGCCAGGCTTTCTCATGCTTTAGTGGGAACCCTAAAGCATGAGAATATTCCTAAAATGCCGGAGCTATTAATTTTCTGCCATTTCGATTGTTTCGTCTGCTAGTACAACACT
>CAZWQB010000311.1:0-3550 GCA_964636035.1 uncultured Roseivirgaceae bacterium
CCACTATTAAATAGTTCTACGTTGTCTAAATTATTTTCTTCTACATTTTTTTGCAGTAGTCTGAAGGCGTGTGGATTAGGTTCAAATGCGATGACGTGGCTTTGGGGATAAAGGGTTTTGAAGTAAAAAATTGCCATCCCAATATTTGACCCACAATCTATAATTTTAGGTGACGGATTGTTCGATTCAAAATAATAATCTTCGGAAATAAATATCTCCTGAAATAAATAGAACAGCGTCTTATAGCTATAAGCATAAACTTTAAAACCTAAGATGTTTTGTGAAACCTCTCCTTGTTTATTGTTACCGAGCTTCTTCAGGTAAAGAGAAATTAATGTTTTAAAAATTCTCCTTTTGGTTCTAAAGTCATGTTTTGTGCTTTTTACCTGAAGCGCAAATTCCGTTGCTACCAAAGGAAGTTTTAGATAGGATTTGTAGTTCATAAAAAGGGGCAATTAAAATTCTAAATCAATAGTAGCGGGCTCAGTTAGTTATCAATAACAATTCTGTATCCGTTTTTTAAGAAATTCTTCGAGCTCAACTTTAAAAAGTATATTCCTGCTTTTGGTTTTATCGAAGAAAGATCTAGCGGTATTTTGGAAGATCCTTTTTCTATTTTATACGTTCCCAAATCATATCGGCTTCCCATCACGTCAAACATCTCGAAGGTTATTCTTTCATCCGCTAGTAAGTGCATTTCAACATTCAAATGATCTCGCGCAGGATTTGGATAGATTTTTATGCTATATTCAGCCAAAGATTCGTCTTCGTGAGTATTTTTAATGGAGGCAGCCTGCTCAAGGTTATTATTTAACGAGCCTGTAGTAGGGAAGACTTCTATTCCGGAGATCAGCGAATTGTCAACCACCTTTGAAAAAGTAATAGTAAGATTGCCATCATTAACCATTATTTCATCGATAATTTCATTGATGGCAGTGGCTGATCCTCCGGCATTTTCGAATATGTCATAATTCATTAATTGTCCCTGACCGTTTTCCACGTTTACGTTAAACACCCTCGCTCCAACTCCCAGCGTGTTTTTTATGCCATGGTAGATTTCTGCGAAATGTAAAATGACAGTAAAAGGGCCTGTTGAGCTTACGGGAATATTGTAAGAGAAATTTCCATAGCGGCTTGTTTGGTAAAGTTGATCATTAAAGGTTCCCAAAATTGGAAGAGTACCATCGGAGTATAATTTTCCACCAGAGGTGAACTGGTCTGCACTCCAATCTTTTCCATCAAAGGAAAAACCAGATCCGCCTGAATTGAGATTTGTGATAGAAAATTCGGACGCATTTGTAACAACAATATCAAATTCTGCCTGGTCTGAAAGGCCATAATTGTCAGTAACAGTTACTAAAACAGGATAGGTGTCAGAACTGGCGGTAAGTGTTCCATTGATTAGGCCTGTGGTCGGGTTAATAGATAATGTAGGAGGTAGTCCGGAAGCAGCGTAGCTGAGAACATCATCCTCATCAGGATCAGTAGCTTGAATTTGTAAATTAACAGCAGATCCTTCAGAAAATGAGTGGGTGCCAGGATTAACTATTACAGGAGGAAGATTATTTGAGGAAATTTCAATTCCGGATATAAATGCTTTATCCACCACACTGGTAAATGAAATGGTCAGCTGTCCATCATTCACGATCAAGTTGTTAAATGTTTCTACTACCGCCGTTGCAGGTCCACCTGCTTCTGCTATTACGTCATAATTGGTCAATTGCGCTTGTCCATTTTCAATATTGACATTAAACAAACGACTACCTATGCCATTTGAATTCTTGACACCATGCCAAATTTCTGCAAAGTGGAGGCTAACAGAAAAAGGTCCATTCGAGTTTACCGGGATGTTATAAGAAAAACTACTGGTATTTCTTAAAGACTGGTATAATTGATCATTTGTAGTGCCGGCAATCGGGGTGTTGTTGGTGTAGGATCCTCCACCGTCATAAGATTGGTCTGCGCCCCAGGTGTCTCCGTTCATTGAGAATGAAGCGCCTCCTGCGTTAATCCTCGTTGCCGTCGCTGCACCTCCTCCTCCTGTTATAGTGATATCAAAAACCTCTTGGTCGGAAAGGCCCTCGCTATCCGTAACAACCAATGTGACAGGATATGTAGCAGGTGCTACAGCAAGAGTGCCGCTTATTAAGCCTGTAGTCGGGTGAATAGATAAAGAGGCGGGTAATCCATTTGCTTGATACATTAATATATCC
Organism: uncultured Roseivirgaceae bacterium; assembly: GCA_964636035.1. GTDB lineage: Bacteria > Bacteroidota > Bacteroidia > Cytophagales > Cyclobacteriaceae > CAMPJM01. Next base: position 2,214 of record CAZWQB010000311.1, read on the forward strand.
CCTGCATCAGGATCGGTTGCATCAATTTGCAGGCTTACCGTTGCTCCTTGCGGATACACGATGTTGCCAGGATTCGTAACCACCGGCGGAAGGTTATCTGTATTTGCTGAAGTTGTTACCACAATGGCAGATACGATTGCTTTGTCCACTACTCCCGTGAAGGAAATCGTAAGTTGACCATCATTTACAGTTAAATTTTCAAAGGTTTCCACTACTGCGGTGGCTGGCCCGCCAGCCTGAGCAATCACGTCGTAATTGCTCAGTTGCCCCTGCCCATTTTCGATATTGACATTAAATAACCTGCTTCCTACGCCGTTAGAGTTTTTCACACCATGCCATATTTCAGCAAAATGTAGCGATACAGAAAATGGCCCGGTTGAGCTTACCGGGATGTTGTAGGAAAAACTGTTGGTGTTACGAAGGGATTGATACAGCTGGTCATTGTTAGCTCCGGCTATTGGTGTCGTGTTCACAAAGCCTGCACCTCCATCAAAGTAGGCATCCGCTTCCCAGTTTTCTCCATTGAATGCGAAAGCGGGTCCCCCTGCATTGATTCTTTCCAAAACTAATATGCTTCCATCGATAACGATCAAATTAAAAGTTTCATGATCAGAGAGCCCATCCTCATCTGTAACCGTTAAAGTTACGATATAGGAACCTGGTGCGACCGTAAGGGTTCCGCTTATTAAGCCTGTACTCGAATTAATTGTTAGTGCGCCTGGTAATCCCGTGGCGGCGTAGGTTATCGCATCTCCAGCGTTTGGATCGTTGGCTTCTATCTGAAGGTTGATATTCGCTCCCTCCGCATATGACACCGTGCCGGGATTGGTTATTACTGGGGGATAATTTGTGGTGTCGTTAATCGCAAACAGCTCAATTCCTGAAATGATGGCATTGTCTTTAACAGATGTGAAGCTGATTGTCAAGCTTCCATCATTCACCATAAGGTTGTGAAAAGTTTCTGTTACTGCGGTTGCAGGGCCTCCCGCCTGAACTAACACATCATAGTTGGTCAACTGGCCTTGGCCGTTTTCAATATTCGTGTTAAAAATCCGGCTTCCGGCACCGTTTGAGTTGAGGACACCGTGGTAGAGTTCTGCGAAATGAAGTCTTAAAGAGAAAGGGCCACTTGTTGAAACAGGAATGTTATAGCTGAAGTTACTTCCTTCCCGTAAAGCCTGGTATAGTTTATCGTTTCCCGTTCCAGCTATAGGCGTGCTGTAATTATAGACACTGCCTCCATTAAACAATTTGTCTACCTCCCAGTCTTCACCGCTATATGAAAATGCAGTTCCTCCTGCGTTGATTTTGTGCAATGAGGCAAGGCTTAAAGAAGA
>CAZWQB010000312.1:0-3533 GCA_964636035.1 uncultured Roseivirgaceae bacterium
ATGGTCAAACCTGCTCTAACGGGAATGGAAACTTTCTCTTTGTCTACTTTTGAGAACTTCTCTTTCATCCAATAGGTTAAGTCATCATAGTTTTTACTTCCGAAATCTCTGTAACCGATCCCCAGGCCTACAAACACATCGAGCGTAAAACCGTCGTCACCTGCGTCATGAGTTATTCTATTTCCCAGAAACACTGAGTATTCGTATTTTTGGCCACTTTCCTTCACGGTTAGCAGCTCGTTGTATGGAGCGCTTTGTTTATTGAAGGTGTTTACTTTGTAGTCTGTATCGGTAAACCTAACTTCATGCCCCAGATACAACATTCCATAAGCTTTGTCATTTTGATAAAACTTTTGTTTGAATGCGACAGAAAATCCTCTTTCGTATAGTTCATCTACTTGCACCGAAGCGCCGCTACTAAAAAATGGGTTTCGTAAAAGCGTAAACTGAACTTCGTAACCGAGTCGCTCCTGCATGTAGTACTCAACAGAGACAGGAAAGTCTCCAAACGGCATGGCCAAGGGGTTTGCAGCAACTATAATCCCTTTAAATTCATTCAGTTGACTTTGGAAATACCTGGACTTCCTGGTTTTAAATTTGTAGGCGGGCTTTTCATAAGCAATAGTGTCTGTATACAATCCTAGATTGGCTGTATAGAGATCATCAAATTGAAAATCAGGTTCACCATATACGGTATTGTAGTATCCGGCAATTTCTCCATCGGGCTCAAACAGCGTCCAGATGCCTACCCGCCGGTCGTTCTCGATTGAACCTTCCATTTTTAACGCACCTGATGGATAATAACCTTTGAAGATGCCCTTTCCGTCAATAAAATAAGCTTCCCCTTCTATTTCTCCGGTCTCGTAATAATAAAGCCATTTTCCCTGTTTTATATCATCTTCGATAAGGCCTGTTTTCTTTAAAATTCCGCTTTCGTAATATTCATTGTACCTGCCAGAACCCTTTTCAAATTCACCTTCTCCTCTCAATGCGCCGCCACTATAATACAGCTTCCAATACCCTTCTTTCTTGTCATCTACAACTGTTCCTTCCGAAGTCAAAGTGCCTTTTTCATCATAGTATTTCCAGTAGCCATTTTTTATGCCAGTGTCGTAAGTTCCTTCTGAAGCCTTGTTGCCATTGGAGTGAAAGTAAGTCCATTTGCCCACTCTGCTACCATCTTTAAAGTTTCCCTCACCCATTTTGAGGCCATTCTCATAGTAATAGGTCCATAAACTGTCGCTTTTTTCTTCTCTTTTGAAGCCAATCGCTTTGATGTTTCCTGTAGCATAAAATTCATGATAAAGCGCCCGATCTTCTACATACCTCGCCTGGGCCTTCAACGATTCGTCCTCATGATAATATTTCCAAACCCCTGTTTTCTTACCATGCAGAAACTCACCCTCGCTTTTTCTATGCCCGTTTTCATAGTAAAACACCCATTCGCCATTCCGCTCACCATGCTGCACAATGCCGTGCATACTTACATTTCCGTTCTCAAAATAATAGGTCCACATACCCGACGGTTCATTGTCCAACATCTCGCCTTTCATTTTAGGGTTCCCATTGAAATAGTAATAAGTCCAAATGCCTGTAGCCAGGTTATTTTTATAATAACCCGTTGTTTCTTTCCGGCCTGTTGGAAAAAATGATTGATAGGAGCCGTTCAAAACCTCCGGATTTGCTTTTGTAGTACTGTATATTTCTTTGATCAGCTTTTTTTCCTGGTCAAAATAAGTCTTCACTTCAAGATGCTGAGCCACGGAAAAATGATTCAAAAAAATAAAAAAGAGCATGTACAGCAGGATTTTCTGAAGCATATCCGGTATTTAATGTATGTCTTCTGAAAATTTTTGAAACACTTCTTTTAAAACCCATGATTTTCCCCAGTTGTCCAGTTCCGTCTGGCTCCACAACTGTGGAAAAAATGATATCTTCTGAAACCTCGGAGGAAGGTATTTCTGCCAATTCGTGCCTCCGGATGCCTTTAAAACGTCCGGGTCCTGAAGCAAATATTTTACCGCCGACTTATAATGCGAAAGTCGCCAGTGGACATTTACGAGCTGATCATACCTTCGCATGAGTGCCTTTACTTCTTCCGCCCTTTCGCCGTATCTGTAGTAATTTTCATACAGGTAATAAAGATTTTTATGCTCATGCTCCTTCAGGCTATCCAGAAACGACTGGGCATATTTATTTTCAAATTGCTCCAGTGTCAATGTCTTTTTTCCGGTTCGTTTGTCTATAGCACCTTTTTTCCAGTAAATTTTCTCATACAGTCCGTTGAGTTCCTGAGCGGGGTTTTGTGTTTCCCTGTCCTCTTCTGCTACCAGGTTGATCATGGGTGTAGACGCAAATTCCAGGAATCTTATCTGGGCGGACTGGAAGCCGCTCGCGGGAAAAAGCGTCATCCTGAATTTCAAAAACTGGTCTTGCGCCATGCCGTCTGACATGATATCAAAGGAATGCGCCAGATGCTCGAAGTAACGGTTAACCCGCTGCATCTTCATAATAAAAATGTTTTCGTCCGGTGCTGGCAAATCATTGATTTGTTTTACCTCCCAAAGAATAAGCTTCAGATAAAGTTCGGTGATTTGATGGTAACCTATAAAAATCTGTTCGTCGGGTAGCGATGTTTTCGGAGTTTGAAGACTGAGCAAAATATCCAGATGAATGTAATCCCAGTACGCCAGGTAATTGGCATACAGAAGACCTTCTAAATACGCATTCAGATCCTGGCCTGAACTGGCGTATTTTTCCTGCAACTTTTTTATCAATGCTACAGCTTTAGGGTCTAACTCACTTTCATTCATCACGCAAACTTTTTAAAAATAAAAATCTACTGAAGTCGCATATTTACATACCGCCGCCTGAGGAATACACAGTAAAACAAAAATACACAAAATGCGCAAGGATTCTATCAATTTTCTTAGGTAGGGTTTGCTGAAAAAGTCTCAGGTGCGTCAGATACTAGGCGGCAAAGCGAAGACGTATCTTTATACTTCGAGCTGAAGCCAACGATTAGATGGCGTGCCTGAGGCTAGCCGGAAAAGACGATCTTCCAGGTAGTTTTTGGTGCACGGAAAACGGTGGCTTTTATCCAAAACCCTTGCAATGCTGAAAAACGAAAAAAAGTGTACATAGTGATAATTTTTTGTCAATAATTGATCTTAAAGCGCTTTTCAGCAAACCCTAGGTAGAAATTGTCTAAATTCAGGTCATAAAGGATATAACATTTGTGTAAATTTGAAATAATAAACATTACTCATAAATACAACGATTCCTATGTCAGACATAAACTCAGGACAAAAATCGAAGCAGTTCTCCGGCAGAAAATCCACAGATCAATTTGAATCTCCGGACTTTTACCTCATTGACGACCTACTTACTGAAGAACAAAAGTTGATCAGGAGCTCAATCAGAGATTTTGTCAAAAAGGAAATATCGCCAAACATCGAAGAATGGGCCCAGAATGCTTACTTCCCCTACGAAATAGTAAAAAAGTTTGGCGAGATCGGTGCTTTCGGCCCCAC
>CAZWQB010000313.1:0-3529 GCA_964636035.1 uncultured Roseivirgaceae bacterium
AATGGAAAAAAAGTCCTGATGTTTGGCTCGAATTCATACCTCGGGTTGATCACCCACCCGCGGGTAAAGGAAGCAGCACAACAGGCCATTCGGAAATATGGCACCGGCTGTGCTGGATCGCGATTTCTGAATGGCACCCTGGACATACATATCGAGCTTGAAAAGAAAATCGCTGCTTTTACAGGGAAGGAGGATGCCCTGATATTCAGCACGGGCTTTCTGGCTAACCTGGGCGTGATGTCCTGTCTGACTGGACGCAATGATTATCTGATTCTTGATGAATACGATCATGCCTCCATTTATGACGGTACCAGATTGTCTTTTTCAAGGGTAATCAAATATGCCCACAACAACATGGAGGACCTTCGCAGGCGACTTACGGCCCTTCCGGAGGAGGCAGTGAAGGTAATTGCAGTAGATGGCGTGTTTAGCATGGAGGGGGATCTCGCGAGGCTGCCGGAAATTGTGGACATCGCGGAAGAATTTAGTGCAACTGTAATTGTTGATGATGCACACAGCCTGGGTGTGTTCGGAAAATGTGGCGCGGGAACGGCCTCTCATTTTGGTCTCGATGAACGCGTAGATATCATCACAGGAACTTTCAGCAAATCCCTGGCATCAGTGGGTGGTTTTGTGGCAAGCGATAGCGAAACGATTGACTACATCAGGCATCAAGCCCGTTCGCTCATATTCACGGCCAGCCTCCCTCCTGCTTCGGTCGCCAGTGTGAGTGCCGCCATGGATATCATGCAGGAAGAACCGCACCACATGGAAAACCTATGGGCAAATACAAGGTATGCAATGCATCTCCTAACGGAAGAAGGTCTGGATATTGGGCATACTGAAAGCCCCATTATTCCTATTTACATCAGGGACAATGATAAAACTTTTGCAATCACGCACATGCTACGGGACGAGGTGTTCGTGAATCCGGTAATTTCTCCGGCGGTACCTTCTGAGTCTTCATTGTTACGATTTTCGCTGATGTCTACACATACTCTTGCCCAGATTGAAGAAGCGGTGTCGAAAATTTCAGCCGCGTGTAAGCAACTTGCTGTCACACGACGGGAAGTGATGGTAGAACAATAAAAAACAACCGGAATTTATCAATGGAATGCGATAAATTCCGGATGTTTTATTATTTAGCGATTGTTGGGCCCTCCGGCTACTATCTCGGGATTTACTTTGGATTCATATTTTTTAAAATTGTCTTTAAATAGCTTCACCAGCTTTTGCTTAACTTCATCATGTTTCTCCTTATTCTGCCAGGTGTTTTTTGGAATCAACACCTCTGACGGCACATTTGGGCACCTGGTAGGTATTTCAAATCCGAAATCAGAATCCTTAATCGTCTCCACATTTTCAAAATCTCCCTGATGTATAGCATCTATAATTGCTCTGGTGTACTTTAGTTTTATTCTGGATCCTTCTCCATAAGCACCTCCTGTCCATCCGGTGTTTACCAGCCAGGCTGAGGCATTGTGTTTCGCAAGTTTTGAAAACAACAATTCAGCATACTTATTAGGGTGCCACATCATAAAGGCTGCTCCAAAACAGGCACTAAATGTCGCCTGCGGCTCGGTCACACCCATTTCCGTACCGGCAACCTTCGCAGTATAACCAGAAATAAAATGATAGGCTGCCTGCTCCGGAGTAAGCTTGCTTACAGGAGGCAATACACCAAAAGCATCACAGGTAAGGAAAATCACATGATTAGGATGTCCGGCTGTGGCAGGAATTTGCACATTTTCGATGAAATTCAGCGGATAGGATGCCCGTGTATTTTCCGTGATCGACACATCGTTATAATCAACCTTTCGGGTTTTGGGGTCATAAATCACATTTTCCAAAACAGTACCGTATTTTATGGCATTAAATATATCCGGTTCATTTTCGGCCGAAAGATTTATTGCCTTCGCGTAGCATCCACCTTCGATATTAAATATTCCTCCGTCATGCCAGCAATGCTCATCATCCCCAATTAGTTTTCTTTTTGGATCTGCACTCAATGTAGTCTTGCCTGTACCTGATAAACCGAACAGCACTGAAGAATCACCTTTTTCTCCCACAGTGGCAGAGCAATGCATCGGAAGTACATTTTGGAGGGGCATCAGGTAATTCATAATGGAAAACACGCCCTTTTTCATTTCTCCCGCATACTGCGTTCCCAGGATAACTATTTCCTTCCTTTCCATATTTACATCTATACTGGTCTTGGAAGTCATTTTATTGGTATAACTGTTGGCAGGGAAATCGCCTGCATTGAAGATGACATAATCAGGGTGGTCGAATTCCGAAAGTTCCTCATCAGTGGGCATAATCAACATGTTTTGCATAAACAGTGCATGATAAGCCCTGGTACATATAATTCTGATTTTTAGCCGATACGCAGGTTCCCAACCTGCATAAGCATCTACCACGAATAAGGTGTCGCGGGTATTCAAATAATCAATTGCGCGTTCATGGTTCACCATAAACGTGTGCTCGTCCATCTCAATATTTACTGCGCCCCAGTCGACATTGTTCTCCGAAGCCGGATGTCTCACTACCCGCTTATCTTTCGGACTCCTTCCGGTTTTTTTACCTGAGTAAACCAAGAGGGCTCCAACGTCTGATATTGCGGTTCCTTTTTCATGCCTAAGCGCCGTCTCATACAAAAACGGAACGCTGCTATTACGGAAAATTTGCTCTGCTACAATTCCGTACTTTTGAAGGTTAAATGACATAGTGGTTCGGGTTTAGTTGTTCGTTATTTGCAAGCTAAATCAGAAAGGGTTACAATTACCTAATAAGAAATTTTTGAACGCATGAGATTTGTCATACTTTCTATGAACAATTTATACAAATTTTGTGAGATCTGCTTAGCCCTGGTACTTCATTTTAAGTAGCGAAACCAGGAAATTGTTTGGATTTCTTCGCGCCTGACGTGGGAATTGACTTTGAGTCAATAAAAAATCGGAAACCTGAACAAAACCATTGTGAAGTGTCTGCTTTCTAAAATTAAAGTGTATGAAAACTATTTTATTAAATAAAAAAGTGAGATTTTTATAGCACAGATTTTTTCAACTGGAAGTTTCAATTTTTAAAAAGCCATGGGAAGATTTCAACGTTTCAAGCGATTTCTTTTTCGTTATAGTCTGGTACCACCTAGGCAATGGAGACCTGCCGCTACTGTTTTAATTGGTATCATTGCCGGGCTTGGATTTTATATGCTACGTCTGAGCAACGCAGTATCTTATCTTTCTGATGATCCGCAGGCATGTGTAAACTGTCACCTGATGACACCGCAGTATATTACCTGGAACCACAGTTCTCATAGAGAAGTAGCCCATTGTAACGATTGCCATGTTCCTCACAACAATGTTTTCAACCAATATTTTTTTAAAGCAAAGGATGGGCTCTATCATGCTTCGATCTTTACCTTAAGGGCAGAGCCGGAGGTGATTAAAGCCTTGGGGCCATCCATCGAAGTAATTCAGAATAATTGTATCCGTTGCCATCAGGATCAGGTAACTGACGCAAAAATGCT
>CAZWQB010000314.1:0-3521 GCA_964636035.1 uncultured Roseivirgaceae bacterium
AGACAAAATTGTGCATCTTCCACAAGGGCTGGAGTTTCAAAATTTAAATCGCTGTTATTGCCATCTCGGGGTTTTCCCAGCAGTCTGTTGTTCAGCATGAGTTGATATGACAATTCAGGAAGGCTGTTCTCCACAGTAATGGTTACCGGATTGCCTCTTTCCACCTCTCCGGCACTCAATGTGAACTTCACCTCATCGGGGGCCGGATATGCAGCTACATTGAACGATACTATATTATAGTTGATGCTTGAATAGCAACTATTCGCCAATCGAAGGTGATAAGTGGTGGTGCTATCAATAGGCGCGGTGAAAAGGGTGAGCGTTTCTCCATTTCCAAACCTCGGCTCCCCAATGGGTTGTGCGTCCGCCATCAACTGATAAGTGGTCAGGGTATCAGAGGCTGCTATCCGGATCGGCATAATGCTACTTCTACATATTTCCTCCTGTTCCGGGACCTCCAAATTCAGCACCACATCATCCAGGAGCGGAATTACCTCAATGGTCAAAGGTTCCTTCAATTGCCAGTATTGTTCTGTTTCCGGGTCTAAGATTGAAACCGCAAAATGCTCCGTACTTACTAGCGGCCTTGTGGTAATATTTAAGGTGTCACCATTCCCCATCGCCGAATACACCACATCCCCCTGTTCATCTGTGAGCATGTAGATGAGATGCTCTTTGGTGTAATCAAACACAATGTTGGCAGATTCATTTTCGCAGACCGTTTCCGGGGCGGTTATAAAATTAGAAGAAATGACTTCTACCGCGTATTTTTTAAAAACATTGCATTCATTTTCAGTTACAATGTTTACACTATAGACCGAGCTGGAGTCTGGTGTTACTTTTATTTGAGCAGTAGTATCTCCGGTGCTCCACCAATATTCCATACCACCTGAAGCCGTGAGTGTGAGCGTATCTCCCAGCACGATCACAGAATCGGACACCTCAAATGCCGTATTTAATTTTTTAATATGGCCCTTAAAGTAATGGTAGTTGAGCCTCATTTTAAAAAGCTGCTCTTCAGTAAACATGTTTCTACAGCTTTGACGACTGTATGACATGAAGTTATTGGTGGGGGGCTCGTACGCCGTATTAAAAATATCGGTTATAAAGCCGGTAAACTCGCAGGTTTCTGAAATTAAGGTGGCCCGTAGTCCGGGATCTGCAGGTGTGTCGCAGATCAAATCACCGGCTTTGTCGCAATTGGCGCCGCTCACAAGTTCTACCCCAAATTGCGACTCGTGCGTATGGTAAAGGCCAAAAAAGTGCCCTAATTCATGAATGAGCGTAGTGCCTCCCGCTACACAATTCTTCGCCATAAATACATGGTCCAGGTTGTTGGTTGGATAGTAAGTATAGCCGCAAATATTTCCCTCTTTTGCGGATTTTATCTGGTTTACAAAGTAAATATTAATGGTGTTTTTTATATCATAGGCTAGAAGTCTTCCCTCGTCATATTTTACCAGGTTATATAATTTATCATTGTTGATATAATTGAAAGTACAGACTTCAAAAGAAATGTTAGTTCCAGCGAAGGCCGCATTCAGCCTGTCAATTTCAGTCAGTACGATATCCTCCCTGATACCACCAAATCCATTCCCTTTTCTGACGATATGGGCGGTAATAGTCAAAATCAGCGGTTCCTGCAGTACAGAGTCCGGAGGAACGGTCAAAGTATCAGACGAGTTTTCAAACATCACCTGCTCCAGCGTCAACTCTGTATCACAAAAAAAGGCAATGGTTTCTTTCCGACCCCAAAAGAGAATAATAGCTAATAATATAATCCAAAAGCTCTTTCTAAGCATAAAGGGTTAATCGTAACTTTATTTTAAAGGTTGTAAAATTATATCCATGCAGAGAACGCATGATGTGTCAACCAGGACCGTCAACTTTACCAAACGATCATTGCACATTTCAATTGTATTAAAAAATTAATTAACATGAATAGGGGTGCGATGTTATTTCAGGCTTTACATTTACCTAAAGTCACACTTGCATAAATTTTTCATGATAGATGTCATATATACAAAAGTGCCTATTTAATTTTCAACAAATTGAATTATTTTCAATAAAAATTAATTTATACATTCGATGTTAGTGGCTTATGAAACAGGAACAGCTACAGACAAAAAAGCAATGTTTGTTTTCAAATTACGTTTATGAAATGAACATTTATCTAATAACGAATATTCAAAGCCATCAACCCCGGAAAAAGAGAATTACTTCATAAAATGTCGAAGAAAAGATTGATCACACCAAGCAAAAATTATTTCAGAATTTTCAGCCGGCTTCTTTTATTGATGCTATTATGTTTGGGCCTTTTCCCTGGCAAGGGATCAGCGCAGGACACCGTCATGCTTCTAAGCGATATGAATGTGCAGATAGAAGCTACTGAGGCGGTGAATAACATGTACAACTTCAAGTTTAAAAAAGCCGAGCAGCAGTTCAGGTGGCTTAAACAAAAGTATCCTACACATCCTTTGCCTTATTTCCTTATGGGGCTGAATGAATGGTGGAAAATAGTACCCAGTTTGGACGAAACAAAATACGACGCCAAATTGCTCGCCTATATGGATACAGTGATATATCTGGCGGAAAAAGCTTATGAAGCGAACGAGGAAGATGTAGAAGCAGCATTTTTCTTGTCGGCGGCCTACGGTTTTAAAGGAAGGCTGTATTCAGAGCGCAAAGACTGGCGAAAAGCAGCCCTTGCTGGTAAAAGTTCTTTACAATATTTGGAGGACAGCCGCGGACAGCATGATTTAAGTCCGGAGTTTATGTTTGGCGACGCTTTGTACAACTACTATTCAGTGTGGATTCCGGAAAATTATCCCTTGCTAAAGCCTATTCTCTGGTTCTTTTCAAAGGGAGACAAAGAGCTGGGGATTAAACAATTGCGTACCACCTCTCAAAACGCATTTTATACCCGTACAGAAGCGCAGATGTTTTTGATGCGGATTTTAGCCATAGAAGAAAATGAGCCTCAGAAAGCTTTGCAGATAGCAGAATACCTGGCGCAAACATTTCCTGATAATCCCTACTTTCATCGTTTCTATGCAAGGCTGTTGTACTCAACTGGTAAATTTTCAAAAGCAGAAAAGGTATCGCTGGACCTGTTAGCCAAAATTGACAGCAGCATGGTAGGATATGAAGCTACTTCAGGACGGTATGCTGGTTTCTTTTTAGGAGAGATTTATAGCAGGGCGGATGAACTGGAAAAAGCAAAGCACTACTACAAAAGGGCCCTGGAGTTCGGGGAGGAGTTAGAAGCCGAAGAATCCGGTTATTATTTATATTCTCTTATCAATCTTGCCGAAATAGCCGAACAGGAGGGAGATAAAAAACTGGCAAAATCCTACTACAAAGAAGTGAAAAAACATGCGAAGAGGAGCCATCCTGCGCACAAAGTAGCGCGGGAGAATCTCTGATGTGCGGATTAATTAATGTACCGATTTGCGGATGTTTCTACCGTCATCGCGAGGCTTTTCTCCCGCCATTTTGCGGGAAAAGCTGTGGCGATCCCC
>CAZWQB010000315.1:0-3518 GCA_964636035.1 uncultured Roseivirgaceae bacterium
CTTTGTTTAAAGTCCGGAGGTTTTTTGTATGTGGGCGAGCTGCATCCTTTTAAGCAATACCAGGGGACCAGAGCTCGATTTGACACCGCGGATGGGCGCCAGGAGGTGGAATGTTTTACCCACCATATTTCTGATTTTACGAATGCAGCCAAAAAGGCCGGTTTACGTCTGGTAGAGTTGGAAGAATATTTTGATGATGACCGCAGATCTGTGCCGAGGATATTGGTGCTTTTGTTTAGGAAATAAAATAGTCAAGCCCTTTGACAAAGGGCCTGTTACTTGTTTCAGAGTGCTGTGTAACATCTTTAATCAGTTCTACCTACAAGCGCTATAGAAAGAAGAATTTCACATGTTTTTATAATAACCACCTCTTAATCTCCTCCTTGGAAAAGGAGGAGAGTTAATGGTATGTAAAATTCTTCTTTTCTTCCCTAAAACACAAATTCTGGAGACAGACGAATCTATTCTTATGTCATTATACTTGAGTTACAACCAGTTTAGTTCTTGATAATATGCTTTACAACCTTGTTGGCGCCATACCTGATTTCGATAAAATAACTTCCGGAACTGAAGCTGCTCAATTGTACAGTAAAATGATTGTGGCTGACCTGACTCAGATTGACTGAATGTCTTCTTCCACTCATATCAAGTAAAGCAATGGCGGGAACTTCCCCGAACAGGTTTTCCTTGAACTTCAAATTTAGAAGATCGCTTGTGGGATTGGGATAGGCTACTATCGATTCCTCTATTCCTTGTATTGTAAAGTTTATAATTTTTGAATAATCAATTGCACCGTCGATGTCCACAGATTTTAACCTGTAGTATACCATTCCTGATGGAGGAAATGCATCGTAAAAGTAATAATCCTGTCTGGTGATTGAGTTTCCAGCAGATTTAACCCTGCCAATGATCTGGAAATCTTTGCCATTAATGCTTCTTTCTATCTCAAACCCATCGTGATCAGTCTCAGAAGATGTTGCCCAATGTAATTCCACCCCATGCTCAACAGCTTGTCCTTCGAAATATAGCAGCGTAATGGGTAAGGGGTTATTGGTGCTTGTATGTACGTTGAAGCTCGAGAAACTACCGGTTCCGAAGGTGAAAACTCTGTTGTTCGTCGCAAATGTCCGTAGGTTTGCGGTCATTATTGTTTTTTCACCACTTTCTACCAAAGGATCCAAAGAACTGGAGTTGGCATATTTGGTCACCCTGACATAATCCTTGTTGAAATCCGCCTCGCTGACGTCTCCTGTGATGATGCCCACGTCAACTGCTTTGCCCAACAAGCCCAGCATTTCAGTGCCCTGCGCATAAAACCGGATGTATACCTTTTCGCCGGTTGGCTGATTTGCAGGGGTTATCCACCAGTTCCTGTTCAGAAAATAATCAGTGCCATTTGTTCTGATCGCAGAAACGCCGTTAATGATTCTCACGCCATAGCAGGTGGAGCCAAGGTTATTCCCGACTGGATTAATGCTGAAGATAAGCCGTCCACTTGGGTCGAGCACGTTGATCCACTGGTGGCCGCTGATTTCCAAACAAGAGGAACCGCTGACAGAAAAGTCTGCATTGGAAGTTCTTATCACCAGGCTTGCCGGCACAGAAGGGCCTAAGATATTAAAGGGATCGGTATAGGTAATCGCTTCTATGTAATCTGGTATGCCGTCGCCATCCGTATCTGATTCCTTATTGACCTGACCGGTAGCGCCCCCTGCGAGAATGGTTGCTTCCATGGCATTGCTCACGCCATCGCCATCCGAATCCAGGCCGCCCTGGTTAGAAGGCTGGTTCACATTTGCCGGATTTGTATTATTAACGATCTCCAGAAAATCGGGCACCCCGTCGTTGTCAGTATCTGTAGTGAACGACGCATTGTTACTTCCTCCTTTTTGTGCAATCAGCAGCTCAAGGGCATCAGGTAGTCCGTCACCATCGCTATCCAAATGGCCGTTTGCCGTAGGCGAATTGCCGTTATAGGGATTTGTACCCAACTTCACTTCTATCCAGTCCGGTATGCCGTCGCCATCGGTGTCGGTATATCTGGTGACAGGGCCTGTGGCGCCATTGTCGATCAATATTTTCTCCAGTGCATCGGATATACCGTCGTTATTAATTCCCAGCTCACTGTTTATGTCCGTATAAGGGCTTCCGCCTACTACCGGCGAATTGCCATTGTGAGGATCGGTTCCATAGGCGACCTCAAAATAGTTAGGAATTCCGTCCATATCCGAATCGATTTGGAGGTCTATGGCTGTGCCCAAACCAAAATAGCTGATTCCATTCAGATCCACATTGGTGAAGGTCACTACCTGCCCAGTCCATGAGGTGGGCGTCAACAATCTGGAGATACCATTTGCAAAATTGTTGTCGGTGTCTAAGATGAGTGAAAAGTCGTTGGTCGTTTTAGACGCGTATCCCAGCCCGTTTAAGTCAAAGCTTAATGTAATGGCACCAGGTGTATTGGTCGTTTGGACCGCCCATTTTCTGACTGCCTGTTCACCCACTTCTTCTGGTATTCCTACGTTCGTTGAAGTCATTGCTCCGCCGTCATCTCCTATGACTATAAAGTCATTGTTGTCCAGCGTACTGGCATTGCTAATTTCCAATACCGAGCCGATATTTATGCTCCTGGAGCTTGTTTGAAGAAAGTCATATTTTGCATAAGAGATAATGCCAATTACATTGTTGGTAAATCCGGAATACGTAGAGGTATTATAGACAATAGTTCCTCCTAGCGTATAATTGCCTCCGGCAGGGTCTAAAGTAATACCATACTTAAGCGCCAGATACGATTCAATATTTCGTTTCTCGGCATCGCTTTGAGTAGTGGAGAAGCTAAGCGCTTCTGCTATTTTACCGTTGAAAGCGCCTGTGTTATTAAAGTTGTTGCCTAAGCGGTAAGGTGTGTTGGTTAAGTTAGTTACTGTACCTGTTGTGGAGACAGATAATGCGGTGCCGTTAGTGAATAATCCGTTATTATTTCTTGAATTGAAGATTGTAGGATCACTATACTTTCTAGTTCCTCGATGAGCAATATGACGATTCGTGCGAATATGGCTAAGTACTTCATTTGTCCATGTTCCAACCGAATTCCCCAAGGCTAATCCACTTATTTGCCCTGTTTCATAGCCAGCTAAATAGCCAGGACTGGAGGAGGAACTATAAGTTACATCTGGATCGGCCAGTATGAAATACTCGCGGGTATAAAATCCTGCAGCTCCCCCAATGGTTTTTCCATTAAATGCAAGGGCATTATTGCCATTGATGGCATTCTCCATCAATATTGGCCTGGAACCAACGGTTCCCTGGCTTGCATTGTTCTTTGATCCACTTTGATCGGCCCATGCGCTCACTTGATTCCCGCTGCGCGTAAGCCCTTTATCGGCCCTTAACCAAAGCGAATTATTTACACCTATAGAAGGAATTGCCGGAACAGCAAGGGTAAAATGATCTCCATTAGAGAAAGATACATTTTGGAAAATCAGGGTATCATCAATCAGCTCTGCAGCGGTTACCAC
>CAZWQB010000316.1:0-3480 GCA_964636035.1 uncultured Roseivirgaceae bacterium
ATTTCTGAAAAAGCGGATTTGTTGCTGACGGCCAACAAGGCAGCCATGGACAATGGAGCCAATTACATCAACAGCGCTTTGTTCCTCGTAAATGAGCAAAAGTACTTTGCTTCTACCGATGGGTCTTACATAGACCAGGACATCCACAGAATCTGGCCTACTTTTGGGGTAACTGCGATTGATCCCAAAGAGGGAAAATTCAAAACCCGCGACGCCCTCAGCGCACCTATGGGTTTGGGATACGAATACATGATTCCAAAAGCTGAAAGTAAAATCCAGGGACCAGCGGGCATCATTCACTACAGCAATAATTACGACATTGTAGAAGATGCTGGCGCAGCAGCCAGACAGGCAAAGGAAATGCTCTCCGCAAAATCTATCGAGCCTGGAAAATACGATCTGGTGCTTGACCCTAACCATTTGGGTCTTACCATCCACGAATCAGTCGGCCACCCATTAGAACTGGATCGGGTATTGGGTTATGAAGCAAACTATGCAGGAACAAGTTTTGCTACGCTGGACAAATGGAAGACGAAGGACTTTAAATATGGAAGTGAGCTGGTGACGATTTTTGCCGACAAAACCCAACCCGGCTCTTTGGGTGCAGTGGGCTATGATGATGAGGGTGTAAAAACAAAAAGATGGGATTTGATCAAAGACGGTATCTTGGTCAATTATCAGGCTATCCGCGATCAGGCAAAGATTATTGATGAGGAGCGGTCTCACGGATGCTGCTATGCCGATAGCTGGAGCTCTGTCCAGTTTCAAAGAATGCCAAATGTGTCGTTGGAGCCGGGTAAAGAAGCGTATTCGGTGGAGGATATGATTAAAGACGTGGAAAAGGGAATATACATAGTAGGTCGGGGATCTTATTCTATTGATCAGCAGCGATATAATTTCCAGTTTGGCGGTACTCTGTTCTACGAAATTAAAGATGGAAAAATAGTGGGAATGGTAAACGACGTAGCCTACCAGTCTAACACGCAGGAGTTTTGGAACTCATGCGCAAAAATCTGCGACAAAAGCGATTATCGGCTGTTTGGATCATTCTTTGACGGAAAAGGCCAGCCTGCGCAAATAAGTGCGGTTTCTCATGGCAGTGCTACCACCAGATTTAATGGTGTAAATGTAATCAATACTGCCAGAAACATCTGACAAAGCCAGGTTGATCTCTCTGATCTGTTTCAGGAGACAAACCTCATCACAATTCCTATTCATTATTCAAACAAAGAACTAAAATGGCAATAATATCAAAAGAGGAGGCCCGAAAAATTCTCGAAAAGGTGCTCTCCTATTCTAAAGCAGACTCCTGCGAAATAAGCCTGAATGGATCAAAAGGCGGAAATATCCGGTACGCAAGAAATACCGTTTCTACCAGCGGTACGGAATCAAATATGTCTTTAGCAGTGCAATCTGCATTTGGAAAAAAATCCGGGGTGTCCACAGTAAACGAATTTGATGATGCATCCCTTCAAAAAGTCGTCGCACGGTCAGAAGAGCTTGCAAGATTGTCTCCTGAAAATCCCGAATTTATGGAGCCCCTGGAGCCACAGCAATACCAGGATTCTTCAAACGCCTACAGCCAGACTACCGCAGATATCAGTCCGGAGTACCGTGCCCGGGCAGCAGAAAACAGCATAAATCCTGCGCAGGAAAAAGGAATTATTGCAGCAGGTTTTATGGAAGACGGCGCCTATTTTTCCGCATTAATGAACTCAAAGGGATTATTTGCTTATCACCAAGGTTCCAATGTGGACTTTACAGTGACCATGCGCACAGAAGATGGGACCGGATCTGGATGGGTTGCCAGAGACTTTAACGATGTGAGTAAGCTGGATACTGCAGCCGCTTCTGCCATTGCAATTGAAAAGGCGCTGAATTCCAAAAACGCAAGAGCCATAGAGCCAGGAAAATATACTGTAATTCTGGAACCTGCCGCGGCTTCAGACCTGATCGGAAACATGATGTACAACATGAATGCCCGCCAGGCAGACGAAGGACGAAGTTTCTTATCAAAAAAAGACGGGCAGACGAAAATAGGAGAGAAGTTGCTTGACGAGCGGGTTACCATCTATTCTGACCCCAAGCACCCCGAGGTGCCTACAAGTACATGGTCAGATGAAGGACTTCCCCTCAAAAAGAGGATGTGGATTGAAAATGGCGTCGTAAAAAATATGGTTTACGACAGGTATTGGGCTTCACAAAAAAGCAAGGAGCCAATTCCTTATCCAAACGCCATTATCATGGAAGGCGGAAACCAGAGTCTGGAGGAAATGATAAAAAATACAAAAAAAGGGATTCTTGTTACAAGATTGTGGTACATCAGATCGGTAGATCCACAAACTTTATTATATACCGGCCTCACAAGAGACGGTACTTTCTACATTGAAAACGGTCGAATCGCATTTCCGGTAAAAAACTTCAGGTTCAATGAAAGTCCTGTAATTATGCTGAACAACCTGGAGACACTGGGAAAACCGCAGCGGATCGATGGCGATCTGATTCCCCCTATGAAAATCAGAGATTTTACTTTTACAAGTTTATCCGACGCTGTTTAAGCCAATATATATTCAGCGCTAGCAGCTAATCGCCAACAAAATGGCCCAAAAATTCTTTTTTACGAGAATACAATACAATTCGGGAGATTGGAATGTGGACGAACGGATGCCTTCCAATCTCCTGAACTCTTTGATTGAATATACGACACTTGAGGTGGATACCAAAGAACATGTCGTTCCCTTGAGTAGCGATGCAATCTTCAATTCACCTTTTTGTTATTTAAGTGGTCACAAACTGGTAGAATTCAATCAGGAAGAGGAAGCGAACTTTACAAAGTATGTGCAAAACGGCGGCTTTGTTTTCGTAGATGATTGTAATCACGATATAGATGGCTTGTTTGCTAAATCTTTTGAAAACCAGATGGAGATGAGTTTTGGTGCAGGTTCCCTAAAGAAGATACCCAATGATCACAGTCTGTATAGTATATTTTTTAAGTTTGAGGACGGCCCCCCAACTACCTCACAGGAGTTAAATGGCTGGGGCGACGATCTGGTGCATGACTATCTAAAAGCCATAGAAATTGATGGAAAAATTGGCGTGCTCTATAGTAACAAAGATTATGGCTGCGAATGGGATTACGATTACAGAAATAAACGATGGCTCGCAAAAGACAATACGCGGTTCGGGGTCAACATCGTAATGTACGCCCTGACCAGATAAGCAGGTTTTTGTAGGGCATAGAAGGTTCCAACATTAAAATTATATCTCCTTGGAAATTACTGAAAATGAAATCAATGAACTTTCTGCAAGGTTAAATGCACTGAAGAAAGAAATTCAGAAAAAAATTGTTGGTCAGCACAAAACCATAGACCAGCTGCTTATCACCTTTATGGCTGGAGGTCATGTTTTGCTTGAAGGGGTGCCGGGGCTGGCAAAAACCCTGTTGATCAGGTCGCTGGCTGAGGCAATTTTGCTAAATTT
>CAZWQB010000317.1:0-3464 GCA_964636035.1 uncultured Roseivirgaceae bacterium
CACTATTTCCTCTGACAGTGCCTGATTAAAAATAATCATAATTCCCTTCATAAGATAAAATATAAAATTTAAATACTTACAATTTCCTGCTGCAGGCACTAACTATCCCGACAATAAACTTACTTTGTGCTTTCTTTTACGGTGGAATACTGCATACAAAACCGGGATGAGAATTAACGTAATCAAGGTTGAAAATGTGAGCCCACCTATTACAGCAACCGCCATAGGCTTCCAGGTTTCAGAGCCTTCTCCTTTACTGATAGCCAGCGGAAACATTGCCAGCAGTGTGGTGAGCGTAGTCATCAGAACCGGGCGCAACCTGGACCTGCCTGCCTCCACAATCGCATCAAAAAGCGACAAACCTCTACCACGCAGCAATTGGATAAAATCGACCAGCACAATAGCGTTTTTAACCACAATACCCACCAAAATTATTCCGCCAATAAATGCAATGACACTAAGCTTGGTATTTGTAAACACCAGGGCGAGCAATACACCTGTAAATGCAAACGGGAGCGAAAACATAATGATAAAGGGGTCTTTTAACGACTCAAATTGCGCGGCCATCACGATATATACCAGAACCACACTCAACGCGAGCAACAGGAACAAATCCCCAAAAGCTTCCTGCTGTTCTTCAATATCACCACTAAACTCTATTTCCACCCCCGATGGAACATTCAGTTCATTGGCAATGAAAGCATTGATTTCTTCGGTCACCACATTTAATGGTGTTCCTTCCAGATCGGCAGTTACCTGTATAGACCTTTCTCTGCCAATCCTCTCAATATTTGGAGGTGTATAAATTTCTCTTACACTGCCCAAGGCCCCTACTTCTACAAGCGCGCCATCGGGAGTCACCACTTTCATTCTACGGATATCATCCAGGTGTTGCCGGTAAGAGGCTGCATATCTGATAATAATGTCATACTCCTCACCTTCCTCCCGGTATTCAGTGGCTGTAAATCCGGCGATCATACTTCTGATGCTTTGCCCAACGGTCCCGGAATTGAGGCCAAGTGCCGCCAAACGGTCGCGGTCCAGGTCTATCTGCAAAGCCGGCTGCGGATCTCCTCTGCTCTCATCAGCATTCCTTACACCATCAATCTGCTGCAAGCGTTCAATTAATCGGGATGCAATTTCACTGGTTTGTTCCAGATCGTTGCCTATTATGTCTATAGCCACGGGAGAACCAGTACCTGTACCACCCTGCGTACTCACTGAATATTTAATTGCCTCTGGGATGTTTTTTAGTTGCTCCCTCACTACCTCGGCAATTTCAAATACCGACCGGTCACGTTCGCTTACCGGAACCAGTGCGGCTGTGACGTCAAGCGTATTCGGGCCGGTACTGGCGCCTCCAAAGGCAGCTCCACCCTCACTGTTGGAACCAATGCCCGAAGAAATGATTTCAAGTTCGGGGACATGGTCTGTAAAGATTTGCTCTACCTTTTCAATAGTGGAAACAGCGCTCTCGGGGGTTCTTCCGGTAGGGAGTTCGATGGTGATCATCAGACGTCCGTTATCAGCCTGTGGCATAAATTCAGTTCCTACACCCGGAACCAAAAATAAGGAAACCACAAAAAGCAACACAGAAAGTATAATGACCATTACCTTATGATTTAATGACCATCCTAACATTCGCTTATAGCCATTGTCCAACCGGGTAAGTCCGCGTTCTACACCATTGCTAATACGTCCTGCCCAGCTCTTTTTGGCCTTCGCGTCGGTTCTTTTTTGTACCCTTAGCATTTTTGACGACATCATCGGGATGAGGGTAAGGGCTGCAAGCGTGGATACCACGATGGTCACCACTACAATAGATCCCAATTGGCCAAACCAGATACCCGTCATGCCCGTGAGAAAGGTAAGCGGCAGAAATACGGCTACTACCGTGAGCGTGGTTGCAATTACAGCAACCCCTACTTCATTGGTTCCATATAGTGCCGCTTCTCTCGGATTCGTCCCCCTGTCTACATAGCTGGAAATATTTTCCAAAACAACAATGGCATCATCTACCACCATTCCCAAAGCAATTGAGAGCGACGAAAGCGAAATCAAGTTCAGTGTATTGCCGGTGACCGAAAGATAAATAAAAGCCGCTATCAACGAAAAAGGGATGGTGAGCGCTACAATAAAAGTAGCTCTCCATCTGCGCAAAAAGACAAACACCACCAGCACCACAAAAACAACGGCGTAAATTAAAACTTCTGAAAGGTTGTTGACAGAGTGGATTATAAATTCAGAGGTATCGATTACAGTAGCAATTTTTACATCGGGCGGAAGATTGGCGCTGAGTGCGGGTATTCTCTCCAGAACCGTCTCCGCTACCTGTACCGTATTGGCGTTGTTTTGCTTTTGTATGGCTATTGTAACCGCCTTGCCGCCATTCACAATTTCTATTCTGTTGTCTTCATCAATCGCATCACGTACCTCCGCGAGATCCTGAACCTGCACAATACCGCCCTGAGGTGTATTTTTGACAACGATTTTACCTATTTCTTCTATGGTTTTGAATTCCGTATCAATTCTAACGTTGTATTGTTGTTGCCCCACCTTAATATCTCCTGCCGGGATCACCACATTTTCGTTGGCAAGAGCTTGCGCAAGCTGGCTGATATCCACATTGTAGGCGCTCATCCTTTGTGGATCGACGTTGATCTGAATTTCTCTGATCGGCCCTCCCTGTACATTTACCGCTCCAACTCCAGGCACCCGGTTGAGCGGGGTCACAAGCTGGTCATCCAAAATTTGCCTTAGGTTGGGATAGTTTTCGTCCGCAGTAGCCGCGAGGATAACCACCGGGATGCTGCTCGCATTAAACCGGTAAATTACCGGATCGTCAATATCGTCAGGCAGCAAAGGACGGGCCCTGCTCAGCGCATCTCTGATGTTGTTGGAAGCTTCGTCCAGATTGGATCCCCAATCAAATTCCAGCGTAATGATTGAGACATTTTCTATAGAGGAGGAAGTAATTTCGTCCAGATCATTGAGCGTACTAAACTGGTCTTCCAGCTCGGTGGTAACATTTTGCTCCACCTCTAAAGCGCCCGCACCCTGATAGGTGGTAATCACGGTAATAACGGGAGGATCAATTTCCGGAAAAAGATCTACTGGTAAATTAAACGTTGAATATATACCAAAAACCATCAGTGCGATGAACACCATCATGGTGGCTATGGGACGAAATATCGCTATTTTGAATAAATTCATAATGCTATTAAAAAATTAGGCAATACAAAAAAGCAGGGACCTGCCAATCATAACTATCGATGTTGTTTAGGCTCGTTTTTACCGGCTGTCAATTACACGTACCAACGTACCCTCATTTAGTTTTCCAATTCCCTCTGTAATGATAGTTTGCCCTGTCTCCAGCCCGCTCAGCACCCTGATTTGGTCTCTGTAGCGGTTTCCCGTTTCTATCGGCACGCGTTTCACCCTGTCGCCTTCCTTTAAATACACAA
>CAZWQB010000318.1:0-3444 GCA_964636035.1 uncultured Roseivirgaceae bacterium
TGTCACCAAAGGCACTAATGAAATGGCAGTTTGCAGTGCTTCTCCAACAGTTTTACTGCTTTTTATAATTTCGCCTACAACTCCTAATGCTGCTATTTGAAGAGACTCTCCAAAGTGCAGTCCAAAAAGAGGATCATCGCAAAGATCGGTAGCGATTGTCCAACATCGTTCCACGTTTCCCGGTGCAACATCGGAAAAGTCGTTTTTCAATAAAGCGCTTAAATTGACCCCTGCAAGTGCGCACAATGCTTCCACATCAGTGCCCCGTTGAGCGGCATACCCGAGTAAACTTAAAAAAAATTCTTTTGCCTGAACTGTCATAAACCAAATGTAAAATTCCACTATGGGATTCACAACATATTTCTCAGTTCTGTCGCGAATAGGTAAGCGAATGGCAGTTAAAGGTAAGCCATGCCAAGGCCTGATATTTACCTTTGTAATATCAACAAAACGAAAAATAATGATGAATATAAAGAATGTCTTAAGTATTAATGTCTTGAGTTCTGGCATAACCGGTATCGGCTTGGTCGCATTGCACGCGCCGGCAGCATCCCTTATGGGCACAACGGACTCGTCCGCAATTATCGGAGTCGGCGCTTTTCTTTTTCTGTTTGCCCTCTTGGTCTTCAGGGAGAGCCGGAGACCAATTCTTCATCCAAAACATGTATGGATGATCATTACACTTGATATTATTTGGGTGTTTGCAAGTCTTGTAGTGGTCCTGCTACAATTATTTCAATTGTCAGCAATTGGATATCTGCTCATCGCAGGCGTGGCATTGTGGGTAGCATTGATGGCATTTCTACAGCGTAGAGGCTTGTATAAAATAACAAAGCCCATTTGAAATCACGAAAATGAAACAAGACGTGTGCATTTGGTCAGAATTTTCTGAAACTTCTGACAGCAAGGGATTGAAAGTGTATATCGGACCCAAGGAAGATTTACGTCTTTTAGGTTGATTCGCCAAAAAGTTGGCGTGATCAGCCCTTGCATTTGTCCTGAATACCCATTTTTAGGTACTGGAGTTAGTGGTAATTTTGAATCATCACCAAGGATTTAAAAATTATTCAGAATTGAATCTCACAAAAGGATTTTATGAGCTATATGATCAACGACATTGATGCATTGCAAGCTGTGACAGATTGTAGAGAAAAGGAGATTCTTGTTTTTGCTACTTCTATACGCTCGCATCGGGAATTAAAGCAGATCCAGACAATACTGGGAGATATTCCCGGAATTATAAATTGGAACGTAGATCTGGAGGACTGGGAAAAGGTGTTACGAATTGAAGGTGTGGGCGTATCCTCATCATTAGTCATGAGGCAAATCAGTAGTAATGGTTTCTTTATTAAAGAATTGGATTAATGGGGAATGTGGGAAACAGGCGCAAGTTCTCCAGGTGCGCAGCGAGGGTTCGCACGGAAGGCTGAAAAACAGACGAATAGCCATATAAATTTTTGGCTGCCTCCATGAGTTTTTGGAGCTGTGGGCAAGCTCCCGAAAGAAAAGAAAGCATGAGTCCGCTGTATTAAGAAAGCCGCCCATCTGTCACAAGGTTTTACATCCCTACTGACACACTGTTGTCAAAAGGACTATATACTTTTGTCTTAGTCGAAAATAATGAACAAAAGGAGAGAATATGAATATCGTCTTAGGGGCAAGCGGCCAGATAGGATCACGGATTGTCAGTGAACTGACCCAACTAGGAAAACCTGTTAGAGCCGTGGTCAGAAACCCTTCTAAAGCAAAATTGCCAGGAAATGTTGAAGTGAAAACGGCAGACTTTTTTGACCCGGATGCTTTAAAAACGGCATTGGCAGGAGGAACTTCCGTCTTTCTTCTAACACCTGAAAACCCCGCGTCAGTAGATGTTTTAGGTGAAACGCGCACAATCCTCGACCATTACCGACAAGCAATAATTTCCTCCGAAGTAAGCCGGATTGTTGGACTCTCATCTATAGGAGCGCAGCATAAATCAGGCACGGGAAATCTGCAGATGTCATACCTGTTGGAGCATTATTTTCAGGATCTTTCAGTGGAGCAGATTTTTATTCGGCCTGCTTATTATTTCAGCAACTGGTTGGGGTATTTTGAAACGGTTAAAAAGGAGGGCGTTTTACCAACTTTTTTTCCTGTAGAGCAGAGAATTCCCATGGTTGCCCCACCCGATGTAGCGGTTTTTATTGCAGGTTTGTTGTCGGGGCATAATGAACAGGCACAAATCATCGAAATGGGCGGCCCTGCCGAATATAGTTCCCTGGATGTTGCACGAACCTTTGGACAAATACTTCGAAAAAAGGTTGAGGTGTACGGAATCCCGGAAGCAGAGTGGGATTCCACGTTAAAAAAAGTTGGTTTTACTGAGGATGCAACATCAAACATGACTGAAATGATACGGACGGTGGTAAGCGGAAAAGCAGTTCCTGAAAATCCGGGTTCGGGGCTGGTAAGAATGAAAACCGATATGCTGACCTATTTCAAAGAAATTATCTTTTGATGCATTGGAAAATTAATTCATAATTTTATACTTTTGTTCCGGAAAACAATCAGACACCCATGAAGCTCACCTTCTTATAATTCCCCACTTCTATTTGGCTTAATCGCCACCTTTTTATTTTTCAATTTACCCGGCGGTTGTCTTCATATCTTGCGTTGGCGAGTAAGGTACATTTTACTTCGCTTTTTGAACATAAGATTTAAAGACAATTCTCCGACTTTTCTCGATTATCCGATGTTACAAATGATTATAGATGCCCTTAAGGGCAAAGAGCAGGATTATACAAGGCTCAATCTCAAGTCAGGAATTATTTTATTGTCCATTCCCATGATTTTGGAGATGTTGATGGAATCGCTTTTTGCGGTCGTCGATATCTTTTTCGTAGGCAGACTGGGAGCGCATGCTGTGGCCACGGTTGGGCTAACAGAAGCCGTTATTGTATTGGTATATGCAGTCGGAATGGGCATTGGCATGGCGGCGACAGCGCTAATTTCCAGAAGGATAGGCGAAAAGCAGTATAAAGAGGCGGGAACAGCCGCCTTTCAACTGGTGTCGTTTGGAGGGCTGGTTTCTGCTTTTTTAGGTATCCTGGGCTGGTTTTTTGCTGGGGAACTACTTCAGCTTATGGGCGCGGAAGCCGCTGTTCTTGAAGCGGGGATTGGCTATAGCAGGATCATTTTCGCCGGGAATACTGCCATTATGATGCTTTTTCTGCTCAATGGAGCCTTTCGTGGAGCCGGGCAGCCGCACCTGGCCATGCGGGCGCTTTGGATTTCCAATGGTCTGAATATTATTCTTGACCCGATCCTTATTTTTGGTTTAGGCAGTTTTGAAGGCTATGGATTGGCTGGGGCTGCCATTGCCACCACCTTTGGAAGGAGTGTAGGCGTGGTGTATCAGCTTTATCACCTGTTGAATGGCAAGCACAGGTTGGTCATTCTGAAAGA
>CAZWQB010000319.1:0-3412 GCA_964636035.1 uncultured Roseivirgaceae bacterium
GTGAGAGGAATGCAATTTATTGAGAAGGTAGTTGAATCTTCAAAAGAGGGAAATATTTGGGTAAGCATATAAGCTGCTTCCCATATTCCTAATGATAGCCTTTTTTGAATTGCTTCAAATGAGCGTTCAAAAAAGGCTTTTTTTTTATACTAAAGGCAACAAAACCTGGTTGTTTAATAATCAGCATTGAAGCTACTTCTTAGGAATATGAACCGGACGTTGAAATACATTTTGATTTTTATGACCGTGGGGGTAATAGTGTATGTAGTTGCCACCACTTTTACGCAACCTGGAATTTCGGACCTTGAAGCTGATTTTCAGGAGGTCGCTTTTTATAGAAATGAGAACAACACCGGACCAATCACGCGGGTCTACGCCGTTACGGTATCCGATACTGCATGGGAAGAAATGGAAAAATACGCAGGGTTCATGCCGCATAATAAATACGGAAACACCAAAGTATTCTTTTTCATGAAAGATGCCGCTTTTCCCACTGAAGTAAGAGCAGGGGAGGAGGCTTTTGACAAAAGGTTTGATCCGTATGTGCTTGCGACGTATGAGAAAGACGGTTTAGGCAGAGAATCATTCATCATAAAGAAATGAAAAGCATATCTCTTTTCAGAACTGATAATTCTGATCATAGGATCAACCAGTGTAAATATCGATCCATCCGTTCGTTTCTCCAGATATTGTTCATGATTGCTAGTAAAAGCATCATTTCTTTCAGGCTTTAGAACAATAGCTCGGTTTACAGTAGGGAGCTGTAGCAGAATTCTAAAGCATTAGCTCAAGAAAATAAATTTAGTCCGGGCTAACCAAAGTTGTTCAGTGTCAGGAGGGTGGAAGGCGTCGTGCGATTAAGAGGCATTTGAAATGGATGGCCACCGAAGAAAATTGACCGGGAGCGATGGTTCGTTTTGAAAAGATTATTATATTTGAAATTAATTTGATCAGCTAAAATGGTAAAAGCGCCGTTCTTATTAATCTCCATTGTGAAAAAAGCAAGAGCTTTTACAAGGTCCTCTACCTTTCAAGGGCTGCAAATTCTGATTATACTTTTTCTGCTAACGTCCAGTGTTGCAATTTCCCAGGCTACCGCGAGTGGGGGAAACAATGGCTATGGTGATGCGACAAATGATCACATCGCCCGGAAATACGCACTGAAAATAGGCGTTTCTGTAGATAGTCTTGAGTTTTTACCTATCTATGAGGTAATGGACAAGTGGCCGGAGTTTGTTGCCGCTAATCCCGATAAAATTGGTGGGAATATTGACGCCGTATTCGGGCAGTTCATGTATTATCTCGCTTTTAGAACTAAAATCCCTGCTGATGTCAACCAGCTTTTTAAGGATCGCAAGGCCTATCTGTTCAAAAACCTGATCTACCTTCGTCCTGGGGATTTACTGTTTTACGGAGAAAACCCGACCAAGCCGGAAAAGGTAGCCTTCTACCTTCAAAATAATTATGTAGTCTATCCTGATACCGAGGGAAAATTGCAATTTGAACCTTATGAAAAGTTACAGGAAGCGTTTTCATTAACAGCAGCCAAAATCGACAGGGATGAATAAAAGGCAGGAAATAGAAGATGTTGTTGAAGAAATCAGCAAAATCGCTGACAATATAAAGTCAGAAATTATTGTCGCTGGCATTTTAGAAGCTGGCATTTCACCTCGAGAAATACAGATTGAAAACCAAGGTAATTTTGCGCGGCCCTACAGCAAAGATCTGCTGGAGGCAGCCACTATAGACTGGTACAGGCATGAAACCCTGCTGAGGCTCAGGCTTTCCCGAAACGGGATCTATGATCTTTTGCCTGAAGGGGTAACCCATCGCCAGCAGGTTCTGGACGAGGGGTCGGAAGAATTAAGCACTTTGACGAACTGGTACAAAGTGCGGAAAAGTGAAGAAGCTGCTGCGCGAAAATTTTTCAGGCCCTTCGAGCAGGAATTCTTTTTCCACAGCGTAAGGCTGGAGCAGGAAGAGCATGACATGCTGTACAATTCATCTGCTATTTTTCATGATTTTTTGGCTGACTTTTGGGACATAGCAGGCGAGCTTCAGCCCGAATATGAAATTGTATTGCTAAATATCATGCCCTTTTTGCATGAAATTGCGGGCGATTATGATAAGATTACGACTTGCTTAAGCAGAATACTTGGTGTTAATGTATCTTACAAAGTGGAGCATAGAACGGTACATTTTAAGTCTGAAAATGCCGTTATCGGTAAGCCCTTGCTGGGGAGAAACTTTACCCTTGGTAGTTGCGTGTATGCTGTTCCTTATTCAATCTTTAGCATCGGG
Organism: uncultured Roseivirgaceae bacterium; assembly: GCA_964636035.1. Lineage (GTDB taxonomy): Bacteria > Bacteroidota > Bacteroidia > Cytophagales > Cyclobacteriaceae > CAMPJM01. Next base: position 2,302 of record CAZWQB010000319.1, read on the forward strand.
CCGGTGGCCGCAGATCAATTAGCAACCTTTCTTCCGGGTGGTGAGGCAGATAAATTTATTCAGAAGTTTTTCAAATATACGGTTCCCTTCGAATCGGAAGTAATTACTAAAATTCTAATGGATCCGTCTTCAAGGACAGAGGATGAAATCCAGTTTGGAGTATTGGGATATTCCATGACCTTATAAGCTTAAATTTAATATCATGAACACAAGTGTCTTACAGTTTGGTTTGGTTTTTCTGGTGGTGGGCACTTTAATAATTTTGGTTTTCAAGAAGCTGAAGCTGGTGATCTCTGCCAACGGAAAGAAAGGTATGTTCTATCTATTAGGAATGGCAGCCTTGTTTTTTGGTGCCGGCTTTTTAACTACCGAAAATTTATTAGGAGGAGGGTTTCTCTCCACTTACGTTGTATTAAGTTGCGTATTTTTGCTGTTTGGAACCCTTCATATTGTGGCGCTGAATAAGTTGCTCACCTGGGAGGATGATATAAAAGCGTCTGCAGAAATTATATTTACCATTATTTTACTGGCAATTGGTGCAATCTTCTTTTTAAACTCTGCGGCGCTGTTTGGGCCTGATGGATTTCATTTTTTCTATCTGTCCACTATGATCCTCTTCCTGGTTCCTATATTTTTTAGTGGCATGTGGAATGTGCTGGTGACTTTTCCGGTGCCGGTTTATCAGAAATGGTATTATCCGATTAGCAGGAATATTTCCTTGCCTGACAATGACGAATTGCGGAACCTGCGCATTGTATCCCTGGAGTTTAACAAAACGCTCAATGCACCAAAGTCTATATTCAAGGCCAAAGCACCGGAAAATATGAATTTTGGCAAATTTTTTTATCATTTCATCAACGACTATAACTACAGGACGCCCGAATCGCCCATTACCTATAAAGATGACAATAATCAGCCATGGGGGTGGTCCTTCTATGTAAAACCAAATGTGTTCAGCACCACGCGAAACATTCATCCTGAGCACACCATTCTGGCCAACCGCATCAGGGAAAATACCACAATTATTTGTCAGAGAGTGGAGATAAAGAGTTAGATATTAGATATTAGATATTAGATATTAGATATTAGATATTAGATATTAGATATTAGA
>CAZWQB010000320.1:0-3392 GCA_964636035.1 uncultured Roseivirgaceae bacterium
CGCTTCAGGAATGTAGGAGATGACAAGCAGGAGAAATTTATACGGGGCTATGCTTTTGCAGCGGGAGGTAGCAGGAGGACGGGGAGGGAGAGTAATGAAACTTTGGGAGCCGCCTTTAAAGAAGCTTTAACAAAACCCGGGCCATGGGATTTGTGGATGACTGGCATGGGCGAATGCCTGCCTTATGAAGAAAATAAAGTCACGCTGTCAAAAAGCCAGAAGGACGCGTGGGACATGCCGCAAATTGAAATCGACTTTGAGTTTAAAGAAAATGAGCTAAACATGCTGGCAGACATTTTGGCGAGTGGTGCAGAAATGCTGGAGAGGGCGGGTTTTAGTGACATTGAAGCTTACGACAGTGAACAACCACCGGGGCTGGGCATCCATGAAATGGGCACGGCGCGTATGGGGCATGACCCGAAAACATCGGTGCTAAATGCCCACAACCAGGTGTGGGGAGCTGCCAATGTTTTTGTGACGGATGGCGCCTGCATGACTTCAAATGCCTGTCAGAATCCCTCCCTGACTTATATGGCCCTCACCGCCAGGGCTGCTGATCATGCGGTAGCCGAAATGAAAAAACGGAACATTTAAATTGAAACGTCCTTATGGTAACTAGAATCATTTTTTTTCTTATCGCTTATTTTTTCTGTTATACAATGGCACAGGCGCAAAAAAACGCAGAACCCATACCGGTTATTTTTGACACGGACATGGGGCCGGATTACGACGACGTGGGCGCAATGGCTGTGTTGCATGCATACGCAGACAGTGGAGAGGCTGAGATTTTGGCAACCATAGCAAGCACAAAGTACGAGGGCGTCGCTGCCGTTTTAAATGTGCTAAACACCTACTTCAATAAACCTGACATTCCAATAGGTGTAGCAGGGGGCAATGCCTTGACTTTAAAAGACAAGCAACATTGGACCGATACTTTACTTGCCAAATATCCCCATAAAATCAGGAGTAACAGTGAAGTGCCTACCGCTGTAGCGCTTTACCGGAAAGTACTGGCTGAACAACCAGACAATAGCGTTACCATCATTACCGTCGGATTTCTCACCAACATAGCTGATTTACTCCGGTCAGAACCCGATGAGTTTTCACCATTGGCAGGAAAAGTGCTTGTTTCAAAAAAGGTGAAAAAGTTGGTGAGTATGGCCGGAAAATTTCCCGCAGGCTTGGAGTTTAATATTGAAGAAGATGCCAAGGCAGCAAAATATGTTTATGAAAATTGGAAAAAGCCGGTTTTGTTCAGTGGCTTTGAGATTGGTAATAAGATAAAAACCGGCCTGCCGCTAATCAACAACAAAGACATCCAAAACAGCCCTGTAAAAGATGTCTACAGAATCAGCATCCCGAAGTCAAAACAGGATACAAATGGGAGAATGAGCTGGGACCAAACCGCGGTAATGGTAGCCATTAAAGGACATGCCCCTTTTTATACCCTACATCAAGGCGCGATTAAAATAACGGAAGACGGACGAAACACCTGGGATAGTAAGGGCAAAAGCCATCATTATCTGGTCGAAAATAGTCCGCCGGAAGAAGTCGAACGGTATATCAACAAATTGATGATGCACCAGCCTGTTGACAAGTCAAAACCTTTGGTCGTATTTGTGGTAGGTGACCACGAATATAGCAGCGAACTGACCATGCCCATTTTTGCGGAGGAATTGGAAGAGCACTACGGAATGCAGACGAAGGTTTTAAAAGCCTATCCTGACCACAATGCAGAGGAGAATATACCCGGACTGGAAGTCCTGGAAAAAGCCGATTTGGCTGTTTTTTTTCTGCGCTGGCGGCGTTTACCTGCCGAACAGGTGCAGCATATTGAGAATTACCTGAAGAGTGGAAAACCAGTGATAGGCTTTCGCACCTCTACCCACGCATTTAATTATCCCGAAGGGCATAAACTTGAGAAATGGAATGCCTTTGGGGAATTTGCCTTCAATTCACCTCCAGGCTGGGAAAAAGCAGGACACACCCATTATGGCCATGAGTCCACTACGGAAGTTTCTGTAATTCCCGAAGCTGCTCAGCACCCGATTCTAAGGGGTGTCGATACGCAGTTTTCAGCCAAATCATGGCTGTATACAGTGCTGCCAGATTATCCCCTGAAAGGATCTACGCCGCTGCTGATGGGAAAAGCCGTGAATCCTGATGACCCGGAAGCCATAGATCACCCCGTTGCATGGACAGGCACAAATTCTTTCGGAGGAAAGCTGTTTATGACTACGCTCGGTCATCCTGAGGACTTTCAGGTGGAAGCCCTGCAAAGGCTGGTAATCAATGCTTTTCACTGGATCCTCGATAAACCAATTCCTAAAGAAATGGAAGATAAAATTGAAGTGAATGTGGTTTACGACCAACATGAAGAATAGAAGTCGAAAAATAATAGGAATCTCATCGCTACAGAAATTAGATTATAAAAACCGGATATAAAAAACTATACTATGGACAGACGTGAAGCTTTAAAACAGGTAGCGCTCATTATGGGAGGTACAATAATAGGAACACAGGCTTTTTTAAGTAGCTGTCAGCCTGATACCAGAGAGAATGAAACGATTATCTTTAGCAAAGAGGACATGGCCCTGGTAGATGAGATCGGTGAAACAATAATTCCGGCTACAGATACTCCCGGAGCAAAAGCAGTTGGTGTGGGAAGGTTTATGAGCATGATTTTACCGGTATGCTATGAGGAAAAGAACCAAAAGGCGGTGCATATAGGGCTGGGAAAAATTCGCAAGGACTTCGAGTCGGAGTTTGGTCATGCTTTTATGGAAGCTACACCGGCGGAAAGGCATTCTTTTTTGAGCAGGCTTGACCAGGAATGGGTGGATTATTCAGAATCAAAAGAAGAAAAAGAGCCGGACCATTATTTCAAACTTCTGAAGGAAATAACCTTGTTGGCCTATTTTACTTCAGAGATTGGCTGCACGCAGGCACGCAGGTATGTACAAACACCCGGCAGGTATGAAGGCTGCACTCCTTACAATGAAGGTGACAGAGCCTGGATATGATCTTGAATGCGTTAACGAATTCTATTATCTTATTAGTTTATTTATTATTTTTCTAATCTTCCCAACGCAATTTTTTTAGCCTATGAATAAAATCATTTTATCTGCCCTGATCGTCATCATTATCGGAACTGCTGTATGGTTGTATTTTTCAGAAAGCACCAGCTCCGGCACCAGCAGGCAGCCCACTTCATCGGGCAGCGACTGGCGGGAATATCTGGGTGGCCCTGACAGAAATCATTATTCTACACTTACGCAAATTACCGCTGATAACGTAGACCAGCTTGAGATTGCCTGGGAATATCATACCACGGATACAGGCCAAATCCAGTGCAATCCCATTATTATCAATGGTACGCTCTATGGAATGAC
>CAZWQB010000321.1:0-3380 GCA_964636035.1 uncultured Roseivirgaceae bacterium
ACCCCCAGGAAATGGACTGTTCCTGCTCGACAACAAAAATATTTAACGATTTTCAAAAAAACAGGAAGCCTTTGGTATTTCACGACATTAGCGATGAGAGCAGTTCAGATTCTCTTGCTGGATATGGAAAGATAATATGCGAGAAGGCAGATGTCAAGAACCTGATTTTAGCTCCATTATATAACGATGAAGAATTCATTGGAATACTAGAATTAGGATCTCCTGTACCAGGCGAACTAAATGCTTTACATTTATTTAAGCTCAATAAAATAATTTCCCTATTTGCTATTGCAGTAAAAAGAAGTTCTGAGGAATTAGAAAACGAGATCAGAAAAGTAATCAGAACAAAATATACAACCATACATCCTGCGGTGGAGTGGAAGTTCATCGATTCTGCAATCAAATACATCAATAAGGAAAAGAAAGGCTCCAAAGATCATGAGATAGAACCCATCGTATTTGACAACGTGTATCCCTTGTATGGTGCATCAGACATCAGGAGCTCTTCGCTGGAAAGAAATATCGCCACGCGAAAAGACCTGACAGAGCACCTGAACCTGCTTCGCAAGACTTTATCATTTGCTTACTCGCAGACGAACCTGCCGTTGATTGAGCAGATTATTTATAAAATTGACAAATACAAGAAGTCGCTGACCAGAGAACTGATCTCCGGAGATGAAGCCTCCATCTCCGAAGCAATCAGTGAGGAAATAGAGCCACTTTTGCTTAGGCTAGCTGAGTTCAATCCCGCTGTGGCTGAAGCCTATTATGACTATGAAAACCGACTCAACCCCGGCTTACGGACAATCTACGACAGAAGAAAAGCTTTCGAAGAAAGCCTCAATGCTATCAATACCTTAATTGGCAATCATCTGGAAGAAGAACAGATCAAGTTGCAGGCAATGTATCCGCATTATTTTGAGAAATATAAAACGGATGGTGTGGAATACAATATCTACATCGGCGATTCTATTACCGAGACGCGTACTTTTGATCCGATGTATGTTCACAATTTGCGGCTATGGCAGCTTACCAGCATGGCAGAAATCGCCTATAAAACGCATTTGTTAGCACCGCAACTTAAGGTGCCTCTGGAAACCACGCAATTGATTTTGGTCCACAGCATGCCTTTATCAATCAGGTTTAGAATGGATGAAAAGAAATTTGATGTAGATGGCGGCTACAATGTACGCTATGAAATTATGAAGAAAAGAATAGACAAAGCTGTTGTAAAAGACACCAAAGAAAGGCTTACCCAACCCGGTACGATTGCCATTGTTTATTCACAGCAGAAAGAAGCCCTGGAATACAAAGACTATATTAAGTACCTTCAAAACAAAAAGATACTGTTGCCAAAGCTGGAGGAATTTACGTTAGATGATATCCAGGATGTGCAGGGACTCAGAGCCCTTCGAGCGAGCGTCAATCTAGACAACTCCCAGGACGCGCTTGTCCAGAACCTCATCAATGAAACACTCACAGTCAAAAACTAGAGGCACGAACCTCTAGTTTAGATTGTTTGTATTCAAATGCTTCAAGTATGGATTGAATTGATTTCCTCTTAGGTAGTTTATTTTTGTGATTGCCTCCAGGTATGGCTCAAACCATATTTCCACCGGCTCGCCCTTAATCCTGTAAAGAGAGATTTCTAATTGATGAAATTCAACTCGCGAAATGTATACGCCTTCGTTTACAATATATTTTGCCTCTTCTTCCAGTTTAAGATTATTATTTAACTCGTGATTTCCCATGTCTAATTTTTAATTAAGTATCTGTTACAAAAGAGCTAAATAAATACTTTCAATACATTGGAATACTGGCGGTTATCACAGGCATGTAAGGATTTCATTTTTTTATTTTAAAATTGGTCGGATTCGAATAAAATTTGCCCTTTAACGGTCAATAACATAGCTTTGATGTTGAAATTGAAAAACAGAAACAAATAGGTCAGGTTACTTTTATCTCAGGCTGGAATAAATCAATTTTATTTTTTCACATGTTTTATTCATATCTTACAGCTTTGAAAATTATTTTTAAAAATTCCTGAAGCCAAACAGAATATACCTGTTGAAGTTTCACATATATAGCCAGCTATTTCGTCGGTCTTGATAGATGCACCTGAACGGTCAGGTTGTTGCCAATATCTTAAGTGTGAGTCTATTAGAAGCTTAAAAAAAAAGTAAAATGAATGAAATAAGCAAAAAACAATTTTCCGGAAGACTGGAAGTCATGCACTATTTGGAATCCCATGTAGAGGAAGTAATAGAGAAAATGCTGAAACCCATAGAAACAAATTGGCAACCTGCTGACTTACTACCAGATTCCAGAGACCCTGATTTTTTTGATAAGATCAAAAACATCCAGGAAAGTGCAAAAGAACTCGCTTATGATTTTTGGGCGGTTTTAATAGGTGATACCATTACAGAAGAAGCCTTACCAACCTATGAGTCATGGCTGGTAGGAATGGAAGGGGTTAACCAAGGTGAAAATAAAGGCTGGACAAAATGGATCAGAGGTTGGACTGCTGAAGAAAATCGCCACGGAGACCTTTTGAACAAATATCTATATATTTCCGGCCGGGTAAATATGCGGGAACTTGAGGTATCTACGCAATATCTCATCGCAGACGGGTTTGATATCCAAACCGGTGCCGATCCTTATAGGAACTTTGTCTATACCTCCTTTCAGGAAATCGCAACCAATGTTTCTCATGGTCGGGTTTCTGCCCTGGCAAAAAAAGCGGACAACGTAGAACTGGCAAAGATTTGCGGTATCATTGCCGGCGACGAGATGCGTCACGCGCGGGCCTACAAGTCCTTTGTTTCCCAAATTTTTGAAGTGGATCCAAGTGAAATGATGCTTGCTTTTGAAGATATGATGAGAAAGAAGATTGTGATGCCGGCCCACTATTTAAGGGAAACCGGCGTTAAAATTGGCAGCACCTTCGACCATTTTTCCAATGCAGCACAAAGACTAGGCGTGTATACCTCGCAGGATTATGTTCAAATATTGTCTGGTTTGATCAAAGATTGGAAGATAGAAGAAATTACCGGCCTGAATGAGGCAGGTGAAAAAGCCAGAGATTACCTGGTGGCGCTACCGGATCGACTGAAGCGAATTGCAGACAGATTAAAAACGCCTGCGCTTGAGTACGAATTTAGTTGGATAGGAAAAAAATAACTCCTACAAAAGCTGATTTAAAGAGGTTGTCGCAAGGCAACCTCTTTGCATTTGCGCTCATTTTGCTAAGGCGTGCGTCATCAACAAAAATAGATGATGTAAAAAAGCAGAATTTGGGACGCCCTCGCCCGCAAACCCTTCCGGCCACACCGTCACTGGCGCCTGTCCCGAAGCATTTAAGCATTTCGGGGTGTGGCCCG
>CAZWQB010000322.1:0-3375 GCA_964636035.1 uncultured Roseivirgaceae bacterium
TTCCTAAAAGCTCCGGAGCCGGCAACCCTATCGATTCAAACCTCCCCGCACCTCTCAAAAGCGGAAACAAGAACTTTTGTATGCCTTCTGACAAGAAGACGCAGCCCACCATGAGACGGATCAGAATGGTGGTGGAAGATTGGTCTGTCTCCATTAGTTTTTTCAAGTACATAATTCAAAGTGAAAATTAAGTGCTTTTACGTGCGTTAAGTCATTTTGAGACTTGCCGAATTCCATTTTTTTCTGCTAAGCCACTGGAACTCTTATCTTAATTTTTTTGCGGTTTTCCTTCTTTGAAGTTCCTTTTTGATCAACAAAAATTCTCTACTACTCTGCCCTGCTATCGAAGTGTTTTCTTCGGCTCTGCGAAACAGGTAGGGCATGACTGCCTCGATCGGCCCGTACGGAACGTATTTAGCCACATTATAGCCTGCCTTTGCCAGGTTAAATGAAATGTTATCGCTCATCCCATACAATTGCGCAAAGTAAACACGATCATCGTTATTTTGGAGCCCATGTTTATCCATGAGAACGGTGAGATAATAATTACTATACTCATTGTGAGATCCTGAACATAGCGCAACTCGTTGTTTATTATCTAGACAGAACTTTAAAGCCCGGTTGTAATCCTCATCGGTAGCAGCTTTGCTGGGCTGAATAGGATCTTCATAGCCTTCCTCTTCTGCGCGTTCCCGTTCCTTTTCCATGTAAGCACCTCTTACCAGTTTAGCCCCCAGGTAGTAATTATAGGTAGCAGCATATTGAAAAGCTGTTTTAAGCTTGGCCAACATATCTTTTCTGTACATCTGATAGGTATTGTAAACGATAGGCGCTTCTCCGTTATACTTTCGCATCATGCTATAAACAATCTCGTCGATAGCATCCTGCATCCAACTTTCTTCACCATCTACAAATATCCTCACCTTGTTTTCATGGGCTTTTTTACAAATGCGATCTATTCTTTCCACAATTCGTTCATACTCGCCTTTCTCCCCGGCATTCAAAATTCCTTTTTGTGCTTTCGCCAGAATAGCCCCTGATGCCAACCCAGTGACCTTAAAAACTGAAAAAGGAATGGTGGCCGAATCTTTAGCCTTTTCGATCGTTTTGATAATCTCCGCGGCAGTCTTGTCGAAACCGGCTTCTGCTTTTTCACCTTCAACCGAGTAATCCAGAATAGTGCCTATATTGTATTTTGCAAGGGCCTTAATCGTTTGCTCGCTATCTTCTATGCTCTCCCCACCGCAAAAGTGTTCAAATATTGTTTTTCTTATTAGACCTTTAATTGGTAGGTTGAGTTTGAGGCCTAACTTTAAGGCTGCAGTTCCTGCCGAAACCAGAAAATTGTTGTTCATGCCTGCGAACAGCAAATACATTTTTCTTAATTCTTTATCTGATTTCGCTGCGAAAGCAACCGCTGTATCATCAAAAGCCACTGAATTGTTGTCGTCCATAAATATGAGTTTTTCGGGTGCAAAGATATAGGATTATAAGTTGATTCTTAGTCGCCATGGAGGTATATGTAACACCATTCTCCCTATGAACAAACGCAGTATATGCGAAAGTGGCTGCCTTGATCTTCTAAGTCGCCCGATTGCTTTTATAATTCCTTCTGTCTTGCTACCTTTCTCAGCGCATCTGCTATACGCCCAGGGAGCTCAATGGCACCTTTTATTTTGTTGTATTAAATCTTTATTTTTTTTAAATCGTAAGGATCATTGGCTTAGCGCTTTAGCCAATGATTCCACAAAAAAATTTCATACCTATGTCTACAGATCCTTTCAAAGTCAAACGCTCATTAAACGCGGCAGCGGGCCCTCTTACTTATTACAGCCTTCCTGAACTCGCGAAGCAGGGTTACGCCATAGAAAAGATGCCCTTTTCCATCCGAATCTTGTTAGAAAATGCCCTGCGCAATTTTGATGATTTTGCAATCACAAGGGAAAACATTGAAACGATTCTTGGCTGGCAGCCAAACGCTTCCGACAAAGACATTCCCTTTAAGCCGGCCAGGGTGCTGATGCAGGATTTCACAGGAGTTCCATCGGTAGTGGATATAGCTTCATTAAGAGCAGAAGTAGCCAGAAAGGGCAAAGACCCCAATACGATCAACCCTTTGGTGCCAGTAGACCTTGTTATTGACCACTCGGTACAGGTAGATTATTTTGGAACAAATTATTCGTACGAACGCAATATAGATGAAGAATATAATCGAAACAGGGAACGCTACCAATTTTTGAAGTGGGCTCAAAAATCATTTGATAATTTTAGCGTGGTACCTCCCGGTATGGGCATTTGCCATCAGGTAAATTTGGAATATTTGTCTCAGGGGGTAATAGCCAGGAATGGAGAGGCTTTTCCCGATACCTTGGTCGGCACTGACAGCCATACACCCATGGTAAACGGCATTGGTGTTTTGGCCTGGGGCGTCGGGGGTATCGAAGCTGAAGCTGCATTATTGGGGCAGCCCATCTACTTTATTATGCCGGAGGTGATAGGTTTAAAGCTGACCGGAGAAATGCCATTGGGCACCAATGCAACCGACCTTGTGTTAACCATTGCTGAAAAATTAAGACAGTACGGTGTGGTAGGAAAGTTTGTGGAAGTATTTGGAGAAGGGTTGACGCATCTAACGGTGCCGGATAGAGCTACCATTGGCAATATGTCGCCTGAATTTGGTTGTACGGTCACCTTGTTTCCTATTGATGATAAAACGTTGGAATACATGCGAAGAAGCAATCGTACAGAGGAGCAAATCCAATTGGTAGAAGATTATTGCAAGGCCAATATGTTGTGGCGGGAAAACGAAGACAAGATAACTTATACAGACGTAATAGAACTGAATCTATCCACCATCGAGCCCACGGTAGCCGGTCCAAAAAGACCTCAGGACAAAATATTACTCAAAAACTTTAAGTCGACGTTCATTGATCTTTTAGATGAAACTTATGGTAGAAAATACATTACTCCTGAAGAAAGGCAAATAGTCCGTTGGACAGGTGAAGGTGGTAGCCAGCCTGTGATTCATCCACCCGTCCCGAGCGCCATGCCAGCCACTGTCGAAACCAAAGAAAAAGATGGGTTAAAAGTTGCACATGTAACCATTGGCACGAAGAAATATTTACTTTCGGATGGTGCCGTTGTAATTGCGGCCATTACTTCCTGCACCAACACCTCCAACCCCTATGTGATGCTCGGTGCCGGTCTGGTTGCAAAAAAAGCCAAAGACAGAGGCCTGGATTCAAGACCCTGGGTAAAAACCTCTCTTGCTCCCGGCTCTAAGGTAGTAACTGATTATCTGATCAAGGCGGATTTGCTAAAAGATCTGGAAGCGCTGCGGTTCCATCTGGTGGGCTATGGCTGTACATCCTGCAT
>CAZWQB010000323.1:0-3368 GCA_964636035.1 uncultured Roseivirgaceae bacterium
ATGGAGCAGACATGATCACCTTTTTTGCACCGGCATCGATGTGCCCCTGTGCAGAATCTTTGGTAAGGAATATACCAGTCGACTCAGCTACATAGTCTGCACCAACCGCTTTCCAGTCGAGGTTAGCAGGGTTTTTCTCCGCTGTAACCCTTATTTCCCGGCCGTTTACTACTAACTTTCCATCTTTTACTTCTACAGTGCCATCAAACTTCCCATGCGTGGAATCATACTTTAGCATGTAGGCCATATAATCAACGTCAACAAGATCATTAATGGCTACAACTTCCACATTTTCTCTTGCTTCAGCAGCTCTGAAAACCAATCTACCGATTCTGCCAAATCCGTTAATTCCTATTTTAACTTTTGTCATTTTCTGTTTTTGTTTATTTAGTAAAATTAAAAATTCTTTGTCTTAGGCTATTTACTCCTCTCAACTTCACGAAACACCGCAAATATACAACTATATAAATAATCCCTGTAACCAAAACTGTATTTTATATGGTAGCAAATCCTTCTGCCGAAATAATAATTTGCCGAATAAAGTTTTATGATAATTTAATTTTCCAATGCAATCGGTTGAAATAGGTTTAGTGGGTGTTAGTGTTTGGAGTTGGTGTTAGGTTTTGGTTTTAGGGACTATGGGAATTAATGGGTATTAGATATTTGGGAAGTAGGGTCGGAAAACAGCGAAGGCCGATGCGTTCTACAACTCTCGTCGTTGAAGTCATGCGGATGAAGGATGCACCTTCTCTCTAGAAAAGGGGCACGGTGAGAATTTGGAAGCGGGAAGAACTGAAGATATTAGATATTTGACATGGACCGTAAAATAAAATGTCAGCTATATCAAGATATGACATAATAAAAAGATTCCATAATGCCCAGACCAGTTCGAAAAAGTACGTTCCAGATGGTTCTAGGCCCAGTGATTGTCCCGGACCAACCCCTTGATTTTGATCTGTGATGAGATTTCAAGCAATTGGGCAATGATAATGCTAGAGAATTAAAATCGGATGAATCATATTATTGGACCGCACCCAAATAGAATATTAAAGTCCGAATTTCCTCAATTGCGTCATGCCGACAGCGGAGGCACCTTCTCCCGAATAAAGAAAAAAGAATAATATCAGCAGGTCCCCGACTATAGAAAGCAGAGGATTGCTTTCAAAAACCATATGTTTCCAATGAATTCAGATCAGGTGGAAATCTGGAGTAATTTAGCTACCCCAGGTTTAGATCGGAGAAATAGGATTAGATAAGGGAGACGACCTTATTCATTTTCAATTATAAGTTCTTAAGCCTACCTGAAGAAATTCCAGTTCTTCCGAAAATCTCTTGATCCTTAATACCCAAAACCCAATCCCCAATACCTACCACCCAATCCCTACAACCTATCCGTTGCAATCCTGTAGGTAGGGTCTTCCAGAATATTTACCTCGATCACCTCGTCAGCATTTTTAAGCAACCTGCGACAATCTTCACTCAAGTGTTTTAAGTGCAGCTTTTTGCCTGCTTTCCTATAGCGTTCTGTCAGCACGTTCAGGGCTTCTATCCCCGACATGTCAGCTACCCTACTCTCCTGGAAATCAATGACCACTTCTTCCGGGTCGTTCAATACATCGAATTTCTCATTGAAAGCTGTCACCGATCCAAAAAACAAGGGACCATAGATTTCATAATGCTTCACCCCCTGATCGTCTACATATTTTCGCGCCCGGATTCTTTTTGCACTTTCCCAGGCAAATACCAGTGCTGAAATAATAACGCCAATAAGCACTGCCAGCGCCAGATTGTGTAAAACCACCGTAATCCCCGTCACCAATACCAGCACAATGATATCATGCTTTGGCATTTTGTTGAATATCTTTAAACTCACCCATTCAAATGTACCTATTGCCACCATAATCATCAATCCTGTTAGCGCTGCCATCGGCACCTGCTCAATGAGCGGCGCAGCAAACATGATAAACAGCAACAGCATAATGGCTGCTACGATAGCGGATAACCTCGCCCTGGCCCCTGATGAAATATTGATAAGACTCTGGCCAATCATGGCACAACCGCCCATGCCATAAAACAATCCACTCAGGATATTGGCAGTTCCCTGGGCCACACATTCCTTATTTCCCCTCCCTCGTGTTTCGGTAATCTGATCCACAAGATTCAGGGTAAGCAGACTTTCAATCAACCCTACCCCTGCCATGATCATCGCATAAGGGAAAATAATTTCTAACGTTTCGAAAGTAAAAGGAACCCCGGGAATATGAAATGGTGGGAAACCTCCGCTGATAGCAGCAATATCACCAACGGTAATGGTGTCAATATCAAAAACCGTCACAATGCCGAAAACAATAAGAATGGCAGCCAGTGAGGAAGGCACGGCTTTGGTAATCTTAGGCAAAAATACCATGATGGTGATGGTGAGCGCGACCAATCCGAGCATCGTGTATAAGGGGGTTCCGCTGAGCCACTCCGTCTGACCGTTGACCTTGAACTTAAATTGCTCAATTTGTGACATGAAAATGACTATGGCCAAACCGTTCACAAAGCCAAACATTACCGGATGAGGCACCAATCTGATCAATTTGCCCAACCTAAGTACACCCACCAGGATCTGAATAATCCCAGACAGTATCACAGCAGCGAAAACGTACTCTAGCCCATAGGTTTTTGACAATGTGACAATTACTACAGCTATAGCCCCGGTAGCTCCGGAAATCATGCCCGGTCTGCCACCCAAAACGGCCGTAACCAAACCCATCATAAAGGCAGCATATAAACCCACCAAAGGAGGTACATCGGCAATCATCGAAAAGGCAACCGCCTCAGGAATTAGCGCCAGGGCTACTGTAATACCGGCTAAAATTTCAATTTTATAGTCAACTTTCTGACTGAAATCAAATAATCGTAAATAGGGTTTCATAGATATTTATTTACTCCAACTGGTGGAGATGGAATCAATTATTAATCTTGTAGAACGACGCTTTTTGTCGGTTTAATAAGACAACTGGGAATTAAACGGACCCGCCTGGGAGCCCGGGGGATTAGTCTTCCGGAAAAGGAAATTTCAGGGCGGAGTAATTTTAAAGGCTTGCTTTATATTTTTCATAACGGGACGCAAAAATAATGATATTTAAGCTAGATTCACAACAATGATGGGCAATGAGAATTTCAATTTTTAATTTTGACGAATGGAGCATACCAGAAGGACACCCAAATCAGCCCGCATGGCGCTGCTGATGGGGCTTTTGAGTCTCATCATTTTTGTTTCAGCACTGGTGTTCGAGCTGGATGCGCATTGGTTCGATACTTTCTTGATGGGTACCTGCTTTTTCTCCCTTGCAGGCTTCTTTGTGGGAATTTACAGCCTG
>CAZWQB010000324.1:0-3348 GCA_964636035.1 uncultured Roseivirgaceae bacterium
GTAATTAGCGAAAAACAGATCATCCTCGCAGACGGTCACCACCGGTACGAAGGGTCATTGGCTTATAAAAAATCACGATTAGTAAATTCCCCCGACGCCAGTGATACCAAGGGGTATAATTACCACATGATTTTCCTCACTAATATGGAATCTGATGATTTAAGGATCCTCCCCACCCATCGGATTATCTCAGGCTTAGCAAATTTCAATCCCGATAAGCTAATAGAAGCGCTTGAAAGCTACTTCACTTTCAAGGAGGTCGAAAACGTTTATGACATCAATGAAATTATACTTGGTAAGAAGTGGGCTTTTGGCCTGGTTCTCAAAAATAAAGCTTTTAAGATAAAATTAAAGCCTGAAGTCTTTGAGCAAATGCATTGGAATTTTCCGGAAGTGATCAAAAAGCTCGACCTGACAGTAATGCATTATTTTATCATTGAGAAATGCCTCGGAATAAAAGGCGCACAGCAAAGGGCCTCCGAGCAAATCACATTTGAACGAAACTTCACGGACTGCATCCAAAAGGTCAATTCAGGAGAAGCACAACTGGCGCTTATTACTCAGGAAATTTCGATGGAGGAAGTAAAAAGTGTTTGTTTTAGTGGTTACACCCTGCCTCAAAAGTCAACCTATTTTTACCCTAAAGTTATTTGTGGTTTTATTTTTGGATCTATTAAAGATGATGAATTTTCCCCTCTCCCTCACGCTTGCTTCTAAGTCTCCCCGAAGGCAATATTTGTTGCAAGAAGCGGGTTTTGAGCACAAAGTGGTCGCCATTGACGTGGAAGAAGACTATCCTGAGGACATGGCAAAAGAGGATGTCGCACGGTTTCTGGCTCGAAAAAAAGCCACCGCCTACCTGCCCGAGTTAAAGGATGATGAATTGGTAATTGCTGCCGATACGGTGGTAGTACTCAATGGGAAAATCCTGGGTAAACCTACTGACAAGCGCCACGCAAAACAACTTCTGAGTATTCTAAGCGGTCAGACCCACAAAGTAATCACCGGAGTGTGCATGGCATCCAAAGCGGCAATGCTTGATTTTGATGATACTACACTGGTCACTTTTAAGATGCTTAGCGAATCTGAAATAGACTATTACGTCGAAAAATACAACCCGTATGATAAAGCCGGCGCTTACGGTGTACAGGAATGGATGGGGATGATTGCCATTCAAAAGATTGAAGGCTCATATTTTAATGTAATGGGGCTGCCGGTGCATCTCCTGTATGAAAAACTAACCACCTTCTTTCAAAAGTAAGTCATGTAGGTTACAATCTTCTTAATAAATTCCCAGACAAAGCATTAACCTCTAAAAAGAAAATAATGTCCTCATCCTGAATCTAAAATTAAACTGGCCCTCATGCTTGTGACACAAAAGGG
Source organism: uncultured Roseivirgaceae bacterium (assembly GCA_964636035.1). Taxonomy (GTDB): domain Bacteria; phylum Bacteroidota; class Bacteroidia; order Cytophagales; family Cyclobacteriaceae; genus CAMPJM01. The sequence continues at coordinate 1,384 of CAZWQB010000324.1, forward strand.
CCAGTCGAGTGTATTGCCTCGGCTTTAGTAAAATCTATCTGGGATTAGTCCCACCATCCTTTGCTTCCACAAGATCGCCATCATTTAATCTTTTTGATACCACCAAATAAGGACCACTTACCACAACATCACCTTCTTTAAGTCCCGTCAGGATTTCTATGTTATCATAGTCGCTGATACCGGTAGACACTTCCACCATTTTCGTAGTATTATCCTCATTTTTTACGAAAACCACTTCCTTCATTTCAGCATCTGCATTCCTCTCAGGGGCATTATCAGGGTTTTCATTGTTATTGTTAGCCTCTTCATTTCCCATATTCCCTTCTGCCTCAGGATTTGCTTTGCTACCCGGTATCCTGGTGGTAACTGCGGCAAGAGGCACTGATAAAACATTGTCCTTTTTATTGGTGATGATATCCACGCTGGCCGTCATACCCGGTCTAAATGGCGCAGCATATTTTCTTTGTTCTTTGATAAGATCCTGGTACGATTCGTTCAGGATCCGGATCCTCACTTCAAATTCCGTCACAGCATCCTGAGATAATTTCTCATTGGCGGTATTGGCAATTTCGGTAACGACACCCTTGAATTCTTTTTTGGTGTGGGAGTAGGCGTCTACGTCAATGATTGCTGTATCGCCGATGGCTACCCTGATAATGTCATTTTCATTCACATCCACCCGTACTTCCATCTTGTTTAAGTCGGCGATCCTCAACATTTCGGTTCCTGCCATCTGCGAAGTTCCCACCACGCGTTCCCCTTTTTCAACGCTCAGTTTCGAAATAGTGCCCCCCATTGGTGCGTACACATTGGTCAACGACAGGTTTTCTTCAGCTTCTTTTACCGAAGCCCTTGAGCTTTCCACCCTGTATATAGCAGCCTGCACGTTTTGCTTTGCGGCTTCCAAATCCTGTTGGGCAGTGGTATAAGTCGCCTGTGCTGTTTCAAAATCGGCAGTAGAAATTACTTTCTGCTCCAGTAGTTGTTGGTTTCGTTTATATTCAGCTTCTGCTTGTACGAATCGTGCCTCTGCTGACGAAAGCTGGGCCCTTGTCTGCGCGAGGTTGGCCTGCTCCTGATTCATATTTGCTCTCACCCTGGCAAGTGCAGATTGAAAATTATCAGGCCTTATTTTTAGCAGCAGATCTCCCGGTTTTACTGAATCTCCTTCATTTACATCCAACTGAATAATTTCACCAGGCACATCCGGACTAATTACCACTTCTACTTCAGGTTGTATTTCTCCCGAGGCACTTACTTTCTCAATAATAGTAGTTTTCTTTGCCTTCCCGACCTCAACTTCCATGGCAGGAGGCTTGCCAATCCATCCGGCTGATTTACCAACCAATGCAAAAATTACTATAAGTACTACGATGCCTCCTAAAATATAAAGCAGCTTGTTTGATTTCTTTTTTGCCATAATTTGTTAGAACGAAATGGATTTACCCTGGTAAAAGTCTAAAATTTTTGATTGAAAAACGTATTGATATTTTGCCTGTATTAAATCCGATTCAGCCACATTTAAATTTGTCTTGGCCAGATTGTAGTCAAGCGAGTTGAGCGCACCTAAATTAAAACGCTGCTCATTTACCCTGAAAGCTTCCTGCAAAGCCTCTACCTGTACTTTGGTAGCTGCAAAGCGCTTCTGCGCTGCCATTAAATCGAGATAGGCTTGCTCTACATTTTGCCTCAATTGATTTCGCGTATTTAATGCGTCATATTCGGCCACTTCTTTGTTTATTCTAGCCCTGCTGACGGCGCTTTTGGTTTGCCATCCGTTGAATATCGGAATACTCAAATCCAAAGACACCCCTCGTCTCAGGTTAAAATCCAACTGGTTGAAATAGGTATTCTCGGTAAATTCAGTAAAAGTATTTTGTGGAATTACAATCTGCTGGGAAGGGTTGCCAGCGACAAATCCAATTGTATCATATCGAACAATTTGAGGACTTCCTTCTTTCGGTA
>CAZWQB010000325.1:0-3339 GCA_964636035.1 uncultured Roseivirgaceae bacterium
GCGTCGCGCGGCACCAGCAGCGCCATCAGCGTGTCGTCGAGCGCGGCCAGGCGCGCGGTCACGGCCTCGACCTCGTCATCGGCCAGCTCGCGCAGCTCTGGGTCGGAACGCATCGCTTCGGCGGCCGCCAGGTTGGCGCGGGCGCGGGCCTCGTCGGCAAGCGCGGCCGCCAGCGGTTCGAGGCCGGCGAATTCGCGCGAGAGGGCGCGGAACTTCGCCTGGTCGGCGGCGACCGAGGGTTCGGACAGCAGGCGCTCGAGCTCGTCGCGGCGCTCGGCCAGCGCCTCGAGCTTACGGCGCAGGGTCGGCAGCATGGTCGTCCGGGCGGGTGTCCACCGCCGCAGGCTTCGGTCCCTGATCCGGCGCCGGATCCACCTCGGGCAGCATCCGCGCCACCGCGTCGAGGAGCGAGGCGTCGCCGCGGGCGGCCGCATCGCGCAGCGCGGCGGTCGGCGGGTGCAGCAGGCGGTTGGTCAGGGTGTGGGCCAGGAATTCCAGCGCGGCTTCGGGCGACTGTCCGGAGGCCAGCTGGCGGCGGGCGCGCTCCAGCACCTCGGCCCGCACCGCGTCGCCGTGGGCGCGCAGGCGGCGGATCGGGCCGCTGCGCGCGCCGGTGGCCCGCAGTCGGGCGTAGCGGTCGACCTGCAGGTCGATGATCGCCTCCGCGGCCTCGGCGGCCTCGCGGCGGTTGCGGCGGTTGTCCTCGACCGCGCGCTCGAGGTCGTCGACGCTGTAGAGATAGGCGTCGCGCAGCTTGCCGACCGCCGGGTCGATGTCGCGCGGCACGGCGAGATCGAGCAGCAGCATCGGCCGCTGGCGGCGCGCGGCCAGCGCGGCTTCCACCTGCGCCAGGCCGATCACCGGCGTGCGGCTGGCGGTGGCCGAGAACACGATGTCGGCCAGGTGCAGGTGGTGGTGGAGCTCCTCCAGCGGCAGCGCCGTGCCGCCGTGCCGATGCGCGAGTTCCTCGGCATGGCGCCAGGTGCGGTTGGCGACGATCAGCCGCTTCACCCTGGCCGCCGCCAGCTGGCGCGCCGCCAGCTCGATGGTCTCGCCGGCCCCGACCAGCAGGGCCACCGAATCCTCGGGCCGCGCGAAGCTGTCCTGCGCCAGGCGCACGGCCATGGAGGCCATCGAGACCGGGCTGTTGCCGATGCGGGTCTCGGTGCGCGCGCGCTTGGCGGTGACGAAGGCATGCTGGAACAGGCGGTCCAGCTGGCCGCCCAGCGCGCCCGCGCCGCGTGCAGCAGACCAGGCCTGTTTCACCTGGCCCAGGATCTGCGGCTCGCCCAGCACCATCGAATCCAGCCCGGTGGCGACCCGGAACAGGTGCCGCGCGGCCTCGTCGTCGACGTGGCGGTAGAGATAGGCCTGCAGCGAGCCGACATCGCCCACGTCGTCGCCCGGATGCCTCGCCAGCCAGTCCAGCAGCACCTCGCCCTCGTCATCGGCCACCGCGTAGAGCTCGGTGCGGTTGCAGGTGGACAGCAGCGCCACTTCGCGCACGCCCGCGAGCGCGCGCACCGCCGCCAGCGCCGCCGGCAGGCGGTCGCCGTCGAAGGCCACGCGCTCGCGCAGCTCGACCGGCGCGGTCTGGTGGTTCAGGCCGATGGCGACGAGGCTCATGGGTTCAGTGGCTTGCGATAAAGTGCGGGCATGACACGGCGACATTTTACGGTGCCCGGGCGCCCCGCGTCCCGGAAGGCCCCGCGGGGCCGTCCGGGGCCTGCCCGCGGACGATGCCTGCCGCTGCTGCTGGCCCTGTGCGCGGTGCTGCTGTCCGCGCCCGCGCCCGCGCGCGAGGACGCCGGCCCCGGCCCGCTGCGCGAGGTGATGGCCGCCGAGTTCGCGGCCTCGGCCGGGCGCCTGGACGAGGCCGTCGACTGGTATCTCCGCGCGGCCCGTGCAGCGCCCGGCGATGCCGCGCTGGCCTCCCAGGCCACGCGCTACGCGCTGATGGGTCGCGACGACCGCGCGCTGGCCGAGGCACTGGCGATGTGGCGCGAGCGCGCGCCGGAGACCATCGCCATGCAGGCGGCCGCTGCCACCCTGGCGCTGCGCACCGGCAAGGCGCGCCCCGCGCGGCGGGAGCTCGAGCGCATGCTGCGCGAGGGCGGGGCCCGTGGCTGGCTCGGCGCCTTCGCCGTGCTCGGGACCGGCAGCCGCGACCCGGCCCTGTCGGCGCGCGTGCTTGGCCAGCTCTTCGATCGCGATGCCCTGCCGACCCAGCCCATGGCCCTGGCCGCTGCCGGCCAGCTGGCCCTGGGCCTCGGGGACGATGCCCTGTTCGCGCGGATCGACGAGGTCGCGCGCGAACTGCACCCGGACGACCCGGGCATCGGGCTGCTGCGGGTCACCCACCTCCACCGTTCGGGCCGTACCGCCGAGGCGCGCGAGGTGCTGGACGCGCTGGCGGCGGGCGAGGCGATGGCCTCGGCTCCGCGCATCCGCGAGCGCCTTGCGCTGGCCTACGGCGAGCTGGGTGATCCCGGCGCCGGCGCGGCCCTGCTCGCCCCCGGCGCGCCGGGGGCGGTTGCCGATGACCTGGGGCAGGTGGCGCTGCGCGCCTCGCTGCTTGCCGAGGCCGATGACAAGGAGGCCCTGGCCGGGCTCTACGAGGGCCTGGCCAAGGGCGCCGAGGTGCCCAATCCGGCAAGGCGCCTGCTGCTCGGCCAGGTCGCCGAATTCCTCGAGCGCCCCGCCGAGGCCCTGGACTGGTACCGCAGCGTGCCCGGCGGCGAGCAGCGCTCCACCGCCCGGCTGCGCGCGACCAAGGTGCTGCACGACCTCGACCGCAAGGCCGACGCCTATGCGGCCCTGGCCGAACTCCAGCAGGACGCCGCGGCCGACGCGCGCCTGCGGCGCGATGCCTACCTGATGGAAGCCGAGCTGCGCCGGGAGGACGGCGACGCCGCGGCCGAGCTCGACGCCCTGGCGCGTGGCCTGGCCGCCTTCCCCGACGAGTCCGCGCTGCTGTATTCGCGTGCGCTGCTGTGGGAGCGCCGCGACGACATCCCGCGCGCCGAGGCCGACCTGCGCCGCATCCTGGTGGCGGAGCCGGACAACACCGCGGCGCTCAATGCCCTTGGCTACACCCTGGCCGACCGGACCGACCGCTACGAGGAAGCCCTCGAACTGATCGAGCGCGCCCGCCTGGCCGAGCCCACCAACGCGGCGATCATCGACAGCTATGGCTGGGTGCTGTACCGCCTGGGCCGCCTGGACGAAGCGCTGGTGGAGCTGCGCCGGGCCTTCGTGCTCGAGAAGGACGCCGAGATCGCGTCGCACGTCGGCACCGTGCTCTGGGACCTGGGCCGGCATGGCGAGGCGCGGGAGTGG
>CAZWQB010000326.1:0-3312 GCA_964636035.1 uncultured Roseivirgaceae bacterium
AGCTTCACTGGTACAAAGATGCTGTAATATATGAATTACACATAAAAGCTTTCCACGATGGAAACGGTGATGGAATTGGAGATTTTCAGGGCCTGCTGGAGAAGCTTGATTATTTGGAAGACCTCGGGGTGACTGCCATTTGGGTATTGCCATTTTATCCCTCGCCTCTCAGAGATGATGGCTACGACATTGCGGATTATTATAGCATAAATCCTTCTTACGGAAATATTTCGCAGTTTAAGAAGCTGATGAAGGAGGCGCATAAGCGAAATCTGAAGGTAATTACAGAGTTGGTGATAAACCACACTTCTGACCAGCATCCCTGGTTTCAGCGGGCGCGAAGAGCGCCAATAGGTTCAGTAGAGCGAGATTATTATGTCTGGACCGACGATCCAAAGCAGTATAAAGATGCCAGAATAATTTTTCAGGACTACGAAGCATCCAACTGGACCTGGGATCCGGTAGCAAAGCAATATTTCTGGCATAGGTTTTTCCATCACCAGCCAGATCTTAATTATGACAATCCTCAAGTACAGGAAGAAGTATTCAAGATTATCGACTACTGGTGCAAGATGGGTGTAGATGGTTTCAGGTTAGACGCAGTGCCATATCTTTTTGAGAGGGACGGTACAAACTGTGAAAACCTGCCGGAGACACATGAGTTTCTAAAGAAGCTCAGGGCGCATGTAGATAAAGAGTTTCCAGGTACGCTCTTACTTGCAGAGGCAAATATGTGGCCTGAAGATTCTGCTGCATATTTTGGAGATGGAGACGAGTGTCAGATGAATTACCACTTCCCGGTGATGCCACGCATGTTTATGGCCTTGCGAATGGAAGACCGATATCCCATTACAGATATATTTGATCAGACTCCCGAAATACCAGAAACCTGTCAGTGGGCCATATTTCTCAGGAACCACGATGAGCTCACGCTGGAAATGGTTACTGATGAAGAGCGGGATTATATGTATAAAGTATACGCCAAAGATCCAAAGGCGAAGATCAACCTGGGAATACGCCACCGGTTAGCTCCGTTGATGGACAACAACCGGAAGAAGATAGAATTGCTCAACTACTTGTTGTTTTCTTTGCCTGGTACACCAGTAATTTATTATGGTGATGAAATAGGCATGGGCGATAATTTTTATCTGGGAGACCGGGACGGGGTACGTACGCCCATGCAGTGGTCGCCGGATAGAAACGCGGGCTTTTCTAAAACAAACCCACAAAAGCTCTACCTGCCCGTGATACTTGATCCGGAATATTCTTACGAGGCGGTGAACGTAGAAACCCAGCGCCAAAATACATCTTCGCTGTTATGGTGGACGAAAAGAGTTATTAATATGCGGAAGCGCTACAAAGCTTTTGGCAGGGGCGATTTGAAATTCATCCACGTCGAAAATCCCAAAGTGCTGGCATTTACACGAACTTACGAGGACGAAACTATTCTGGTAGTTGTCAATCTTTCCAGGTTTTCCCAGGCTGCAGATCTGACGTTAGACGAATTCAGTGGATATGTTCCTGTAGAAATATTCAGTAAGAATAGATTTCCGGAAATAAAGGACGGCCAGCCCTATTTCTTCACCTTATCTCCGCATGCTTATCACTGGTTCCTGTTAAATCGAGTACATACTGAAATTGAAGAGAAATCTGCACTTCCAATGATTGCTGTCAAAAAGTGGAAAGACCTGCTTAATAACGACGTCTTCAGCCAACTAGAAAACGACGTACTTCCTGAATATTTAATGAAGATGCGCTGGTTTGGTGGAAAAGGCAGAAGCATTCAAAACCTGAATATTATTAACCATGCAGAACTGCCTTTAAAGAACAACTCTTGTATTCTATTATTGATAGAAGTTAGCTATGAGAGCGGTATGCCCGAGATTTACCAACTCCCTGTGACATTTGGCGGGGGACAGGTTGCAGAAAAGACAATCGAAAGCTGTCCGCAGTCTGTGATCTGCAGGTTTAAAATGGATAAAGAGGAGGAGGGTATTCTGTACGATGCGCTCTATGGAAGGGAGTTGCAGCAATTTATTTTTGAAAAAATGGCTTCCAGACAAAATATTACCCTTAAGAACAGCGAAATTTTATTCTACGGCGATAAACAACTAAAAAAATACTTAAAAGATCACGAGGAAGTAAAATCAAAAGTGCTGGCTGCAGAACAAAGCAATACTTCCATAATCTACGATTCAAATTATTTTCTAAAAATCTACAGAAAGCTTGACCGCGCCATTAACCCAGACTTGGAGATCAGTCGCTTCTTGAGCGAAAAAGCAAGCTTTAAACACATACCAGATTTTCTGGGTGCGGTGGAATGGAAATACGGAAAGGAAACCATTGTGCTTGCTATGATGCAGAATTTGGTTCCCAATCAGGGCGATGCCTGGGTGTACATGTTAGATAGATTAAGAAATTATAATGACCGCATTTTGTCACATGTAGATGAAAATCTGAATGAGCCCAAGCTAAAAGGTTCCCTCACATCACCTGTTGATTTCGACAAAGTGCCGGAAGAATCTCAACTGTTGATAGGAGTGACCGTAGCGGAAAGAACCCGCGTTTTGGGTGTCAGGACCGGAGAGATGCACATCGCTTTGGCGTCTAATACGAGCCTGAGTGATTTCAGCCCAGAGGAATTTTCGCTACATTACCAAAGGTCGTTGTTTTCTTCTCTACAGTCATTGGTGAGAAGCACTTACCAGAGTCTGAGTAAAAATATGAAAAAACTTGCACCCGACGTGAGGGCGGAGGCAGAGGAAGTATTTGCCATGAAAGATGATGTACTCAACGTATTGAAGCGGATTTACAAGAAGAAATTTGATGTGGTGAAGATCCGAAATCACGGTGATTTTCATCTGGGGCAGGTATTATTTACGGGAAAGGATTTCGTTATACTTGATTTTGAAGGCGAGCCGGCCCGGAGCTTCAGTGAAAGGAGGTTGAAACGTTCGCCTCTCAGAGATGTGGCGGGGATGATCCGATCATTTCACTATGCAGCGTATAGCGGTTTGATTTTGAGTGATCAATATAGCAAAGAGGATATCAACACGCTGACTCCCTGGGCGGAGCAGTGGTACCATTATTTGAGTGGTTTTTATATGAAGGCTTATCTGGAAACTGTAAAAGACAAGGATTTTATACCAAAGGATAAGGATGATTTAGCGGTATTATTGGAAACCTTCCTGTTGGAAAAAGCAATTTATGAACTAAACTACGAGTTGAACAACCGGCCGGATTGGGTGATGATTCCACTCCGCGGGATAAAAGCAATTATGAAGAAAAATCTTGTGCCGGAAGAGGCGTGAG
>CAZWQB010000327.1:0-3307 GCA_964636035.1 uncultured Roseivirgaceae bacterium
TTTGCCAAATACCGGTAAATAAAACTCCTTTCCTGACTATTGGGAAGGCTGTAAAATTCCGGGTTTCCATTATAGTATGCTTGTTTCGCTGCTTTAATGAAATTTGTGATAGATACCGGGTTTGAAATGTATGGCTGACTTGCCAGAAAATCTTCCAGTTCTGCCACCTTCTGCAGGTTTTCCAATTGCATTACCCCCCGCTTTTTGCCTGTGTCTACCACCAGCTCCAAAGGCATTACTCCTTCAAAATTCCTTTCAAAAAAAAGTAGGTCCTGCTGTATTTCACTCTCTTCCGGTATATCATCTACCATATAAGAGATCGCTTGTATTTTGTAAACCCCTATTAATGAGATGACCACGATTGCTCCTGTCACAACAAAAACCGAATATTTATGGCGGTGCACCAGGAGATCCAAAAAACTAAGCACCTTGTTCAGACCTTTGAAGTCGAGGTGTTTTAATTGTTTACGGTTAGGCGGGGGCAGATAGGAAAAGACAGCCGGAATGAGAATAATACTTACAAAAAAGGTAGCAAATATATTCAGCCCGGCCACAATGCCAAATTCCTTCAAAATAACGATATCCGTAAAAGTCAGTACTACAAAACCAATGGCAGTGGTAAAATTTGTAATAAGGGTAACGAAACCGATTTTCTGAACAACCCGGCTCAGCGCAAGGCCTTGCTTGTTATGTTTATAATATTCCTGATGGTATTTATTTAGCAGATAGACACAATTGGGCACACCAATAACCACAATAATAGGAGGTATCAGGCCTGTAAGCAGCGTGATTTTAAAGCCAAACAATGCCAGTGTCCCCATTACCCATACCACAATTACTCCTATCACGATCATCGGAAAAACCACCGCATTCCAGGATCTGAAAAACAGGAATAGAATGAGGGCCGTAACCGCACCGGACAGGATCAGAAAGAAATTCAGTTCTTCCTTTACTTTCGTGGAGAGTTCTGTTCTAACAAAAGGCAAGCCTGCAAAATGAAGATCCAGGCTCGTTGCTTCTGAAAACGCGTCAGCTGCATGGATAATATCTTCCATTAAAACCTGTCGCTTCTCAGAGTTCAGAACCTCCTTCTCGATGGAGATCAGGAGCAGCGTAGCACCGTTCTCGGAATTAATAATCTGACCGTCGTAAAATAACTGATCAGATGCCAGGTTCAATAAGCTATCTAAAGTCTTTTGATCTTCAGGAATGGTATCAAAGACAGGCACCATTTTGAATTGCTTGTTCACTACATCTTTCTCCAACCTGAGCATTCCAGGGAGTGAAAGCACATTGGCAACGCCATCTAAACTGGCCAGTTCATCCTGTAGAAACTTAAATCTGAGAAAATTTTCGGAGGTATAAATAGCACTGTCCTGGAGCCCAACTACCAGAATATTCCCATCTTCGCCAAACAAATTTTTGAACTCCTGAAAGTAAATCATCTCAGGGTCGGTGGCAGGCACCACTTTGGCAAAATCATAGGTCATTTCGATATTACGGGCTTTGTACCCCATAAAAATCGTGACGAGTCCAATCAAAATGATCAGCGCCAGCCTATGCTTTAATATAAAATGAGCAATCTTAATCCACATGCGAAAACAAAACGACAAAGGTAAGGAATTTTATTTGGGCGAGTGGAGATTTCAGGCCTTTGCCTTAAAAAAATTCCTCTTTGATCCAAATTTCGGCTTTAAAAACATGAGGCATGTCCTTAAATTATCGTGTTTAACCTCGTGAGAGAGGCCCGATTTTAAGTGCTGAATTCTGGGCTATCCCTTATTGCTCAATTTCGTTTAGCTCTTAAGTAAATTGCTAGAAAGCTGATCTGCCGGGAAGTGAAATGCCTTTAATTTTTCTGTAAAACGAAATAGCATAGGAATCTGTCATGCTGGCCACAATATCAATGGCAGCCATCAATACGTCGTACAAAGGCTGAGAAGGGCTCTTCAAGCACTCCTGAAATTCAGCTGGCATTAACCTGATGATACTCTTCATTTGATACGAATAGGCCTCAGGCGCGAATTTTTGATTATAGATGGCGGTTGTAATCGCTTCCAATAGGCCGGTAATTACTTCAAAACCTGCCGCTTCGGTTTCTAACACGGTTCTGGACCTGTAAATTTTGTCAATAGATACCTTTTTAATTTTGCTCAGCATCTCTTTTGCCTCAATTTTGTCGGTAAGAGCCTGATCGAAATCACCTGTCAAAATCGCCGCCTCATTTAACAGGAATAGTTCTACACACTGATCTATTAATTCGCCTATAGCAAGTGCTCTTAAAAGGCCAATTTTTTCTTCAGGATTCCTGATTTTTTCCAGTTTCTCAGGTTTGAACCTTTCTTTCAAAATCCCTGCAAATAAAGCTATGGTGTCTTCCAGGCCAACTAAGCCTAATCTACATCCGTCTTCAAGATCTATTAAATGGTAGCAAATGTCATCCGCAGCCTCCACTAAAAACGCCAGCGGATGTCGCACCCACACAAGGTCGCCCCCATCTGCCAAAGAAATGAGGCCCGTCTGCGTCGCTACTTCCTCAAAAAAAACTTTCTCACTTTGAAAGAAGCCATACTTCTTATGGGAGCAGCGCCCCGAATCTTTATGTGTTATCACCGATTCGCGGGGATATTTGGTAAAAGCGGCTCTGGTAGCCGCGGTAAGCTGCAGGCCCTGGTAACTCCTTTTGTTCAGTAGCCTGAAGCCTTGTGCATTTCCTTCAAAATCAGAAATATCTGCCCATTCTTTTTCATTGAGGTGATCTTTAAATCGCTGCCCAATAGGATGGTGTAGAAAAAAATCCGATATGGCATCCTCACCAGCATGTCCGAAGGGAGGGTTCCCAAGATCGTGCGTTAAGCAGGCAGCAGCTACTATCGCTCCAAAATCAAAGGCACTTATATTTTCTGCCGTCAACGCTGGGTATTTTTCGATGATTTTTTCTCCAACTTTTTTGCCTAAAGATCTGCCCACACTGGAAACTTCCAGACTGTGGGTGAGGCGCGTATGCACGAAGTCATGTTCGGGGAGCGGAAAAACCTGGGTTTTGTCCTGGAGCCTTCTGAATGGATGCGAAAAAATAATCCGGTCGTAATCCCTTTCGAACAAACTTCTTGAGGATTCTTCAAATTGCTTGCCATCTTTTTGCCCTGAAATCGCGCCTGACAACAATTTTGTCCAGCACATCTGCTCCTTCGCGACTTTTTGCAACATCTATAGATTTAGAGGATTTAAATTAATTTGCGCTGCTTACTTCTTCCACATTTAGCTGCTGTACAGCCACAGGATCCTGATTTAGCAATCCTTTCAG
>CAZWQB010000328.1:0-3305 GCA_964636035.1 uncultured Roseivirgaceae bacterium
TAAAAAGGCGTGAAAAGCTCAATTGCAGACCTTAAATCCAGCACGTTTGTCCATTTATCAGGGAAATCAATATGATCAAACTGATCTGTGCTGATCATGGACACATTGAGCGTAGCCGGTTTTTTCAGGGTAATCCCCTTTCGTTTTAACTCACTATTGAGGTTGATGATAAAATTGTACAAGTTCAAATCATGTTTCAAAAACAGGTCATCCTTTACATCTTCAAAATTAGCGGGCTTCAAGGGATTCATCTCAATCTGAACGCCATCGATATTATAGGCTATAAATTCCAGTATTTCGCTACCCACATGAAAATGCCTGAAAATTAACAAATTGGCGTCCCGACTCACAAAATTCTTTAAACCCCAGGAAAGGATCCTGTGAAGCACTTTTGAAGAGTTAAACAGTCGGGGAAAAAAAAATTTAATTATATGAATGAAGAACATGGTAATCTTTGACCAAAGCTCAATAATCGGCAACAAATATCTTGCGGATTTTGAATCGTTGTCCCGCATCAGTGCCTGCTTTGTCTTGTCATTGATGGGGATGCTATTGTCCAGGTACATAGCCAGCCAGGGATTTGGATCCCTTTTGTCGTGTTCGGAAAGATCTAAGATATTTGCCATAGGTCCTATATTAATAATTTCCTAATTCTTCAAGTTGCATCTGGTACAATCTAGCCGTGGTTTTTGCCGTTTTGGCGATCTTTTTCGCTAAGTCCATGTGCATATAAGGGTGATTCAATGCTTTCTCCAGGTTATGAAAATGATTCTCATCAGCTATTCCGTGATAGGTAAAAAAGGAAACCTGATCCTCTTCGAGTTGCAATTGTTCTTTAATCATTGCGCCCCAGTAGCCGGCCAGCCTTTTACCAATACCTTCAATAATGAACATTGCCCCCAGCAAATCTATCGGATTTGGCTTACTAGCCTGTTGAAACATAAAAGCCGACAAGGCCGCGCTCCCGATATTTTTTTCGCCACTTTGGATTTTCTCCAAGCTCCCTCCGAGGGCTTCAAAATTTGCTTCCAACTTTTGAAAATCTTTGTGTTCTGTAGCAGTGTGTTTTATAAAAGCTGAGCGTAGCTCAAACAACTCTATATCAATATTGGAAGCAGCCCTGGAAATCCATTGAGAGCCATCTATTACCTGCTGCCTCAGGTCACAAATCAAAAGCTTAAAATCATCCAAACTCAAGCTACCTTCGTGGATTTTAGTCACAATCGGCACCTTCAGCAATTTTGACTCAAAATCTATCCAGATCTGGCTAAGCTGGCGAACCAACCATTCTGAGGTCGGATTCTTGTCGATTACCAATTCAGGTGCTTCCAGTGGCCTGAGCGGAAACTTCAATTTAGGATTTTCCTCCGTCCCATCCACTGTCAGCTTCATAAACGAAGTAATAAACCTGCCGCTTTCAGGCACCATACATAGAATGGTATCACCAGGTTTTAATTTTCCTGAATAAAAAAGCTCCTCCAGCATGATAAAGATAGAAGCTGAACCTGTATTTCCTTTCGTGCTTAAGTTGCTGAACCATTTTTCTTCGGGAATGGCAGCACCTCCTTTCGACATCAGGTCTTTGATAGGCTGTTTAAAATATTCGGAAGAATAATGACAGCAAAGCCAGTCTACATCTGCGGTTACAATTGCACCTGTATCAATCAACTCAAAGAAATGAGCAACACCCGTTTGCATGACCTTGTCCAAAAGGCGAATATCCTGCTTCAGATTAATAGCTCCGGCTTTTGACGCTGTCTCATAATCAGGATAATCCAACCAGGTAAGCTGAGACATTTCCTTGTTATCGACCTTACCGGTGTACATGCACATAGGAAATTCACTTGCATGTGATTTGATATCTATCCAGTCAATTTTTAAAGAAATGCCATGGTCTCGCTTCTTGTTTTCAAGCACCATGGCACCTGCCCCATCAGAAAGCATAAATCGCAGAAAATCTGTATCAAAAGGTACAGATTGGATTCCCTGCGCTTCAAATCTTGAAGCTTTGAACATCCTGCTGGCGAATTCACTACCCACACAAACCGCGTTTTGCTTTTCACCACTTTTAATCTGCATACTGGCATTTTTCAGTGCCATTATCCCGCTTGCGCACACACTTTGAAAGCTGGCAATTTCGCATTTAGGGATATCAAGTTCTGCATGCACCATGCTGGCAAACCCAGGCACCGGCAAATCGGCCTGCGTGGTACCTGTAACAAGCAAAGACACATCAGCCTGTCTGATACCGCTTTTCAGAAGCGCGTTTTCAATGGCATTCGCAGCCATCCTGGCGTTGGTATGCGTGCTTTGCCTCTCCTTATCCAATGCAAAATATCGCTGCTTAATACCATTTTGCTCGAGGATTCGCTTTTTGGTAGCACTTCCTTTACCATGGATTTTCCCCAGATAATCTTCTATATCTTCATTTTCTACGGGCTGATTGGGTAGAAAAATGCCCATGCTGGTGATATAAACGTTTTCCAAACTTTTGATTTAAGATTTACGATTTACGAATTTTACCAAACTGTCATTTAGGTTGTCGAGCAAATGAGAGGCAAAGCCATAATTTTTTCTTCCACGTGAGTGATGTTCATTGTGGTTTGTCCCAAACAATTTCCAGCTTTGTCCTGCCCCATTGCCAAATCTATAGTTACAATGTCCTGCATAATTGAGAAGGATACTCACCAATGGATAAAGAAAAATAGCCATTGGCGCAAAAGGGACAAATATTGCAATAGTCAGCGGCACTGTACTAAGTAGCAAAGCCTCAAACCAATGAAAACTATATACAGAATAAACGGTGGGTATATGCGACTTATGATGTACCACGTGCACATTGCGCATAAAAAATGACGTGTGCATCAGGCGGTGTACTAGAAAAAAATGTAGCTCATTCCAAACCGTCAGGATAATGAGCCCGATGACTATATTTAAGGTGGTATCCGGAAGTAAGCTAATTGAGCCTGACCTCACCAAATAGACAATGGGAAAGGCTGAAAAACCAAATATAAAAATTGATTTCAGGGAGTGAAATTTCTCCCACCTGATCTGTTTCTTGGAAACTTCTTTTCTGGTGATCTGGTGGACTAAATTTTTCCTGTTTAGAAATTTACAAGTTTCTAGAAAAAGCGGTGCCAATCCAAAGTAAAGTAACAGGAAATAAATAGTTACCAATCCATACAAAACCAGATAGGAGCTTTCATACAGGATAAAATGGACAGCTTCGGAGATCATTCAATGTTGAAGTTAACTGCTTCCAATATACAGGTATTCAAGTAATTTTCAGTCCCGAAGTAACTTTT
>CAZWQB010000329.1:0-3263 GCA_964636035.1 uncultured Roseivirgaceae bacterium
GCTTAAAAGGATGCAGCTCGCCCACATACAAAAAACCTCCGGACTTTAAACAAAGTGAAGCTTCATAGAAAGCATGTTCAAGATTCTCAATATGCTCCAGGACAAGACTGAAGGTTACCAAATCATAGTTTTCTTTTTGAAAAGGCCATTTAAAAGTAACATCTGTCTGTACAAATACCACCTTTTTGTTGGCGACTTTCTCCTGCGCCTTTAACAGCATCGCTTCCGAAAAATCAGCGGCTGTAATACGTTCAGAATTTTCTGCAAGCCAAAGCGTGTTCTTTCCAGTTCCACAGCCTATTTCCAGGCAGTCCTTAAACGTAATTTCCCGGAGTGTTGTACGCAAAGCAACCGCCTCCAGGTCCCTGGTTTTGTTCCGGTTCGTATCGTACTGCGAGGCCCAAAGATTATAGGCATTTCGGGTTTCCATAGGTATTTATGTTTATCCAATTACACAGGATTGTGCTAACAGAAACCCTAACGCCATTTCGCGACCTTCCTTCCGGATGAGGGGTCATTTTGCTCCAAGGCCACGCTGCCGATCATCTTAAACACTAAAATTTACTTCTCTACAGCAGTAAGGGTTTTTGGAAGCTCCAGAGCGGGTTCATTTTCAAGCAAAACCACTGATACCGCATAATCGCCTTCATTCAAGGTCATCGTATACTTTTTCGATTGGTCTTTACTGATCCACTCATGGTCACCGATGGTGATGCAATTTTCATTATAGGCAGTAATGTCCACCTCCAAGCAGTTGCAGCTATACGGTTTTACCACCACAAACTCGGTGCAGACACCGTTCTTTAGGTGATAATACAAGGTTTCGTATCCGTTGACTACTTTGATGTAAGACGTAGTCGTGTCGATATCATTTATCGCAATCTTGTTCTGATCAAAGTCGGCATAAGCCGATGCTAATATCTCAGCTTTCGAATTTCCTAAAAATGTCTGTGCATAATTATTATATCCGGCGAAAAGAAGGCAAAAAAATAATAGACGAATCATCAGATGTAAGATTTAGTCGGTTGAAAAACAAAAAATAAAACGTAAAATGTTAGCTTTCAACTACAAACTAAATACAGCCCGGTTTAAATTACAACAGAGAACGATTTTTTATGTAATAAATACCTAGAAATGGTTACTTTTAACAAGCCACCATACATAGGAATGGCTACAAACTTTCTCGCCATGTGCTCAAAAAAAACTCCGGAGCCTGCAAGGGATGCGTGCAATATGGTTTGGTTAACTTATTATACGACCTTGCCCATTCGAATCCTTAAATCCTTCGGGGCAGGCAGAAATGCTTTGGGACAGGCCCAACGCTTCTAAAAGAAAGAAGAGGCAACGGTCTTAACTTAACGACTATTGTGAAACGCGCGGTCTGCTGCAAAATATACTACTCCCTGCGACTCATTCAAAGGTTTGACCAGTTCTGCTAGGGCCTGGTGGCTACCGTTTTCTCATAGCTGTAATGCCCGATTATCTTATAATCAAACAGACAATCTGCCAGTACCTGTCCACCGCCGATATTGTGTACAATCAAATAGCGCTCCCCATCGGCCGACTTTTTATCGACCACCAGGCCGATGTGCGTAGTGGCACCGCCCAGGTTCCAACAGACAATTTCTCCAGGCAGGTAATCTGCTCCATTGTCAGTAACAGGCTTTACTTCTCCGTGTCTGCTAAAGAAGGTCATCAGATTGGGAACACGCCGATGGTCTATATTGCGATCGGTTTTTGAGAGGCCCCATAGCTTTGGGTATTTATCAAAATTGCTTTTCATGTCTTCATGCACTTCCTTTTGGAGGTCAATGCCCAGCTTTCTGTAAGCACGTATCACCACATCTGTACAAACACCCTTACCAGCGGGTACATCACCATTAGGATAGGCAATGGAAAAATACGAAGGATCGTACACCACCTCCTGTTGGGTGAGATCTAAAGCCGCCTGCGAGAGCGATTCGTGAAAGTCTGATTGTCCCCTCGCCACGAGCGTTATCAGTACCCAAATAAAAATAAATCCCGAAGATTTTTTGTACATATTACTCATTATCAATCCCTTAGAAATCTACTGTGAATACTTTTTCCAATTGTCTTTGATTTAGTCTTTCCGGCAGACTTCGAAACACAAAATTTCTCAATCCCGCCAGCCAGGAATTTTCTATCTGTGCTACCTTGCCTACGTTCCATGAGGTATTGGTTATATACCGGGTCCGCTTTATGCGCCTTGCTTCAAATTTCCTGAAAGCCACCGAGACCTCTTCGTTCTTGTGGATTTCATCTGCCAGCACAACGGCGTCTTCAATTGCCTGACATGCGCCCTGGCCCATGTTTGGGGTGGTAGCATGCGCCGCATCCCCTATTAAACAGATATTCCCGAAAGCATATTGCGCAATGGGCTTCAGATCAATGATGTCGTTCCAGATAAGGTCTTCATCACGGGTTTGCGCAAGCACTTCGGGTATGGGATGGTGAAAAGCACTGAATTTTCTCTGTAGTCCTTCTACTTTCAAATGCTTCATTTCCGGATCATTTTGCCCTGCATTCACACAGGCAAACCAGTAAATTTTATTATCCCTCAGTGGTACAATACCAAATCGGCCCACGGTTCCCCAGGTTTCCGAGCTTTCTTCAATTTGCAATTGTCCGGCATCAACTACCGCCCGCCAACAGGTATATCCGGCATACCGCGGCCTCGCATTCGGTAAAAGTTGCTGCCTGATCTGCGAATGGATGCCGTCCGCTACAATTACATAATCTGCGCTATAACTACCTCCATCTTCAAATTTTATTTTCACGACGCCCTCAGTTTGCTCCACACCCACAGCTTTCCTGCTGGTTACAAGCGAATCTTTGGCGAGTTTGGAAATTAAAAATTCATGCAGCTTCCCACGATGGATGGTAAAATTATCCATTCCAAACTTTTCACTCATCACCTTACTGTTGGTGCTGGTTATCACTTTCCCCTTTTGATCATAGATGGTAAACGAAGGCAGCAAACGTCCTAGGGAAACCACTTCGTCCCTAAGCCCTATCCGGTGAAAGGCTTTCATTGCGTTGGCACCCAATCCAAGACCGGCACCAATGGCTTTTATTTCAGGAGCGGCTTCAAACACCTTGGCTTCCACTCCGATTCTATTCAGGGCAATAGCGGTAGTGAGTCCGGCAATACCACCTCCTACTATGGCAATACGTCTATTCATAATTGTTTTGGTACACTGCCTCTTATGGGCAGGCAATTATACAAAAAGCCGAGGTCGGAT
>CAZWQB010000330.1:0-3241 GCA_964636035.1 uncultured Roseivirgaceae bacterium
ACTCCCGGTCCACTTCCACCTTTATGCTGGGGTATTCAATGGGTTCTGCAATATGGACGTCTCTGAAGGAAGGCACTTTTTGCATTTCTTTCTGAATTTTTTTCGCGTGTTGATTGGCCTCCTGAAGGTTTTTTCCAGCTATTCTCACGGAAACTGGCGTTGTAGCTCCCTGGCTCATAATTTTTTCGACCATTTCCATCGGCTCAAATGTGATCTCGAGTTCTGGGAACTGGGTGGCTACTTTTTCTCTGATCGTTTCCTTTAGCCCATCAATTGAGCCATCATAAACCTCGCCGTCGATAGAAACCTGAAGTACGGCTTCATGTGATCCTGAAGTAAATAGGAAAATAGGGTTTATAGGAGTATTGGGAGAATGCATTCCTACAAAAGCAGAGGAGATCTTCACCCCACCCGGACCCACTTCCTCGCGGATCAACTTTTCTACTGCCAACATATTTTCCTCCGATCTCTCCAGTCTGGTTCCCTGTGGAGAGGTAATTCTCAACTGAAGATCTCTTGTACCGCTGGGTGGCATAATGTCAGTGCCAATCACAGAAAATCCAACACCAATTAACACGATCACGACTACGGTATAGCCAATGGTTACCAGCGAAATTCTCTTTTGCCATTTTCTTACCACCATCAGGTAGCGTATCCTGAACTTGTCGAAACGGGTGTAAACATGTTTTCCTTTAGATTCATGGTCCATGTGCTTGTTTTTCATAATCCAGTTCGCCATCACCGGAATGAAAGTTTGAGAAGCCAGAAACGAAGCTATCATGGCGAAACCAACTGCCATAGACAGGGGCATAAACATATCTTTCGGAATGCCGCTCATCATCAGAGAAGGTGTTAATACCGCCAGAATAGAAAGCAGAATCAGCAACTTAGGCAAGGAAATTTCAAGGAGTGCATCCAGAATAGCTCTTGCCTTGGGCTTTCTTGCCTCAAAGTGCTGGTGTATATTTTCAATGGTCACGGTAGCTTCATCCACCAGCACGCCAATGGCCAGCGCCAGCCCACTCAGGGTCATCACGTTGATGGTTTGCCCAAACAGATAAAGCAGTGTAACGGCAGATAAAATAGCGATCGGGATGGTCATCACCACGATTAAAGCACCACGTTTGTCGCCCAGGAACAATAGCACCATTAAGCCTGTAAGGATAGCCCCTAATATTCCTTCGTGAATCAGGTTGGACAAGGACTGGGAAATGTATCCCGACTGGTCAAAAACGTAATCTATGGACACATCTTCAGGTAAAGCTGCTGCCAGCATCGGCATTGCCTTTTTTAGGTTGTCAACCGCATCGAGTGTGGAAGCATCAGACTTTTTAATAATGGGAAGATAAACTGTTCTTTTGCCATTTACGAGGGCATAAGCCGTGGTTTTGTCTGTTCCGTCTGTTACCGTAGCGATGTCTCTGATAAAAACCGTATGCCCGCTGCCTTCCCGAATAGGTGTATTTAGCAACTCTTCAGGACCTTTTACCAGGGAGTTGACAGGACTCATAAAATTTTGATCTCCTATTTGTACATTCCCGGCGGGAGAGGGGAGGTTATTTCTGGCTATTGCTATGGTTACCTCCTCTGCCGAAAGCCCGTACGACTGCATGAGTTCCGGGTTTACATTGGTCACAATGGTTCGAACATTTCCGCCAAAAGGTGCGGGTGCCGTAATACCCGGTATGTTTACAAACATAGGCCGGATTCTGGTGATCGCTAAATTCTGAAGCTCGCCGATAGACCGGTTTGCGCTCTCAAATACGAGTTGACCTACAGGCAGTGCACTGGCATCGAAGCGAACCACCTGCGGAGAGACTGCTCCGGGAGGCAGAAATGCCATTGCCCTTGACACCTGCATAGCCACCTCTGCAGAAGCCTGCGCCATGTCAGTGCCGGGATAGAAGGAGAGTTGCATGAGGGTAAGCCCCTGCACACTTTTAAACTCCATATCTTTAACTCCGCTGACGAAGATCAGTACTTTCTGAAAGTTGCTGGACATAAAGCCGTCCATGTACTCAGGAGATAGCCCCCCATAAGGCATGGCAATATAAATTGAGGGCGACTCCACCTCGGGAAAAATATCGACCTTGATGTTGTTGATTGAGATGACCGCGAAATATGCAATGGCCATTACCGCCACGATAATCGCTATAGGTTTTCTCAGTGCTAATCGAATGATGTTCATATTATTCTTTTATTCAAATACATTTTGCAGATAGGAAAAATCGGCTGTTGATTCAGCCAGGTTTGTCTGTTGCAGCCAATATTGATAATAAGCTTCAATCCGGGTTCTTTCCGTTTTTTGCAGAATATCCTGGATTTGCAACAGTTCTGTGATAGAGATCAGGCCGCTGTTATACCGTGCCTCAAATAGTTCGTATGCCCGACTGGCGGCTTCGTAGGCCTGTTCCGAGTTGTTAATTTGCTGCCGGCTTTGGGCCATTTGCTGTTGGGCTATTTCTTTTTGACTTCGCAGGCTCAAAGCCAGCGCTTCAGTTTCTGCCTGCAGTTGCTGAGCCTCCTCTAAATACAAACTTTTTTCCAGTCTGGAATCGAAAACCTGGCCTAAGTTCCAGGTAAGGCCGATGCCCACCAGATAATTGTCTACAGTATTGTTGTAACTGTCGCCCCAGTTTTCATAAACAGAATTGTCCGTATGCATGGAATGTCCCCGAAGTTGAACACCACCCAATAAGGAGAGGGAAGGAAGGGCTCCCAAAGAGGCCAGTTCCTTTTGTTTTTTGGAATAGGCTATTTGTTCCCTTTTAAATGCCAGTTGTGGGTGCGTTACGAGCCCCTTGTTTGTTTCGGGAATTAAATGTGGTTCCCCTGCATTCAAAAATAACTGATTTTGAACCGTCAATTGGCTTGCAGGTATATTTACCCATTGCGCCAAGGCTATTTTTGCTTCTTCCTCAAAGCCTTGCCATTTATAGAAATCGGCTCCGGTTTGGTCGAGCGTTGCTTTTATCAGCAAAGAATCTGCTCCCGGCGACAAACCTGCTCTTGCGTTAGCTGCGGAGGCCTGAAAAATGGTTTGGAGGCGCTGATTGTTTATTTCTGCCCAACGTTGCATGCGTTGGTAGTAGAGCAGTTGAAAGTAATCTCTACTCAGGGCCGCCTGCACTGCGATCTGTTCCGCACTCACACGGTGTGTAGCCTGATTGGACAGAACCGCAGCGGCTTCCATTGACTTTTTTTGCCTGCCAAACTGCATAAATTGCCAGTCCAGGACTAC
>CAZWQB010000331.1:0-3238 GCA_964636035.1 uncultured Roseivirgaceae bacterium
CTCTCAACTTTATTTTATAATCAAAACATAAAAGGAAAAGGGAGGTAACAAGTTCAATAATATTTGATAAAAATTCAGCATTTTTTGGAAATAACTTTTTTTATGCTTTTTCATTACAGATTGGGTTACCTTTAGGCATGCGTCGCTTTTAAAAACGTTGCCTATTTAAATGGCTGCTTTTTAACTACCTACGATTTTCTTCCGGCGCCTCGTCCAGTTCCTAGCCTTCATCATCCTTTATTTTATCAGCTTAATCGAACATAATATCCAAAAACTATATGAGGGTAAGTCTTCGGGTCAAAAAACGAGGTGTTTAAAAAATTAATATGACAATTTTGGGTAATAATTAAACAAAAAAAATATGTTGAAATCTTTATTTATGCTTTTCCTTATCATAGCTGCGCTTCCGGTGTATTCCCAGGCGCAGGTGGATGAAGCTGATCTGTTTGATTTGTCACTCGAAGAGTTGATGAATGTGAAAATAGTATCTGCATCACGATCAGAGGAGAAAGCTTTCGATGCTCCTTTGTCGTCTTATGTAATTACAGAGAATGAAATCTTTAATTCGGGCTCAACATCCATTCCCGATGCGCTCCGGCTTTGTCCGGGCTTATTTGTGAAGGAAATGGCCAACGGCGTGTACGACGTTTCTATTAGAGGGCTTGACAATTTGCCAACCCATCAATATGTGAATACCAACAGACTTATATTGGTGATGATCAATAACAGACCAGTGTTTGACTATTTAAATGGTGGCACATTTTGGCAAAATTTACCTGTTGATATCATTGACGTTGAAAAGATTGAAGTCGTACTCGGACCTTCTGCTCCATTATACGGACCCAACGCGGTGACAGGTGTAATCAATATTATCACCAGGAATGTTGCTAATGATGGTTTATCCGTAGTCGCGAATGTACAGGGCGGAACGCCTGCCTCTTATATAGGGCAGGCCTGGGTAGGTTACAAAGTGAACGATAAATTAGACGTTACCGGCTCTCTGAATTATAACAATAGAACAAGAGGAACCGTGGATTTTTATGATTTGGGAAGACAGGAATATATTACCGATTTGGGCGAAACAACAAATCCGGCATTCCAGGACCCTACCTTTAAAAATAAATTCTATGCCCATACCGATCTTGCCTTAGAAAAAATAGCCGGAAATTTCGGCATCCATTATAGCCCGGCACCTGAGGTGAAATTAGATTTTGCCGGCGGGTTTTTAGATAATACCGCGCTTTATGGCTCCTCAGTTTTGACTACACATTCGTATATGAGTAATAAGAGTGTTTACGGGTTAATAAAAGGAGAAGCAAAGGGTTTTTCTTTTATGGGATCAATATTAGATGGCAGACAAAGCTTGCTGGGCAATATTGAAGCTTATAATTACGATTATAAAAATTTTGATGGGTATGTCGATTATAACATCGCTGTATTGAATAACCTGAGCATCAGACCGGCTGTTAGCTTCCAGTCAAGTAGCGTGGATGATGAGAGCTACACAGTTGAAAAAGGACAGATAGGCGTATTTAATAACAAAGCTACCATGTACAATTATGCAGCTTCTTTAAAAGCTGATTATTCCATTGGAAAGCTTAGGTTAATCGGTGCTTTGCGAGGAGATCGGTTTAGACATCCCGATGATCTATATCTTTCGTACCAGGGCTTGATTAATTATAAGCTCAACGAAAAGAACAACCTGAGGGCAGTCGTAGCGAAATCAAATAGTGGTTCCTTTATATCAGAAACCTACTTGAATAACACCACTGTCACTCCCGGCGATGCCACCAATCCCTTAGCTACCGAGGTAAATCTTTTAGGAAACAAGGACAGGAATCTTGCGGAAAACAAACTCTACGAGATCGGTTACAGAAGCCAGATATCCAGTAATTTACAACTGGATGTAGCATTCTTCCATCAGAAAATTGAAGGTTTTGTGGCCAATGTGATGCAAGCGCCGGAAGTAATTTTCAGCGAAGGTCTTATTAGGGTGAACATGCTGATGTCTGATCTTGACATCAACGCGGCTCAAAACGGGGCTACCTTAGCGGTGAATTGGGTGGGTTTAAAAAATAAGTTGAATGTGAAGCCGTTCATCACCTACCAAAGCACAGAGTGGAAAAATTATTCTCCTTATTTCATTAGCCCGGAAGCTAATCCTCAATATTCGACTGCGCAACAAACTGATGTGAACAGCAACGCTACACCAGACGTTTACGGAGGGTTTTATGCCAACTATGCGCCTTCGTCAAAGTGGAATATTAACTTAAATGGCTATTATATGAGCGATTTTGAGATATTTACGGCTAGTACAAGTCAATACCAGACTCCTCCGTATAAAGAATTGTCTGCGTCTGCCGTTGATGGTAAATTTATTCTAAATGCAAAAGTGAAGTATCAAATCACACCTCATATCAGTGCTTTTGTAAGCGCAAGAAACTTCCTGAACAATGATGGCAGAGAGTTTTTTGGAACTGATAAAATCGGTGCTATGTACCTCGGTGGGCTGCACTTCAACTGGTAGTTTTCAGCACTTTTGTTAATATTATATAAAAAACCCCTTCAGTTACCTGAGTCTTCGGTAGCTGAAGGGGTTTTTAGTTTTTATGTTATTAGCAGCGAATAGTGACGACAAGATAAAGCAACTACATGCCACGTGTAATTGATTGCGTCTGCAGAATTTTAAAAGCTAAAATTGAATGTTTTGGCTAACTTTACACATCAAAGCGCACGGAACTATCATGAAAGACAAAGTCAGAGAAAAAATGGAGGAGTTTTGGGAATGGTTTGCCAACAATGAAAAGCTCATTGCCGAAATTTTAAATGATGATTTTCATGAGGGCCGGAAATCTCTGGCGCGCAATATGGACAACTTCGTCCTTCAATTTGGCATGTTTACCTGGGAAATGGGGCCCGCAGAAGGACATTATTATCTGACGATTTCGCCTAATGGAAACGAAGAGCTACTGGAGGTGAGCAAAGAACTTGTTTCCTATGCCCCTGTTTTAAGGCGGTGGAAGTTTTATGCTTCCAAACCAAAGAAAGAATGGGATCTGAAATTTAGGGTTTTTGATGATTGGATGACCGGCCATGATGTGGATGCATCTGACTGGGAATATTTGATAGAGCGGGTTTCTACTGCTTCAAAAATTGGTATTGTCATTGCTGCTAAAAGTATTGCCCACCTGGATCAGGATACAAAGTTGTCTGCTGCCGATCTTGTGGTGACAAGCCT
>CAZWQB010000332.1:0-3214 GCA_964636035.1 uncultured Roseivirgaceae bacterium
TGAGCTACTTCAACCACATTGTTCCCTGTGGCATTTCCGATAAGGCCGTAACCTCCATGGCTGCGGAGTTGAAGGCACCTCAGGATATGCAGGAGGTTCAAAAATACTTATTAGACCATCTCACTTCAATATTCGAAATGGAGTTGGCTTAAGAATTGCTGGTGCGGGTTGCACCGGCTTTTTTGGTTTCTCCAGCAGAACATCGTGCGGACTCTTATTATTGAATGTAGGGTTCATCTGTATATAATTTGTTTTCAAATGGTCAGAATCTTGTCCCGGTTTGGTTTCGGGATGGAATATCTTATTTTCGTTTCAGGTAATGCCCGGCTCTCCGAGATCAGCTATTCTCCGTAAGAGTCCGGTCAGAAAGACTCCAGGCTCGATCCGGAGAATCCTTGGGGCATCCTCGGTGGGTATGGTTCACCTGTGGTTATTTCATCAATGCCGCTCCGGCGAGACAGGCTGTCCTTGGAATTTATTCCGGAATTCTTGCTCTTTTAGCGATATTTGAGGGTACAGAGCCGACTGCAAATAATCCAATTCAAAATTATAGCTATTTTTACTTTCTTATTATATTTGCCTGACGCCGACAGCGTCGGGTGTTTTTTATTCACATCTTGCCATTTTTTTGTCAATTTAAAACCGGTAGTGCATTTCACACATAAAACATATATAAAATGAGAGATCAAATTGTCTCAAAAATCAAGGCCATTGTAGAGAAAGAGGCAGAAATCAAGCTTTCAGACAGAGATTTAGATGCGAGTCTTCAAAGCGACCTCCGGTTAGATTCTGTTGTAAGAATGAAAATAATAGCCGGAATTGAGAAGGAATATGATATTGTTATTGATGAGATAGAGGCGGTGGATCTTTCTACGGTTAATGAGTTAATCGACAACGTAGAAGGTAAAATTTCCTGATGTTTTCGAGGACCTGTTCTTATCCAAAATCTTGACACTCCGAAAAATTATATCCTATGGTTAAAACATTACTAGAAGCATTGATTGCAAGAGCGAATAAAGAAGGAGCTGATAAACCCCGGGGTTTCTTTAATCCTTCCAAAAATGATTATGATATCATTACGTTCTCAGAACTGGCCAAAACAGCTTTCGGGGTAGGAAACCTAATAGCCGGAGATAATCCACACGATAGAAAAATTTGTGTGTTAATGACAACCACACCCTATTCGACCATTATCGGTTTTTATGGTGCTATGTCGGCAGGCCTCACGCCGGTAATAGTTCCCAGTCCGAAGGCGCTCAGTAACAGAGAAGACATCAACTCCAAGATAAGTCAACTGTATCAGAACTTTGGTGATACCTACGGCCTGGTAATAGATGAGCAGTTTAATGCCACTCTGAATGAGGAAAACCAGGCTAGGAAATTTAATTTTGTGCTCCCCGTTACTCCCGAAAATTCACTTGAAAAGGCAGAAAAGCCTGCTATCGATCCGGCTAACGTTAAACCATCTGATTATGGCTTTCTCCAGTTTACCAGTGCATCTACTGGCAGAAGCAAGGCCATTGCGATTTCTCATGCCAATATAGTGGCAAATACACTGGGCATCAAGAGTGCTTCAAATGCGGGTGACAGTCAAATTGTGGTGGCCTGGCTTCCCTTATATCATGATATGGGCTTGATAGGCACTGAATTGCTCTGTTTGGTGAATAACTATGAAGCTTACCACATGGCACCTTT
This sequence comes from uncultured Roseivirgaceae bacterium, assembly GCA_964636035.1. GTDB lineage: Bacteria > Bacteroidota > Bacteroidia > Cytophagales > Cyclobacteriaceae > CAMPJM01. The sequence goes on from CAZWQB010000332.1 coordinate 1,696, forward strand.
TGATTTCTTAAAGCGACCAAAAAGGTGGCTGGAGGCAATTTCGAGGTTTAAAGGTTCTTTGTCACCGTCGCCGGATTTTGCGTATGATTATTGCTGTCAGCTCATCGATGACGAGGAGGTAGAAAATCTGGACCTTTCTTCTTGGAAACTGGCCTTCAACGGAGCCGAACCCATTCAGGTGAAAACACTTCAAAGATTTATTCAAAAATTTTCCAAAATCGGGTATGCAGCCGCCACATTTTTGCCCTGCTACGGACTGGCAGAAGCCACCTTGGCAGTGTCATTTTCTCCGGATGATCGGGCTCCAAAATACCTAAAGATCGATCAGTTGAGCGTGGGTTTTGACAAGATGGTAACCGTGTACGAAGGTGGTTTGCTGACGGAGGAGAAGCAAAAGGTGTTTGACGACGGCACCTACATCATCTCGGTAGGGACGCCGCTTCCTGACCTGGAAGTCTGGATTAGCGGTGAAGATGGAAATCCGGTACCAGAAGGCATCTGTGGCGAAATCATGGTCTCCGGTCCGTCTATAGCACAAGGTTATATTGTTGAGCATAATGAACCGGTTCAACCATTTCCGGATGGAAAGCTGTCAACGGGAGATTTGGGATTCATATATCAGGGAGAGCTCTATGTGCTTGAAAGGATAAAGAACATTATAATTAAAAACGGCGAAAATTATCTGGCCAGCGATCTTGAACGGCAGGTGTCAGAACTTGTTCAGATACCTTTTAGTAAAATTGCTGTTTTTGAAGCAGATATCGTAAAGAAATCATCTTTGGTTGCCATTGTTGAGCTTCCTTCCAGAGTAAAAATTGAAGATGTGGAAGTTTTGCTGGAGCAGAATTCGGTAAATATTGATCTGCCTGTCGATAAATTTATCATCACAAAAGTCACTACGATTCCAAGGACTACCAGTGGCAAGAAGAAACATTATATGTGTCGGAATCTATACAACAGCGGGAATATCAAAATCGCCAAAGAGATTGATATGTCCTCGCTCAGAAAATAAATCATATGGATATCAGGAACATTTTATTTTTGGATATTGAAACGGTTTCCTGTGTGCCAGATTACGATGCACTGGATGAGCGGCTAAAGCCACTATGGAAGAAAAAGGCCCGGTTCATAGCGCGGGAAGAGGATGTCTCGCCTGAAGATCTCTTTTTTGAGAAGGCCGGGATATATGCTGAATTTGGGAAGATTGTTACCATTGCTGTAGGTTTTATCAACCAAAGCGAAGGCGCTCCCACGCTGCGTGTAAAAGCATTTGCCGATGATGATGAAAAAGTGATCCTCACCGAGTTTAAAGGTCTGTTAGAGGCGCATTTTGATCAGAGTAAAGTGGCCCTATGCGGACACAACGGCAAGGAGTTTGATTTTCCTTATATATGCCGCAGAATGCTGGTAAATGGTATTCCACCGCCTGGCTGCTTGCAAATGTCAGGAAAAAAGCCCTGGGAGATACTGCATTTGGATACCCTTGAGATGTGGAAATTTGGCGACAGGAAAAATTACA
>CAZWQB010000333.1:0-3198 GCA_964636035.1 uncultured Roseivirgaceae bacterium
GGTTCAACGCAAGGAATTGGCTTTGCAATAGCCAGACAACTTTTAAGTGAAGGCGCCAATGTTATCATCAATGGAAGGGGAGAAGAGAAGACCAAAACTGCAGTGGAAAATTTAAAAAAGGAATTTCCACATGGCATCGTTAATGGTATTGCTGCTGATTTCTCCCGGACAGAAGAGGTGGATTCGCTTTTGAAACGCTTAGGAGACGTAGATATATTGATCAACAATGTAGGTGTTTTTGATCTCAGAGGTTTTAATGAAATCAACGACAGCGAATGGATGGACATTTTTCAGATCAACGTGATGAGCGGCATCCGCTTGTCCAGACACCTGCTACCAGGAATGCTGGAAAAAAACTTTGGCCGTATTGTGTTTATCAGCAGTGAGTCCGGTGTGAATGTTCCGGGCAATATGATTCATTACGGCATGACCAAAGCTGCTATGATGGCGCTTAGCAATGGCCTGTCGAAGCTTACAAAAGCAACAGCAGTGACCATTAATACGATTTTAGGCGGGCCAACATATTCCGATGGCGTTGCAGCGGCAGTCGAAACGTTGGCAGACGCCAACAATTTGGGTGCTGAAGCGATGAAAAGTGCGGTGATGCAGCAAACCAACCCGGATTCCCTCCTGCAGCGCTTTATAGAACCTTCTGAAATTGCCGCATTAGCAGTCTACCTGGCAAGTCCGGTGTCTTCCGCTACCAATGGTGCATGTCTGCGTGCAGATGGAGGTGTGTTAAAGACGGTATAAGGGGACAGAAGCGCATAAAGCATGAGCGTAAATTCCACCATCTATTTCAGATGAAGGTTCTAGGATGTTAAGTCTTTCACCGCGGCTAACGCTTGGCCTGGGAAGTCTTTCGAGCAAAATACACCTTAAAAGTAGTGCCCGCTCCCAGTTGGCTTTCGACTTCAATTTTACCCCCTGCGTTTTCAATGATCTTTTTAACCATATACAAACCTATGCCTGTTCCTTCTACATGGTTGTGCAGTCGCTTGAACATGCCAAAAATTTTTGAGCTATCCGATGGCTTTAGTCCCAGGCCATTATCCTGTACACTCAGAACGAGATACTCCTCCTCCACCTGGCTACAGCTTATCCGCACAACCAGAGCTCTTTCCGGAGAGTTATATTTAAGAGCATTTGACAGCAGGTTATAGATGATGCTGCGCAGGTTTTTCCGGGAAAATAGAAAAGACGGACAACCCTCTATGTCTGTTTCAAAAGTGGCATTTAGCGACTGAATCGTGGGGTTCAGGTCAAGTATAACTTCCTCAATCATCTCTTCCAGCGAGATGAATGATTCCTCTTGCGTGTTATCTTTTTGTAATTTAGAGATTTCAGTGAGGTTTCCTATCGTTCTTTTAAAACGGTCTATGGAACCTTGCATCATATCGGTGATACGATTGATGCGCTCCTCTTTCAGCGCTTCAGATGGTAGAGATCGCAGAAGCGCCTGAAGCAGTCCTTCGATATTGGAAATGGGTGCTTTTAAATCGTGAGAGGCAGTATAAATAAAGTTATCCAGGTCTGCGTTTATTCGCACAAGCTGCTGATTGGAGGTGTTCAGATCTTCATAGCTGGACCTGATTTCTTCGTTAGCGGCGGCAAGCTCTTCGTTGATTACAGATAGATTATCTGAAGCCTTTTGTGCTCGTCTCTCACTTTCTTCCGCATTTCTCCGGGCCAAAACCAAGTCGTTTACCTCATAAGCGAATACGAGGATTCCGTCCACTTTTTCATGTTCATCAAATCTGGCTTGAAAAATAAAATTAAAGTAGATGTCTTCCGGGGCAGCCAGTTCGTGGCGTGATAAAGAAATTACAAGTTCAGTTCCAAAAAATGTTTCCCCTGTATCGTACACGTTTTGCATGATAGTCCAGATTGGCTGATCAATTATTTCAGGTAGACCCTCCAGCAACGGCTTTCCCAAAAGATCCCGACCAGGAAACATTTGCTGATAGGTAGGATTAATCAGTTCGAACACGAAATCAGGGCCGTCCAATATACAAATAGCAGCAGGTGCCTGCATAAAAAATCTTTCCAGCCTTGCTTTTTGACGTTCTACTTCGAGCCTGCTCCTCAGCTCGGTAATCGAACCAGCGATGTGGCCCGCAATGAGCTGATGAAAATTTTGGTAGTCGCTATCGTATTCCAACCCTTGGTTAATTCCCGAAATGAGAAAGCCCAGTAGTTGGTCCTTTCCGGAGAGAAAGAGAGGCATCACTATGGCTTTTTCGGGAGAGGATGTGTTGATTCCATCAGTGACATCAACCGCAAAGTCTATGATTTCCGGCTGCTTGTTTTGTTGGACTTTTGCAAATGGCCACGTTTCGCTTTCAGAAGCATTGAGGGTTTGCCGGAGCGGGGCAATTCCGGGTGAGAGTCCTGTTGTCATCCCCTGCAACTTCGCTTCTTCACCATTTCCATCCAGCAGGTAAATAAGACTAAAGGGGATATCGCCTTTGTTATTTTCAAGTATTTCACAGACCTTCTGGCAAATGTTTTCCTCCTTGTGCAAGCCGTCAAGCGATTCGGCGATGTCTTTAATGATTCTTAATCGTCGTTTGGCTAATACAGTTTCCGTAACTTCAGTACATGCACAGAAAATTCCATTTACCCTGCCCTCATCATCAGGGATTGAACTGTAAGAAAAGGTCCAGTAGGTATCCTCTAAAAAGCCTTTCCGGTTCAGTGGCATTAATAATTCTTCAGCATAAAATGCTTCTCCTCCCTTTAATATTTCTTCCACTACTCCACCAATCTGCCCCCAGACCTCGGCCCACATCTCAGTTGCTTTCGAACCGAGGGCGCGAGGATGTTTATCGCCCAGCGCAGGCAGATAACTATCATTGTGAAACATGTATAGTTCTTTGCTCCACCAAATAAACATTGGATGCGCAGAATTTAGCATAATGCGTAGGCCGCTTTTTAAGCTCACCGGCCATTGATCAGGGGGGCCTAGTGGATGCGCCTTCCATTCATAGTTGCGCATTAGTGTCCCCATTTGTCCCCCTCCCTGGAAAAATCCGGCAGAAGAAATATTATTAGTAGCATTTAAAATCATTCAAGAAGGAGTGAAGTAGGTTAAAAAAAAGGTTGCCACCCATCAAGTAAGTTTGGAAAGATGACTTTTTATAACAAAAATAGTACGAAAGCAGGTATTTATTGTTTTAAATATGCTGGCATTTATTT
>CAZWQB010000334.1:0-3174 GCA_964636035.1 uncultured Roseivirgaceae bacterium
TGTTAAAGGCATAGCTAATGTTAAAGCTGTTTCCGACTGAATCATTGCTGTTTACATCAAGCCAGAATTGCGCCGGCTCAAGCTTTGTGATAATATAAATCGCAATAAAAGCATAAGCTATCAGACTGATGGTTAGGTAACTTATCTTTTTAACGCCTTCTTTTCCGTAGTATTCATTTATAATATCTGTGGTGATAAAGACTACCGGCCACAGTATAACGCCGGCCGTCAGGTTAAAATCCAGAATATAATCACCTAATAAGCTGATGTTTGCAGGAGGAATTCCTAAAGTTGCTTCAGCAGAAAATATCTTGATCCCGGTCAGCTCAGCCAGAACTGCATTGGTTATAAAAATTCCTCCAAGGAAAAGTAATAAGTTGCTTTTTTTATCCTTCATTAAGCAACAAAGAAAGCAAAATTATTGGAAATGTCTCTTTGAGGTCTGCATTTCTGCGTGACTTTTCTTCATCCTATAACGTCTGTAAGCCACAAACTACGTCTTTAGGAATTAAAACTTCGTCATGGACTTTGGAATATAGACAATCTCCGAAATCCGTATGGGTGTCATCCGGCCCCCGTTGTTCTAGCTGCTCAGGTTTTCAAGGCATTTTTCCATATCTATGCCCGGTCCTAGTATACCCTTGAATAAATCACCATACTTTTTGAGCCGCTTTTGAATGTTCTTGATGGTAAACTGCGAAGGATGCAATCCTTTTTTAACCTCCTTCCATTGCAGCGGTGTAGAAACCGTAGCACCTGGTTTTGGTCTTACGCTGTAGACTACTGAGAGGGTTTGCCCCTTTCTGTTTTGAAGGTAGTCCAGATAAATCTGCTTTTTCCGATCTTTGGGGCTTCTTTTTAAGCTTGTGAGCTTAGGTAGTTTTTCATGCGTAAGCTGCGCAATTACATGTGCAAAATTCTTTGCCTGCTCATAATCATATTGTGCCCCCATGGGAATAAAAATATGCATACCGGAGGATCCGGAAGTTTTAATGTAGCTATCTGCCCCAGCTTTATCCAGCACTTCTTTCACAGCAAGTGCAGTTTCTATCACCTCATCAAAAGTATTGTCGGCAGGATCGAGGTCTATTACAATCCAATCAGGTTTATCAAGCGACTGCACACGACTGTTCCAGGGGTTGATTTCAATACAACCTAATTGATTCATGTATGTAAGCGTGGCCTGGTTGTTGCAAATCAGGTAATTGATATCCTTGTCATTCGATTCCGAATAGACTTTGACGGTTTCGAGCCACTCCATATTTAATTCGGTGACGTCTTTGTGAAAGAAGCCTTTTTCTTCGATTCCGTTAGGATGTCGCAGCATGTTTTCCGGGCGGTCTTTTAAATAGGGAAGGATAAATTCTGATACCTCCAGGTAATGCCGGATTACATCACCTTTCGTATATCCTTCTTCAGGCCAGTAAATCTTGTCAAGACTGGTTAACTGGAAAGTATGTCCATCGAGTTTTACTTCTTTCTCCTTATCCTTTTTGTCTATTTTTGGTAGTGTGTTTATCAATGTTTTTCCGGCAGACTTCTTATTTCCTACTGGTGACTTTTTTTGTTTAGTGGCAGGTTCTTTTGGGCTTTCTTCTTTCTTTGAACGGCTTTTCTTTTTTGCTGCTGTCCTTTTATCGTCGTCTTTTTCAGCGCCGGCCATTAATTCATCTCCATCGGGAATTTCGTCTGGGGCTTCCCTTACTACTTCCTTAGCGGGTTTGTCTTCTCTGAGGCCTTGAAAAATTGGATGTCGCATACTGCCCTCATCTGTCCATTCCGAGAATGATATTTCGCAAACCAGTTCAGGCTTTATCCAAGTAACCGGGGTATTGGTCTTAATTTTTTTGGAAAATGGAGAAGTTTTTCGGATCAATGGCTTCATTTTGTCCATAACCATTTTGAGGCTAGCACCATTAAACCCACCTCCGGTATGTCCAATATATTCCAATTTGCCTTTCTCATATACGCCCAACACAAGCGCTCCAAAGGTTTTTCGAGACCCTTTGGGTTCTGTAAAACCCGCAATCACAGCCTCCTGCCGCATTGAAGTCTTTATTTTTAACCAGTTGTTACTTCGGCTATTAACTTGGTAGGTGCTGTCGGCCTTTTTGGCAATGACCCCTTCCAGCTTATTGTCCTGAGCTTCTTTAAAAAAAGCTATTCCCTCGGTACGTACATGTTCAGAATAGACAATGGATGGGTCGTCCAACTCTTTCAGAATTTCCTTCAAAAATTTTTTTCTCTCCACCAACGGGAGGTCATATAATTCATAGCCATTGAGATAAAGCAGGTCAAAGACGTAGTAATGAAGTTCGCCTTTTCGGGTCTTCTGAAAATTTTGTAAGAGTTGAAATTCCGGCTTTCCCTCCTTGTTTAAAATCACCACCTCTCCATCTAAAACCGCTTCGTGTCCAAGATTTTGAAGCTTTTCGGTGAGCGGCTTAAATTTAGTGTTGAATGAATTGAGATTACGGGAGTAGACTCTTACTTCTCCTTTTTCTATTTCGGCGATTGCCCGGTAGCCATCATACTTTAATTCAAAAATCCATTCTTCGTTGTCAAAGGGTGCTTCTTTTACCTTCGCCAACATGGGTTTTATTTCATGAGGAAACGGCTGGGTGGGCATTTCTTTGGCAGGCGCTTCAGAATGCTTATTGCTGCCTTTTGCCTTGCTTCCAGGGGCTCTTTTCTTCTTTTCCTTTTTTATTCCTTTTTTAACCGAGGTAAGATCATCAATATAGTCCTCGCTGGAATATTCTTCATCCACCGCATATTCGTCATCTTTCTTCACCAAAAGCCAGGCATTCTCCTGTTTACCCTTCATCTTTACCAGTGCAAAAGTTCCTTTTATTTTTTCTCCCTCCAGCTCTATCTTTAGGTTCCCTTCTTCCAAACCTTTTAGTAGTGCTTGCTCACTCTTTTTCTTGTCTTTGATTCCCGGAGCATGGTAAATGCCTGTATCATACACATCCATAATGCCTGCTCCATAGTTTCCTTCCGGAATCACGCCTTCAAAGTCTACATATTTGTACGGATGATCTTCCGTCATCATAGCCAACCGCTTATCTTCCGGATTCATGGAGGGGCCTTTGGGAACTGCCCAACTTTTCAATACCCCTTCCATTTCTAATCTCAGGTCGTAATGCAGGCGCCTGGCCTGGTGCCTCTGAA
>CAZWQB010000335.1:0-3170 GCA_964636035.1 uncultured Roseivirgaceae bacterium
GACAGCCATATTTCATTTGTGACGGATACGAGTGCTGCTTCGGGAATCAATTTCGCAAACCTCGATTTACAAGACTTTTTTCTGGAAATCAAAGATGTAGAGGTAGGCACCAACAGTTTGGTAGGTGAGGTAACACAACTGGGGCTTTTGGAAAGTAACAGTGGGTTTAGATTGAAGCAACTGGCGCTAAAAATAGGTCTGGATGGCCCTTCTCTGAACGCGGATTTGTCGGCGCTGGAAATGAACAATACCAAACTCAATGGCAATGTCGCAGTGTCATTGGCTGATATGAACAGCCCCGATAGCTTGCTGAATGCGCTGGCTTTAACGGCCAATTTCGATTCAACAAGAATTGGGCTGACGGATATTGCTTTCTTTTCGCCTGCTATGGATAGTTTCCCGAACCTAAAAAATATGGCGGTCATGTTGCGGGGAAATATAGCGGTAGACAGCGGCAACGCCTTTATCGATGACCTGGCTGTTAATGTGGGAGAAACAACCAGTCTGGCTGCGGATGCGACATTAAAAGGGATTGATGCATTAGAAAATGCTTATGTGGATGTAAATATCAAGTCCTTTGTTTCGGACATGGACTTTATAGGCGCTTTTATGCCACCGGACGCTTTGCCGCCATCCCTCAGAAATGCAGGGGGCATTCGCTTAAATGCCAGGGCTGAAGGCTATCTGTCAGACGCGGACCTGATAGCCAATATCAATAGCGATCTCGGGCGTATTTCAGCCAATGTAAACTACCAGGCTCGCAGTGGAGGAGATTTTTCAACGAGTGGAGAAGTCAATGCTTTTAGGGTGAACCTGGGAGCAATTACAGGAAATGACAGTCTTGGCCTTACGACCTTGAATTCTCGGTTTATTGCAGATATGCAAAACGGAAATTTTTCTGCTGATACATTGGAATTGAATGTAAAAAGCCTGCAGTATAGCGACTACACCTACGAAGGGTTAAACCTCAAAGCGTCGTTCCTGGATAGTATTTTATATGCAAATCTTCAATATGCTGACGAAAATCTCGATTTTAATATTGATGCAGATGCCAATTTAAATGTGAATAACTCCTCTTTGGTATTGAACGGGGACATACGTGAAATTAACCTGCTGCGCCTCAATCTCAGCCCGGATAGCATCATCATCAGCACGAAACTGGATGCTGATTTTGAGAATCTTGATCCCGACCTCATCAAGGGTTATTTCCTGCTATCCAACACCACCTTAATTGATGGCGCTACAAAATATGGCGTAGATACGGTACAATTGATAGCTGAAACAGGAGATACTGCACGAAGTATTATTATGAATTCGGATTTCATCAACGCACAGCTTCAGGGAAATTTCTCCTTTGCTGTTTTGCCGATGATGGTCGACAATTTCATCGACTACTACTTCACCGCCTCTACCGATACCATTGACTTTCCGGTGGGTCAATACCTGACCCTGGATGTAGAAATTTTAGATGAACCTATGGTTGTTCGGGCCTTTATGCCAGACATTACGCTGCCCCAGCCTTCGAGTATTTTTATTTCCTATCATGCTGATAACCACAATCTAAAGGTAGATCTGGATGTTCCGGAAATTCATTATATGGATTATAAAATAAGGGCGCTGAAATTACTGGCTGATACAAAAAACGAAGATAATATACGCTTTGGCCTCACCGCTGGCAATATCGCCATTGGCGATGGTTTATCAATTCCGAATATTGGCTTTGAAGGAAGTTTTATTCAGGACATGATGCAGTTCAATTTACACATCGCCAATTCAAATGAGCCGAATTATCTTGACCTGAATGGTTTCCTTACCCACAGGCAGGATACAATTATCCTTGAAATATTAGAATCGAACCTGGCCATCAAAGATGATGAATGGAACATTCCTGAAGACGCCAATCTTCAATATGCGGAAGGTTTTTTGAAAGTAGACAATTTCCTGCTTACGCAAAATGAGCAAAAGATTAGCATTAATACGCAGGACGAATTTTCAGAAAATTCGAAACTCAACCTTGAGATACAGAATTTCCAGGTTGGTGAATTGCTCACCGTGTTTGATATGGAAGAATATGAAGTGGAAGGAGCTTTAAACGGGGCCCTGAATGTAACCAATGTTTTCGAACTTGGAAGTGTTAAAGCAGCTTTTGGCATAGACAATCTGGTTGTAAACGCTCAGCAAGCAGGTAACCTTTCCATTGAGGCCAATAAAGATCCTGACCAGGAGGCAATATTTGCCAATGTCAGGATGAACGGAGAATTCAATGAATTTTCGCTTGAGGGCACCTACAATCCGGTGGATACAATAGACATGCTGGATTTGAGGTTGGCTATATCCGAATTTAGGTTGGAGCAATGGGGAGTATTTGCAGAGGAGTTTGTATCAGACCTGAGTGGCAATATTCAGGCAGAGATGGATATAACCGGAAGTACCAGCAAACCAGTTGTAGAAGGCTATTTCGCATTTGATCCCCAGAGTACCATGAGAATCAACGCCATTGGTTCTTTGTACAGAATGCATGATGAAAGAATTACGTTTTCCGAACAAGCTATTGATCTAAACAATTTTGTGATTTTTGACAGCGCCAACCACGAACTAAGCGTGAGGGGCGAAATTACCCATGAATACTTCACTGATTTTGTGCTGGATTTAACGGTTACCACTCCTGAATTTAAATTTTTTGATGCCAAGCAGAAATACAGTCCGGCCTATTATGGAACTGTTAATGCAGGAACAGATCTGACCATCAGCGGTCCGGTCGACAATTTAATAATCGAAGGCGATGTCATCACAAAAAGAGGTACAGCATTGGTAATTGCTTTGGTAGACGATCCGGATTTTGCGAGTCATGCCCCATTTATCAACTTCGTGAATACGAACGCCTATCTGGCTGCGGATGGCATTGCCGATACCGTTCAGGTGAATAGAAGTACCACCGCCGAAATTTCAGGCATCAGTATGAATCTGCTGTTGCGGATCAATAAAGAAGCCAGGGTTGATATTGTGATAGATCCTATGACAGGTGATAAACTGGTTGCTGTCGGGGAAGGGGACATAGATGTAGAAATGAGCCGTACCGGAGACATGAATATCCAGGGAACTTATATATTGGATAGGGGTAGTTACTCTTTGTCGTTTATGGGCTTATTGAAGCGTCAGTTTGATATAAG
>CAZWQB010000336.1:0-3140 GCA_964636035.1 uncultured Roseivirgaceae bacterium
CCTCCTTTTAATATAATTTTACCACCTGCAACAAATAAGGATTTCACTAAAAATACATCGGAAACAGCCATAACTGTATTGAAAGCAGCCCATCCATAATCACCGTTTTGAAAATCCCGGTACGCATCTCTGCCTGAGCCAATAACCGGCACGTAACTTAGCCATTCAGGGCCATAATCTTCATTTTGCTGGTCACTATCAAAATTCTCTCCGGTATTTCTTGGTGCATGCTCACTCTCCCGAAGATATCGTTGATCAATATCGGTTTTTGAACGGTATTCATATACTGGCGTAGATCGCATTATGGGTGAATAGGTTGGATCCGGCTCAACCGTACCTATCTCAACCCAATAGTCGATCTCGTAATTTTCATCAGGCGAGTTTTTCAAAGAATAATAGCCATCGTTTTTTTTCGTAATATCTATTCCATATGAAAGCTCAATATTTTCAAAATCTATCCGCGTGGTTACTCCTGCAGTGTATGCAAGGGCAGGCAGTTGAAATGAAAGATCGGCCATCTTTTCATTGAATATCCTTGAGAGAATGATACCATAATCTTCTTTAGGATGTTCTTTAAATTCCTTGTTGGCTAAGTAAACAATTTTTTTTAGGGTAGCTTCTATGGTAAAATTTAAACAACTAAATGCAGACTCCATACGCTCTATTTTGTTGGCCAGTTGTTTGTGTATGGAATGTTGTTGATTGTAATCTCTCCAAAGGAAATAGTTAGGAAAGTCACCATAGGAATAGCACCTTCAGAACTGAATTTTTCATGAAATTGTACACAAAATGCATTTTTGAATTTTAAAGTCCTCATAGCCCCCTCTCCGTCTCTTCCCAAAAAGACAATAGAGCCATCTTTGACCATGTCCGGATCGAGCATCCAATCTACAAGTTCTTCATTTTTTGTGGATTCTATTACCAAAGATATTAAACCGCCTTTCGGCCTTTCGTCAGGTCTCGATGCACCATCTACCTTTTGTGTAAACCCATAATCGCAATCTAAAATTTTAATAGTACCCGGAGCGGTAAAGGAAGGAGGATTTTCATCTCCTAAATGTAAAATAGCGCTGAACGACATAACTTTATCAATTTAACTGGTAGAATAGAACCCGATGGTAAGTTAAAATCTGATTCGGTAATCAAATAAAAAAATAATTGGCGAATATTGAAATATATAAAAAACATAATTGGAAACCGTGACAATCACTAGAGAGCGCATTCAATCAGAAAAGTCAATGTTAGCTACAATCCAGCATCATGATTTACAATTTTTTATATCTTGCGCTGTAAAAAGGAGTTATTGAATTCGACTCTGCCATACAGATGGATCTTTATCAAAAATTATCAACCAAATTAGATGCGCGGGAGAGACAGCATAGTCTTCGTACACTTCCGCAGTTGCAGGAGGGAATAGATTTTCTTTCAAACGATTACCTGGGCCTGGCACATTCAGAGGAGTTGAAGCAAAACATCCAGGAGGCCTACAGCAGCCTGTCGTCTGTTTTAAATGGAGCCACCGGTTCCAGATTACTAAGCGGCAATACTCCGCTCGCTGAAGAATTGGAATCATTTCTGGCAGATTTGTTCAATGCTCCTGCGGCTTTACTTTTCAATTCGGGCTATACGGCAAATCTTGCGTTACTATCTACCATTCCCCAAAGAGGGGATACGATTCTCCTTGATGAGCTTGCTCATGCCTGTATGCATGAGGGAGCGAGGCTGAGTTTTGCTGATAAATACTCTTTTCAACACAATAACACTGAGGATCTTGAAAAGAAAATCAAGCTCGCAAAAGGTTCCTGCTTTGTGGTAGTAGAATCCATTTACTCCATGGATGGCGATGAAGCACCCCTTCGCGACATCCTGAAGCTTTGTCGATGCTACAATGCACACCTGATTGTAGATGAAGCCCATAGCACAGGTGTTCTTGGCCCAAAGGGAAGTGGTCTCGCCTGTAAACTTCAGATTGAAAAGGAGGTTTTCGCCAGGGTCTATACATTTGGAAAGGCCATGGGCGTTCATGGCGCTGTGGTGGTTGGAAATGAACTGCTTAAAAAATATCTGATCAACTTTGCGAGGGCTTTTATTTACACAACTGCCTTGCCGGTGCATAGTCTGGTATCTATCAGAGAAGCTTTTCTTTATCTTGAGAGGAATATCCATCTTCAGAAACGATTAGAGGAGGTAATTGAATATTTCAACAATTATGCAAATCCAAAGTTTCATGAAGTAGGGATAGCGATACAACCTGGAAGTAGTGCGATTCAGGCGCTTATCATCCCCGGGTCAGCCAGAATTAGGAAACTAGCCGAAAAATTGCAATCCCAAGGGATTGTAGCCAAACCAATTCTTGCTCCGACAGTAAAAGAGGGTACCGAACGTTTAAGAATTTGTCTGCACGCTTACAATACCGAAGCAGAAATCAGGGACCTCACTGAGGCTGTAATCGCCCATTTAAAAGAAAGCTAAACTATGCGATACTTTGTGACTGCAATTGGAACTGATAGTGGTAAAACATTGGCCTGTGCTGTTTTGATTACTGCGTTAAAAGCGAATTATTGGAAGCCCATCCAGGCGGGAGACCCGTCTGATACGGATACGCTGCGTGACTGGTTCAAGGGCAGGCAGCTTAAATTCTTTAACGAAGCCTACAAGCTAAAAAAAGCGGCCTCTCCCCACGATGCAGCTCAGGAAGAGGGTATCAAAATCAATATTAGCGACATCATTATTCCCGATTCAAGAAAGCCGCTCATCATTGAAGGCGCCGGCGGTTTGATGGTGCCCCTGAATGAAGAGGAGTTTATGGTGGATCTTGCCCTTTACCTGGAAACTGAAATTATACTCGTGGCAGATCTATATTTAGGAAGCATCAATCATACCCTGCTTTCGATAGAAATGCTAAAGAAGAAGAAATGCAAGGTAAAAGGAATCATCTTCAACGGCCCGGAAAATAAAGCGTCTCAGGACTTGATCTTGAAGTACTCAAAATACAATCAGTTGCTTCACATGAAACCAGAAAAGGTGATTAATGATCAGGTAATAAACCAATATGCCTTAGCTTTGCTGAAAAATTTTTAGATGATTCAGGAGTTTTTAGCAAGAGACAAAAAAGTTATTTGGCACCCGTTTACCCCGCT
>CAZWQB010000337.1:0-3137 GCA_964636035.1 uncultured Roseivirgaceae bacterium
ATCAGCATTTTTTCTTTCTTAACAGGATGCTCAAATCGCAATTGTTTTGCGTGCAGGTTAATACTGCCGTCGGGATTGGCTTTCGGAAATCCATACTTCAAATCTCCTCTTATAGGACAGCCGATGCTGGCGAGCTGCACCCGTATTTGATGAGGCCTTCCTGTAGTAGGCTGCACCTCCAATAGATAGTGCTGGTTGAGGTGGCCCAAAACCTTGTAAAATAATTCCGCCTTCTTGCTTTCGGGAACCTGTTTATCATGCGCACTGGCTAAGTTTTTATCGCCATCTTTTGTCAGCCAGTGAACGAGTTTGTCTTTTGTTTTTGGCGGGCGGTTTTTTACTACTGCCCAATAGGTTTTATACACCTCTTTCGTCCTGAAAAGCGAATTCATTCTATCGAGCCCTTTGGAAGTTTTCGCCAAAACCACAATACCGCTTACGGGGCGATCGAGGCGATGAACCAGTCCCATGAAAACATTACCCGGTTTTTCATAAACGATTTTGACGTAATCGCGATAGATATCCACCAAAGCTTTGTCGCCTGTTTTATCACCCTGAACCAATTCGCCAGCTTCTTTATTGACGATCAGTAAATGATTATCTTCATAAAGAATTCTATTCGACAGCCGTTTTATATCTTCCTGATGCATGGTTTAATTTCTAATTAAGTAAATGAAAGAATCCATTGATGCACCCGTGTGTGATACATGGATGAATAATTTTTAGTTTCCGCATTGGTGAATTGATTCATCAGCAACTCTCTAATCAAAACTCTGATGTAAAGTGGAAATTGATATCCGGAAAATTCTCCTGCACCATTTGCAACCAGGCTTTGGTTTCTGCCATAAATACCAGCTTCCCGTCTTTGTCTTTTGCAATATGTCGAAACTTAGAATTTACAAACTCCTTTAGTTTCTTTTTATCCTTGCTGCTGATCCAGCAGGCCTTATAAAGGTTGGTATGATCGAAACGGCAAGTTGCCCCATATTCATTTTTTAATCTATACTGAATCACCTCATATTGAAGCGCACCAACTGTTCCTACCACCTTACGGCTCCCCATCTCGTAAGTAAAAAGCTGTGCTACTCCTTCATCCATGAGCTGCGTGAGCCCTTTTTCAAGTTGCTTTGTTTTCATAGCATCAAGGTTTATCACCTCTTTGAAAAGCTCTGGTGAAAAGCTTGGAATACCTTTGAATGTTCCTTTTTCTCCCTCTGTAAGCGTGTCTCCAATTTTGAGGTTGCCCGTGTCATACAACCCAACAATATCTCCGGGCCAGGCTTCGTCTACTATTTCCTTATCCTGCGCCATGAAAGCTGTGGCGTTGGAAAACTTAATGTTCTTTTCGAGCCGGACATGATGATAATTTTGATTCCGCTCAAACTTACCCGAACACACCCTGACAAACGCGATCCTGTTCCGGTGCTTAGGATCCATATTGGCATGAATTTTAAAGACAAACCCTGTAAACCTCGTCTCATCAGGGCTTACTACACGGTCTTCGGTTTCTCTGTGCTTCGGATGAGGGGCAATCTGAATAAAACAATCCAATAGTTCCTGAACTCCAAAATTATTGACCGCACTGCCAAAAAATACCGGCGCAACTTTAGCGTCCAGATAAGCCTGCTTATCAAAGGCAGGATATACTCCCTCTATTAACTCCACATCTTCTCTTAGCGCTAATGCCTCATTTCTACCGATATGCTTTTCCAGTTGCGAATCATAAATATCTTCAACATTGATTACTTCATCCGTTAGCTTTTGCTTACTTGGCTGAAACAACACCAAATTCTGTTGAAAGAGACTATAGACCCCCTTGAAAGACTTGCCCATACCTATGGGCCAACTCAGCGGCCGCACCTTAATATTCAACTTCTCTTCAATTTCATCCAGTAGGTCATAAGGGTCCTGCCCTTCCCTATCAAGTTTGTTAATGAACACGATGACAGGCGTATTCCGCATGCGGCACACCTCCATCAACTTTTCTGTCTGAATCTCTACCCCTTTTACGCAGTCAATAACCAGAATTACACTGTCGACTGCTGTTAAAGTTCGGTAGGTATCTTCCGCAAAATCCTGGTGACCGGGGGTGTCGAGCAGATTAATCTTTACATCTTTATAATCAAATCCCATTACAGACGTAGCCACAGAAATTCCCCTTTGCCGCTCTATTTCCATAAAGTCGGAAGTGGCATGCTTTGAAATTTTGTTCGACTTTACAGCTCCTGCAGTGGTTATAGCCCCGCCAAACAAAAGTAATTTTTCGGTAAGTGTAGTTTTACCAGCATCGGGGTGACTTATGATCCCAAACGTTCGTCGTTTTGCAATCTCCTGCGCAATTGTCATATTGAATTGGATTTTCCGGCTGCAAAGGTACGAAATCCTGATGGATTTATGACAGAGGTTCTCAGCCGCCATACAAAAGAAAGCCCTACGCTTGCAGGAAACGTAGGGCTTTAAATTTAAGATGTAAGCCTATTTTGTCAGTTTAAAAGTGATCGGCAAAACCATTCTAACTTTTACGGGCACACCGCGTTGATGTCCGGCATTCCAATTAGGAAAATTCTCAACAACTTTTTTAGCAGCTTCATCGAACTTGGGGTCTATCCCTTTAATTACTTCTACCTCTGAGACCGCTCCTTTTTTATCGACAACAAATGAAACGTAAACTTTACCTTCCAGCTGCCTTCCACTGCGAGGATATCTTAAATTCTCGCGTAAATATTTGTAAAGCGCTTCGTCGCCCCCGATGAAGGAGGGCATCTGTTCCACTATAACAAATGGCGCCTCATCCACATCTGGTGGCGCTACCTCGGGCAAATCAAAAGAGATTGGTTCAGAAGGAGCCTCTACTGTCACAGTTGGAACAATTTCTTTGATTGCCTCTGTGATGCGTACATTTTCAACTACTGGTTCTATCTTTTCCCTGATAACAGGTTTAGGTTTAGGAGGAGGCGGCTGGACGGTAGGGACAATAATCAGCGGCTCATCTATTCCTTTTGGTGTATCCTCAAAAGACACAAAGGGATCTAACGACGCTGTCCTCCACTCGAAAGCAGTAATAACCAATGATAATGCAATGACTAAACCGATACTAAAAAACAAAGGTTGCTTTTTTAAAAGCTCCTGTTGGGCTG
>CAZWQB010000338.1:0-3136 GCA_964636035.1 uncultured Roseivirgaceae bacterium
CAGATTCACCACAGACTCCGGAAAAGACAAGGTATGTCCTCTCTCCATCACATCTGCTACCGTCAGATTATTGGAGGTCATAAACAAAGCCATATCACCTACTACTTTAGAGGATGGAGTAACCTTTACAATATTTCCAAAAAGCTTATTTACCAGCGCATAATTGTGCTTTATCTCCTCAAATTTATGCTCCAGCCCCAAGCCACGCGCCTGAGGTCGCAGATTGGAATATTGACCTCCCGGAATTTCATGGTCATACACTTCTGCTGTTCCGGCTTTTAATCCAGATTCAAAAGGATAGTAAAACTCCCGTACATCTTCCCAGTAGTTTGCATACTGGTTCAACGACTTTTGGTTAAATGGCAGCGCCCGCTCGTGATTTTCCATAGACGCCACCAGCGAATTGAAGTTTGGTTGTGAAGTCAAACCGGAGACAGCACTCAGCGCAACATCTATCACATCTACACCCGCTTCAATGGCCTTTAAATAGGTAGCAGATTGAATCGATGAGGTATCATGCGTGTGCAGGTGTATAGGAATATTCACCGCCGATTTTAACGCCGTTATTAGTTTTTCCGCTGCATAAGGTTTCAGCAAACCAGCCATGTCTTTGATGGCCAAAATATGTGCCCCCTCATCTTCCAGCGTGCGGGCCATGTCCAGGTAATACTGTAGTGTGTATTTCTTGTTTTCCGGATTCAGCAGGTCATCTGTATAACAAATAGATGCCTCTGCCAGGGCGCCCGTTCTTTCTCTTACCGCGCGAATGCTCACTTTCATCGCCTCCACCCAGTTCAAAGAATCAAATATCCTGAACAGGTCGATCCCCGTTTCCCAGGCTTTCTCAATAAATTTCTCAATCAGATTATCAGGATAGGCTTTATACCCCACCGCGTTAGAACCACGCAAGAGCATCTGCAGCAGAATATTGGGCACCGCTTCCCTTATCAACGCCAATCTTCTCCAGGGATCTTCATGTAAAAAGCGCATGGAAACATCAAATGTAGCACCTCCCCACACCTCCATCGAAAATACCTGCGGATGGTTCTTTGCAAAACCTTCTGCTACCTTTAACATATCAATGGTTCTCACCCGCGTAGCCAGCAGCGATTGATGTGCATCTCTGAAGGTTGTATCCGTGTACTGAATTTCATTCGTCTCCTTTAGCCATTTTGTAAACCCGTCTCTGCCCAAAGCCTCAAGCTTATTTTTGGTGCCTTCCGGGTAAGGGCCAAACCTATCAAATTCAGGTACTTTCGGATTTCTAAAGGTTTTATTCGGATCGATGTATTTTACGTCCGGATTTCCGTTGACTATCACATTTGCCAGGTATCGCAATGCCTTGGTACCACTATCTCCTCTTCTGGTCAACTGAAATACCTCCGGATGGTCATCAATAAATTTCACGGTCGCCTCCCCATGATAAAAGGTTGGATGAGAAATCACATTCTCCAGAAAACCAATATTCGTCTTAACGCCTCTGATCCTAAACTCCCTCAGCGCCCGGTGCAAACGCTGAGACGCTCCTTTCAAGGTTCTGCCGGATGCCGATACCTTTACCAGCATGGAATCGAAGAACGGCGAAACTTTCACACCGGCATAGGTGCTTCCTTCGTCCAGTCTAATACCGAATCCGCCTGCATTTCTATAGGCAATAATGGTTCCGTAGTCTGGTTTAAAGCCATTTTCCGGATCTTCGGTCGTAATCCTGCACTGTATGGCAAAGCCGTTGGTCTTTATATCTGCCTGGCTGTTGATGTATATTTTCGGATGGTAAAGCGGGTAGCCTCTCGCAATTAATATTTGCGACCTTACAATATCAATGCCCGTAATTTCCTCAGTGATGGTATGTTCAACCTGAATCCTGGGATTTACCTCAATAAAATGGATATTTTCTTCCTTATCCACCAAAAACTCTACTGTACCTACATTATTATAATTAACATACCGGGCTATCTTTAGGGCATGTTCATAAATCTCATCTTTGGCACTATCCGACAGCGTAATACAGGGCGCCACCTCCACTACTTTTTGAAACCTCCGCTGTACAGAACAATCCCTTTCATACAGATGCACTATGTTTCCATAAGCATCGCCCATTATCTGCACTTCTATGTGCTTGGGATTTTCTATGAATTTTTCCAGAAAAACAGTATCGTCCCCAAAGGCAGTCTTCGACTCGTTCCTGGCCTCATTAAAAGTCCTCTCCAGGTCCGCCTTGTTCCTGACCACCCGCATTCCCCTTCCTCCACCACCAGAGGCCGCCTTGATCATGATCGGATAACCAATCCTTTCAGCCTCCCGCACCGCTATTTCCACACTTTCAAGCTTCACATTACTGTCTTCAATTACCGGTACCCCGGCGGCAATCGCCACTTCCTTGGCAGCTACCTTGTCGCCCAGGCGCTGCATCACCTCCGGCTCCGGACCAATGAATATTATTCCTTCTTCTCTACATCTTTTGGCAAACTCCACATTTTCCGATAGAAAGCCGTATCCGGGATGAATCGCATCAATATTTTGTCTTTTGGCTAGTTTTATAATCTCATCAATATCCAAATAAGGCTTCAGCGGATCATCATCCTTTCCAATCTGGTACGCTTCATCTGCCTTATACCTATGGAGGGAGTACCTGTCTTCAAAGGTGTACAATGCCACAGTTCGGATGTTTAGTTCTGATGCTGCCCTCAATATGCGGATCGCTATTTCGCCTCTGTTTGCAACTAAAATCTTGTCCAGCTTCTTCAATTCTTCCTGCATGGGGTGTGTAATTGTTAAAAAAATGGTAAAATATTTTTGTAGAATAAAAATCGAATGTTCCGAAATTATCAATTAATTGGGAGAAATCGGAAATCTTTTTTTGATTTTTATCAGAGATGGGAAATTAAATTGCGGAAACACAACAAAAGCTTTTGGGACGCCCCCACGCGCTATTGCCTTCCGTGCACTGTCGCGGGCGCCTGCCCCTAAGCATTTCGAAAATGTCGTTAAGTTAAGACATTTAACCCTTCTCTCTTCAGGAGAAGGGCAAGGGATGAGGTGTAAAAAAAGCTTAACTTAACGACATTGCGCATTTCGGGACGGGCGGCACGGTCAGCACTTCGTCGAATCCTTTGCAGTATTTTAAAGCAAGCAG
>CAZWQB010000339.1:0-3119 GCA_964636035.1 uncultured Roseivirgaceae bacterium
CAACACCGTGGCTTGTCCCCCGACAGGCCACTTCAAGCGTTCCCCAATCAGTAAAGTTTGGTCGCTGTCAGGGCATGGCGCCCGGTTTTAGAACTAGCCTGTTCTTCCCAAATCAAACTTCCGAAGTCCCGTAGCCCTGCGCTGTCGTGGTTTAAAAAACCATTGAAATTAGAAGGCTACTAGTTGCATTGAACTGGCAAGACTTCTGAAGTTGATGGGTGGAAAGTTTTGCTCCACAGTAATAAGCTAAGAGGATCATTTTTTGATCAGGTATTCTTCTGCTTCCATTTTTTGGGTAATGTCTCCTTCCAAAACAGGGTTAATTTGAGCAAGAGGGTATTTATTAGAACAATAATTAATTTAAAAAACATATAGCCAAAACTATTGTTTTTTAATACATATTGTGATAATAACTTTTATTTAAAATTTAAAGAAAAGGAAAAATGGATAATCTAAGAAATCAAAAAGATGGTACAGTGACAGGTGTTTTTAATGACAAGCAAGATGCTGAAAGAGCCTATAGTGATTTGCTTGAAAGAGGATATTCTTCCAGTGAAATTACTGTATTAATGTCGGACGAAACAAGAGACATGCACTTTAAAGGTGAAGATTCCGATCTCGGCTCGAAGGCCATGGAAAAAGCAGGCGTAGGTTCTGCAATTGGAGGCACGGCTGGGGCCATCATCGGAGCCATTGCTGCCATTGGTACTTCGGTTGCCATACCTGGATTGGGACTTGTAATAGCCGGGCCGCTGGCTGCCGGTTTGGCAGGAGCAGGCGCAGGAGGTTTAACCGGCGGCTTGATCGGGGCGCTGGTAGGTTCGGGAATTCCGAAAGAAAAAGCGGAAGTTTACGAAAATAGAATAAAAGAAGGAGGTATAGTTTTGGGAGTTACCCCAAAAACCAGCGATGAAAGACTAGAAATAGCAAATAATTGGAGCAGCAATTATCGGGGAGAGGAAATCCACGGGGTTCAGTTGAGTGAAGACACCTTTGGTACCACAGGTACTGCGGGAACCACAGGTGCAGGTGGTGTCGGAAGCAGCAGTATGATCTCAGACGAAAACAGAGCGGAATCGATGCCTATGGGTTCCGGTTCTGATTTCACCCGAGAAAGGGATTTGGACAGAGACCCTGACATGACCTCTGCCGAAAGAACGGGTAGTGAGCAGTTTTCCAAGGGTACCTACAGAAGCTCCGACCTCACACATTCAACAGATGAACTGAACACCGAAGGGGCGGGATCCTTCAGAGAGGAAAACCGGCTGAATATAAAAGGAAATTGGAATGAGATTAAAGGAAGGCTGAAACAACAATATGCCTCGCTTACAGACGATGATCTCACATATTATGAAGGACGCGAAGATGAGATGCTGGGCAAACTCCAGCAGAAGACTGGAAAAAGTAAAATAGAGTTGGCGAGAGAGATAAACGGATATAATTACTAAATTCTGTCGGGCAACTGACGCCTTTCAACAGGTTAGAAAAAAGCTATCGGCAGATCGTCGATAGCTTTTTTTGTACACGTCAGCGGGGCAGAAATAGCCAGATTGAAACACATGCAAAGCTTATTTTTTGAAAATGCGCACCACCTTGTGTTCCTTCCCGTTACTGAGCTTTAAGAAGTAGAATTGGTTTCTAAGGAGCCGCGACGACAGATCCAGTCTGATAGAACCGTCTTTTGAAACTACCGCCTCCTTATAAATTTCATGGCCAAAGTGATTGAAAAAGGTCAACTCAAATTCGCCATCTACGGCAGCATTAAATTCGATTTTTATGTGATCAACTACAGGGTTTGGGTAGACCACAAAATTTCCCCACTCCGGTGTGCCCACTTGTTCGTCACCATGTTCTTCACAGGAATTGCTGCAATCCCCTAATGAAGCTCCTCTGGCCAAAAGCGGCCTTACTGCTATTTTTGGAACACACAATGTTCTTTCCCTGCCAGGCACACCTGAAGGATTGATACATACCCGCACCTTTTGACTGCCTTCTTCGATGCCGCAGCTTACATCAACTACGCAGACACTTAGGGTATCTGTAGCGGTCAGCCCTCCGGCATCAGTGACGGTCAGCACGTAATCCTGACTCTCTAAAGGACAAATCTCGATGCTTTCCCCTTGCTCGCCCGTACTCCACGAGTAACTATAGGGCGGGGTGCCACCACTTACCAGGCCAGCCTGTAGCGTTGTGCATGCAAAAGGTGCGTAACCAGCATAAACCATGGTGTCGGGCGAGGCTTCTATTTCAAGCGAGGTAACAAAACTGAACCTGCTTAAGACCGGAAGATGGTCTGAAGTGGTATTGGCATAATTCTCAATGAAGGAAAACGGGATAAAAAGGGTTTCAGTGCCCTCTATAAACTCATCAAACAACTCGTTGCTGATAGTTATGTGGTCGATTACGTTATCGTTGAAAATATAAGATCTTAGACCTTCTTCGCTTAGAGTTGAGGTAACAACTTTGTAAGCCGTATCGATCACAAATGGTGTATAGGGCGTGGCCCCGCCTCCGATGGATTCATCCACGTCATCATTGTAATCTCCTAATAATATGATATTTGCCTCAGAATAGTGGGTGTCAAGGGTATCTTTCAGTGCTCTTATATCATATTGTTTCCTTGCAATGTCTTCAGTACCAGAACCTGATTTTGCATGAATGTTAATAAGGTGAATTGTTTGCATGCTTCCTTCAATCATTGCTTCAGCGGTTATCATGTAGGGCAGCCTTCCACTCGACCAGAATGAAGAGGGGTCACCCGTAGGATAGTTTGATATAGGAGTTGATTCTTCGTTTCTGGCAGTGTCATACATGGCTTCAAAAAGAACCCTCGTATCCAAAATTTTGATGGTGCTGGTGTCATACAGAAAGCAAAGCTGCTGAGAAGGAAATTCTGGATCAGGACCATCAAATGAATATGAATACCTGTCAGAGCAAATTTTTGCATAGCCAGGCAGTCGCTCCACCAACAAGCTCAGAAAAGCTGTGTCAGAAACTTCCTGTACGGCAATGACATCGGCCCTTACACTGTCCAGCAATCTAAATGCATTTTCCGCCTGAAGTTCCATGCAATGCGGCTAGAAAACAAAGCGTACACATGGGTAGTAATTTTGGTAGTT
>CAZWQB010000340.1:0-3110 GCA_964636035.1 uncultured Roseivirgaceae bacterium
AAAACTGCCGTAATGATCATGATGCCCAACATCACCATTTTAGGGCTTGTTCCAAATGGTTTAATAAAAACCTGGGCCATTTTCTGATCCAGCTGATATTTAGCAGCGGCAATTGCCATGAAGAAGCCTCCAAGAAATAAAATTATAATGGGAGATGCCAAAGTTGACATGATATCCTGATACCGCATCAGTGTTCCAAAACTGCTCTCCTCTTTGCCCACAAGGGCGTAAATAATACCACTGTCGGACAATAAAATCAACTCCAGAAATATAACCAGCATGGAGGTGGCAAAAATGGGAATGGGTTCGAATATCCAGAAAATTGCAGCAAGTGTAAATATAAACATTGCTCTGTGATGCACCACAGTGAGGCCATCTAATGGAATCCACTCTCGGGGAATAAAAATGATAATTAGAGGCACAAGTAGACAAGCTATTGTTTTACCGATATTACTATGTCCGGTAAAATATTGCCCGATCAAATTAAACTTCCTGTGCCAATATTTAAAGAACTTAGGTTGTGGCATGGTTTCCTAAAATTTAGCAAAGTACTAATACCGGAACACCAGAGTAGGCTGTTAGCTGAGCAATAAGTCTACTTTCTGATTTTAGCTGATTACTCCCATGATCTCTTGACAAAATTGAAAGCAGATCAATTTCATTTTCGGCCATAAAGCCATTGATTGCCTGCTCGACATTTTCATTTGAAAGGTAAATGTATTCGTGTTCAAGACTATCCAGGTAATAGTCAAGGGACCGCTCTGCCATATCATCTTCAAGCAGCACTGGCTCCCGCTGTAGGTTTACGTGCAAAAGACTAATTTTTGCCCCCTTGTCAAGCGCCAGCTCCCAAAGGGGCCGTATTGCCTCTGAAGAACGAATAGGTTTATAGTCGTTGGCAAAGACAATTTTTTTGATCTGATGAAATGCATAACCTTCAGGTACAACCATGACTGGGCAATAAACCCTGCGTACGAGTGAGGCCGCTACAGAAACATTTGAAGGCCGTTTTCCTTTGGTCCCCATGATGATCATATCAGCATCAGACAATGCTTTCGCTTTTATTAAAGCGTCCAATAGATTACCCTCCGTACATCGGAATTCGTAAGCAAAAGTCGCTTTTTGCAGCAATTTCTGATAATAATTTTTGAAATTAAGTTCCAGTTCATCGTCCGTTTGAATGCTGTCTGCAGGTTTTACATAAACAAATAATACTTCTGATGGCCTATGCTCCAATACACCAATGGCATAGGCTACGGCATTTTCAGAAACAGTTGTAAAATCGATGGGAATGAGTACTTTTTGCAGCGTTTTCATGAGAGCTTTTTTTGTGGTTGTTAACTGGGGTAAAAGTAAGCCATGCGGCTATTTAAAAGAATGATTTGTAATAGTGGAAATATTGATACTTATCATCCTTTGAATAAGCATAAAAGTGGAACATTCGAACTTTTCAGGACATGTTTAAATGAATGTAGCGCTTCATTAGCTACTTGTCACCCCCACAGATGATGCCTCTTCACGCCGCAGTGCGTGCAAAACAAATCGCATTTTCAACAAGCCTGCTTTAGAATAAGGTTGGGTAATCATAGAATGGAATTGGTCAATGGCATGTACGCAAAGAAAGCGATGTCATTAGGCAACACTTTTCTTTGCGCTCACCTGACAACATCGCTTTCGATTATTTGAAAGGTATGAAATTCTAGTTCTTTAGCATAAAAGTAATGGGCAATATCATTCTCAACCTTACAGGCCTTCCCCTCTGCTTGGCGGGCGACCATTTTGGAGCAGATTCTACAATTCTGACAGCTTCTTCATCAGCACCAAAACCTATTCCCTTCAGGACAGTAACATCCGTAATGGCACCATCTTTTTCGATGACAAACTGGATAAATACTTTTCCCTGAACGTTTGCATCTGCCGCTTTAGGAGGATAAGTCAACCTTTCGCCTACCCATTTCAAAAACTCCCCATTTCCACCTCCCAGAAAAGTGGGCAGTTCTTCTACCACGGTAAAAATCTCATCTGCCTTTTCTTCCACTACTTCTTCATTGATGATCAGGTCAGCAACTACCGTGGGCGCTATGGCCATTTCTTCTGTTATTTCAATGTCCAGGTTGATCTCCAACTCCTGTATGATTTCCTCCTCGTCCGATACTTCCACAATGTTCGGATGCTCCCTGGTGGGAGGCGGAGGAGGAGGCTGTACAGTTAGCGGCATATCAACCACGTCTTCAAACGTTTCTGTTGTAGCAATATTGACGACGCTCGGCTTATCATAAGTCTTCCAGTTGAAGACAACTATTACGAGCGAGAGGCTGATGGCAAAGCCCAGACTTAGAAACATGTTTTCAAATCTGGCCAAGTCTGCGTTGGGATATTTTTTAACTACCATGACCGTGTGATTAAAATGATTTATCTGATAATCTGGTATAAAGGTAAGGCCGTAAACCATCTGGAAATATGACCGAAATCATCCGAACCAGTGATATTGATTAGATGTAATCCTATTACAGTACAAGGAATAGATGTATCTGGCAAAGCGTGGTGGTACACTGAAATTTGCTTTATTAGAAATTTTATCTTTTTTTTGTTAAGATCACCATTTAAAACATGCTCCGATATCTATTCCTCATAATTCCATTTTTTGCTTTATTCATTTCCTCTAAGGCAATGTGCCAGGAACCGTCAAATATTATAGCATTGGTTCAGAGCAAGAAAATTGGCTGGCATTTTATAGATGAGAATGGGACCAGGATTATGAATGCTCAGGATGAGATTCTCCAATTTTCAGAAGGGCTGTTACCGCGTTTTAAAAGAAACGATTGGGGGTATGTAGACTGCAGCGGCAACTGGATAATTGATCCTTCTTTTGATGCTGCAAAAGCGTTTAAAGATGGCTTTGCAATTGTAAAAAAGGATCACAAGTGGCACTTCATAAACCGGCAGGGGGAGTTAATTACCAATGATGGTTTTGATGCTGCTTACAATTTCTCAGAAGGCTTCGCCAGGGTAAAGCAAGGAGGATTGTGGGGCTACATTGATGGTAGCGGTTCAATCGTAATACAACCTCAGTACAAAAGTGCGCAAGATTTCTCGCAGGGAAGAGCGGC
>CAZWQB010000341.1:0-3075 GCA_964636035.1 uncultured Roseivirgaceae bacterium
TCCACCCTTCTGCCCAAAATCTTCAAATCCCGCTCCACGCCATCCAGCAGGGCAATATTTGGCAGCGTAGCCCACTCCTCAAAATCCAGCTTTTTGAATAGCAGCAAACTGGGTTGATTATGTCCAAAAATAAATCCCAGCAAGGTTTTGATACCCATAGCACCTGCGCGATTAATGGCCTCCTGAAGAATTTGTTTGCCATAGCCCCTGCCCCGTGCCCCGACATCCAGATAAATACTCACCTCTACCGTAGCATCATAAGCAGGCCTTCCATAAAACGATTGGAAACTCATCCATCCCACCGTTTCCTGGCGTTCGTTTTCTACCATCCAAAGCGGCCTCGTTTCCGGATTGTGTTCTTCAAACCACTTCATCCTGCTTTCCACACTCACCGGATCGGTATCAGCGGTGACCAGGCGAGAAGGTATGGTGGAATTGTATATTTCAACAATTTTGGCAAGATCAGCCAAAGTTGCATCCCTGTAATTTAATTTGCTCATGTATCGTCTCTCCTTTGCTACTCTTTTTCTAACCCCATCATCTGATCATATAAAACGGTAAAAGTATGCCAGGGTGTTTCTATACCTCCATTTTCATCCTTTACTTTATCTTTAAATCCCTTTAAAAAGATATCCGCGCCCGACCAAACTGTTTGCATCATTCCATAATACCGCGCTTTCATTTCCGGCGTGGCGTGTTCCCTATACCGAAGCATGTCGTTCAACTGGACAAGTGCTACGTTCGGCTTTCTCCACGGACAGGTAACCACCCTAAACCCTTTCATGGCAAAATAAACAGCAGTCTGGTCGGGTCGTTCATAGTGCCAGTCGCAGATCACTATATCTTTGGGAATCCGGTCTATCGCCTGGTGGGTGTTGTTGTAACTCCCTTCCCATAATCCTATGCCAGTGGTTTTTCCGTCTATCAGCCTGTCGCCCCAGATCCATAGTTCCCGGTTATTTAGTGCCAGATGATTTCTGATTTTTGTCACCTCACCCGCAAATAAATCTGCCTTGTTTAAACCTGCACAACGAGGGCATTTATCATCACCTATATAAAAAACCTCGTCCATGCCCGCATGAAAAGCATCTGCCTCAAAAACATCGCAGATCTCGTCCATTAAAGCAAAAACCACATCATGCACATTTGGGTGCAGCGGACAATAACTTTTGCAGTACAATCCATCCTCGTTGGGCCATACGTATTTTTCCGGCATTTTTACATGCGGCGTTTCGTCAAATTCGGGGTAAACCCGAAGCAGGTTAAGGGTTGTATTGGCCCAGGACTGATGGCCTAAAAGATTTATCTGAGGGATAATTCGGATGTTATGTTGCTTACAGGCTGCAACAAGCTTCTTTACATCTGCATTCGAAAGTGCGACTGAATCCCGCAGTTCCGGATAACTCGTAAATTGGTAGTTATAATCCACCCTTAGGAGTAGGGTATTTACCTTTCGTGAAGCCAGTTCCTCGTTGATAAACTTAACAAACTGCGAAACTTCATCGGCTTGCGGAGCCGCAATTGCAAAGCCTCTTACCGGAAGCAGGTCATCCAGCCTCTGCTGGGCGACCCCGGGAAATAAATGGGCACAATAAAATACAAAAATGAGTATAAAAGCTTTCTTCATAGTTTAATCAGGTATTGGTATGTCCTATCTTAATGTTTTCGCATTTTCCGGCCACCAGTTTAAACCTATCTGTCGAAACTGCTGACCTGGCCAGTGCTTTTTAGTGTCCAGTCCGGATCCTCAAAATATCGTAAGAATTGGAGGAAACTGCTTGTCAAGATAAGATTTTCGAAGAAGAAGGCGTTAAAATTGAAAAGAAATTATATGTTTAGCTGTAAATCTATACTTTTGGTCGTGTAATCGTTGATTAGAAACAAGACTCATACTTTATTCCCTATAAACCAATGGCACAAAATAATCCGATCTGGGTAATGAGCTCAGCCTTTCCGCAACTTAATCTGGATGCACTGATTGAAAAAACGAAAGTAATAGGTGCTCAGGGCATTGACCTTTGTGTGTTCAGACATAATGGCACCAGAAACGATCATGTCGCCACCCATTTAGATTATGAGCATTTTGACCTTGACCAGGCCCGGCAGATACTGGAAAAATTTAATGCAGCCGGGCTCAAACTTTCTATAGGTGCTTTTGAAAACCTGATCGGGGGCGATGAGCATGAACGCATCAAAAGTCAGGATCACCTCCTGCGGCTCATCCGTATGGCGCATCTGCTGGGCGGTGATGAAAACGACATCAAAGCAGGCACATTTGTGGGCTACAATCACGAGCTTGGGATACAAGATGGAGGCTTTGAGAAAAACCTGGAGGAATACAGAAAAATATTTGCCCCAATTGTGAAATATGCGGAAGATTTGGGCGTAACTATTCTTTATGAAAATTGTCCTATGGAAGGTTGGCGCCCCGCCACTTTTTCGACCACTTTCAATAATCTCACAGGCGTTCTGGCAGCCAGAAAGCTGATGTATGAACTCATACCCAGCACGGCACATGGTGAAATCTACGATCCCTCGCATGACGTATGGCAACACACGGACCCAGTCGATGTGATCAAAGAAACCGATATTTCACGGTTACATCGAATACATGTAAAGGCCACAAGAAATCTGCAAAACAAGCTCAGGACATACTGGGGAAGTATGTATCCAATTCAAACGCTAGATACGAGCCTTTCTGAAGCAGCAGGTGTTCCCATCACCACCAATGAATGGAACCGGCACAATTACGAAGCAATGCTGCCAGGCTTTGGGGGTTCAGACAGCATGGACTGGCGTGCTTTTGTTGACACCTTAAAAGCCAAAGGGTTTAAAGGCCCGTTTGAAATTGAAAACGAAGCACATAACTCAAAGGGCACTGGAAACATGGGCGCAATCGTTCAGGGTTTTCAAGCAACCGTATTGAATCTTTCACCCATGCTGTGGCCTCTGAGAGAAAATGGGTACCAGTACGATGACTCTCAAGTACAACCTTTAAAGGACGTTTGCAAAAAGGATATTCCGGTGGTGACGATGAAGGATATTTCATAATTTAATGTGTTGCGTAACGCAAGC
>CAZWQB010000342.1:0-3071 GCA_964636035.1 uncultured Roseivirgaceae bacterium
TTTCATCGTATTTATTTAATCTTTAATTTTTCTTTGTTTAAGCTACAACTGCGCACAAATGATGGGAATACAAAGCTACAACGCCGAGGTATACATTTCTGTTTATGTAATTTAAACAAAGATAATACTGTGATTTATATATTCTACTGAATAGAATTGTACGGAATGCTAAATTAGAGAATTAATTATACGAAAAAAAATGAAGCAGCAGAATCAGAAAATATCAAACGTTTGAGGAAAAATAATATTAAAAATTATTTACTGGTATTCGCAGATGGGATTTCAAGAGCTTTCTATAAGCTGTAAAGATGGTGGTTTCAGTAATTAATCTGCATTTATTTTTTTATTGGAAATTCAGCTCTTAATTTAGACCAGCACTGCTAAGAAAATGATATTTATTTCTGCCAAACGGCTAGTTTAAATGCTATTGTTAATTTTTTTTGTATTTTTAAGCACTATTAACTTTAGAAATTATATAAATGAAAAGCGGGCAGATTACAATAAAAGACATTGCCAGAGAATTGAACATTTCTCCATCCACAGTTTCAAGGGCCCTGCAGGATCACCCTGATATCAGCATCAAGACTAAAAAGCTGGTAAATGAGCTGGCGGAAAAACTGGAATACAAACCCAACCATCTTGCCCTGAGTTTGAGGCACAACCGGACCAACATCATCGGTGTGATTATACCTGAGATTGTGCATTTCTTCTTTTCAACCATCATAAGTGGAATTGAAGATGTAGCTTACGGTGCCGGATACAACGTGATGGTTTGCCAGTCGAACGAGTCTTTTAAAAGAGAAGTGACAGATACAAACGCACTGGTGTCCAGTAGGGTAGATGGACTTTTGGTTTCGCTTTCTAAAGAAACAAATACCTACGACCATTTTCGTCATCCTTTTGAAAGGGGAGTTCCTTTGGTATTCTTCGATCGGGTGTGCGATGCTTTGCCGACCAACCGTGTAATTGTAGATGACCTGGATGGTGCTTTTCAGGCTACCCAACATTTATTAGATCAGGGTTGCAAAAGAATAGCACACCTGGCGGGTCCGGAAAATCTGATCATTGCTCAGGACAGGTTGTATGGCTACAAGAAGGCGCTTGAGAAAAACAACGTTCCGTTCGACAGCGATTTAGTCTTGCATATATCCATGAACAGTGAGGAAGAAGGGTTTTCTGCGGCACAAAAACTTTTGGAATCGCCCAATCCACCAGACGGTATATTTGTGAGCAACGATATTGGTGCCATCGGTGCCATGAAAGCAATTAAAAGAAAGGGATTGAAGATACCCGAAGATGTAGCGGTAGTTGGATTTAGCGACTGGCAAATTTCATCCATGGTAGAACCTTCCCTCACGTCCGTGTCCCAACCAGGATTTGAAATGGGACAGGCGGCAGCAGAGTTATTCCTACAGCAGATTGCCAATAAAGGGCAGGAGTTTGTGCCGCAAACCAAAGTTTTGAAGACCAAATTGGTGATCAGAGATTCCTCTCTGAAACGCCCGGTTTTCTAAAGAATTTCTAATAGAGAGTTTTGTGTAATGCGTTGCGGATCAGGCGGTTCTCATTAATTTCCACTTGAAATATTTTTAGGAAATTAAAATCCAGATCGCTTGACATTACCATCATTTGTAAGTACATTTATATCAAGTTGCATCGGGTATACTCAATGTAACTTCTTCAGGTGGTTAGAATACGATTCATCTTTTTGGAGATTGATTCTACCAACCCAAAAGGCGGGCCAGGCTCGCCTTTTGGATGTTAAAGGTTGCCGTGACCCTGACGACACTTAATCCGGAAATCCAACACTTGTTCTTCGAATAAGCGCACCTTCAATATACCGATAAGGATTTTAATCCCGCAAGAGCCAAATCTACACAAGCTTTCCATAGATGCACCTATCTCCTGAATTCGCGTAATTTAGCTTACCTTGTGCTATTTGTGTCCGGCACTTTTCTGTCTTTCAGGTGTGCTTCGAAATACAATAAAATACTTTTGAAACTTTCTGCATTGAATCGGGAGCTGACAGATTTCCACTTCCCGTTCTTTAGTTTCATATTGATCGCGTAGATCTTTCCCAGTCGGAGGAAATACGCTTCCTGTAAATTCCAATGTTCCACATCTTTCTGAAGGTTGATTTCTTCTTTTTTGAATGGGTACTGCATCGTGAGCATATCATCATGAAGCGAAAGATCGGTGCTCCTCCTGAAAAAGAAAAGGAAGGGTGAAATGATCAGCAATAAAATCACTGTTGCTATTATGATGATGTAGATATTTTCCATTTAGAATGTCGTCAGGAGCCGATGGCTTCCCCCACTTAACCATACAAATGGGTTTTAGTTTGTACTGAGGCTCAGTTTTAGCGTAGCAGATTTTCCGGAAGTGCTTTTGCTGATGATAAATATTTTGTCATACTCTTCTTCTTTAAGTGCGCCATGCGCTGTTGATTCGGTGAAGTAATTGAGTAGGATGGGTATGGTGTTTGAATGTCCGCATATCACTATTTTCTCCCCCTGATGTTTGGCAAGCATGTCTGCAAAGGCTTTTTCGTCGGAAGGAGGGTATTCTTTGACCATTAGATTTTGTGAGGTAGCAAGTGGTGTTATAGTTTGCTTTGTTCTTTTGTATGACGTAGTGTAAACCGCATCAATAGTGTCTTCTATAAAAAGGGCTGCAATTTTTTCAGCTCTGGCATTTCCTTCCTCGGATAAGTCGGGATCAGGATCGTTAGGCTCATCTGCTTTTTCTGCGTGACGAAACACTATGATGGTCGTTATCGCTTCTTCATTCTGTGCCCAGGCCATGAAGTTGTGGAGGCAAAAGATGAACAGGAGGAGTGTTTTTGTTGAAAATATCATAAATGTACAGGAGGTATTTTTTTGATGGTGGCTCTTTCAGGAAAGATACAAGCTTTTGAAAAAAAATATAATTGTGGTTGAAATTGAAGATGGAAGATTGAATTTCCTAAACAGATTAACCATAAAAAAAGCCCCCTCAGGTTGACTGAGAGGGCTTGGTAGTCCGTAGGGGAATCGAACCCCTGTTACCAGGATGAAAACCTGGCGTCCTAA
>CAZWQB010000343.1:0-3064 GCA_964636035.1 uncultured Roseivirgaceae bacterium
CCAGATGGTTTTCTGGTTTACAAACTCCCTGATCCCCAGGTGAGCCAGTTCTCTTCCATAACCTGATTTCTTCACACCTCCAAAAGGTACCCTCGGATCGGAAGCCATCATCTGATTGATATAAACTGCACCTGATTCAACCATTCGTGCTACTCGTTGTCCCCGGCCAATATTCTGCGTCCAAACGGATCCGCCAAGGCCGTACCTTGACCTGTTGGCAACTTCTACCGCCTCCTTTTCATCTTTTACTACAAAAATGGTTGCCACAGGCCCGAAAAGTTCTTCATCGTGGGCTGGCATGCCTGGCATTACATTGGTGAGGATGGTTGGTCTTATAAATGCACCTTCCATTTCCGGACGGTCGCCCCCCAACAACACTTCAGCTCCCTTTTCAACAGATTCTTCAATTTGCCGCAAAAGATCTGTTACCAGATCTTCCTTTGCCAACACACTATAGCCTGTGCTTTCATCAAAAGGATCGCCCGGCTGCAGCGCTTCCATTTTGCTTTTGAACACATCAATAAATTTATCTGCCACTGACACTTCCACAATAAACCTTTTGGCAGCAATACAGCTTTGACCACAATTGATCATCCGGGACTTCACCGCAACGGAAGCAGCCTCTTCAATATCTGCATCACCAAGGACAATAAAGGGATCACTGCCCCCCAATTCGAGAACCGTTTTTTTGATATTTTTCCCAGCCCGTTCTCCTACTTTGCTACCAGCCCCTTCGCTACCGGTAAGGGTTACTGCTTTTATTCTTTCATCATCTATAATATCGTTTACCATGTCAGATCCGATCAGCAGGGTGGTGAATATACCTGCGGGAAAACCTGCTTTGATAAAAGCTTCTTCTATGGCCAAAGCGCATTGAGGAACATTCGATGCATGCTTCAGCAATCCCACATTACCGGCCATAACAGCAGGTGCTGCAAAACGAAACACCTGCCAAAACGGAAAATTCCAGGGCATCACTGCAAGTACAACTCCCAAAGGATCGTAGGCAATATATGCTTCTCCCTTATCTACATCCAGGGGTTCATTCTTCAAAAAATCATGTCCATTTTCTGCGTAATATTCGCATACCCAGGCGCACTTTTCGACTTCTGAATCTGCTTCTACAATGAGTTTGCCCATTTCCTTCGTCATTATTTCGGCATATTTTCGCTTCTGCTGCCGAAGCTCATTTGCCAGGCTCTTCAGCAAGTCTGCGCGATGATTAAGCGGTGTCACCTTCCAGTCTTGAAAGGCATTTTCTGCCCGGGCGATGGCGTCCCAAACATCTCGCTTAGAATGTTCTTTAAATTCTTTCAGCAATTGATTGTTAAACGGATTAATGGACTGCATAAAATTCTATTCAGGGGTTTTGCAGAGGATGTCTTCAGCTACACACCGAATGCTCTGCTACGTAAATATTAAATGTTTTGGCAAATATTTAACTGAAAATATCTTTAAAGGTTATTGGTGCCTGAAGCAACCGCACGGCAATTACCGTTGGATGATGCTGCCGACGGAGACAATGATGCGACAACCATCCATTTGCACCCAACATCAGATTATTAAACAAAAGCTGCAATGCTCCAAAAATTCACCCTCGCTGCAGGCAAACCAAAAACTTATTATTATATTGACCGCATAAATCATTTCTTCTATGCAATTAAAAGCAAACTTCTTCTCGCTCATCCTTTTTGCAGCCACTTCTGGTTTAAGCTTGTTGGCCGCTCATGAATCTACTGGTCAGAACCAGAAACTATTTCAAGCGGTAAAACAGGACATCTCAACGATAGAAGACAAAGTAATTGACTGGCGAAGAGATTTTCACCAGCATCCTGAACTGGGAAACAGCGAATTTCGCACAGCGGGAATAATTGCCAAACATCTTGAAGCTTTGGGTATGGAAGTGCAAACCGGAGTTGCAAAAACGGGCGTAGTAGGATTATTAAAAGGAGGAAAACCCGGACCAATTGTAGCGCTCAGGGCTGATATGGATGGTCTGCCAATAGTAGAACGAACAGATGTTCCTTTCGCTTCAAAAGAAAAAGCGATGTATAATGGTTCGGAAGTTGGCGTGATGCATGCCTGCGGTCATGATACGCACATTGCAATACTGATGGGTGTGGCGGAAGTGCTGGCGAAAAATAGAAAAGACTTGCCAGGGACGGTCAAGTTCATCTTCCAACCCGCTGAAGAAGGCCCGCCCGCCGGAGAAGAGGGTGGTGCTGAATTGATGGTTAAGGAAGGCGTTCTGGAAAATCCAAGTCCTGAGGTCATTTTTGGACTGCATATAGACGCACAAACAGAAGTTGGAAAGATTACCTACCGACCTGGAGGAACCATGGCCAGTGTGAATGACTTAAAGATAATTGTGAATGGCAGACAGGCCCATGGTGCTGCGCCCTGGGATGCTGTTGACCCAATAGTGGTATCGGCACAAATTATTAACAGCCTGCAAACCATCATTAGCCGCAATTTGAATGTTACGAAAAATGCCGGCGTGGTTACCATTGGTTCTATTCATGGCGGCAACAGATCGAATATTATACCTGAACAAGTTGAAATGCTTGGAACCGTGAGAGCATTGACTCCTGACGATGAAAAGATGCTAGTGGAAAGGGTAAAACAAATAGTCACAAAAACCGCCGAAGCCGCGGGTGCCACCGCCGAGATCATGATCCCCTACTCGGCGAGATACCCGGTTACGTACAATGACCCTGAACTGACTTCCAAAATGCTTCCCTCTTTAGAAAGAGCAGCAGGAAAAGAAAATGTTGTCCTCGCCCCTGCTGAAACTGGTGCTGAGGATTTTTCTTTTTACCAACAGGAAATCCCCGGTGTGTTCTTCTTTCTGGGCGGTATGCCTAAAGGAGGAGACCCCAAAACAGCGCCCTCACACCATACACCAGATTTTTATGTTGATGAAAGCGGATTGTTGTTGGGAGTCGAATCGATGATCGCGCTTACGCTGGACTACATGGAACTAAATAAGTAGGCTCGGCAAGAAAAAGGCTAAGACTGCCCAACTTACTATTTTTCAGTAAACACTAAATAATGGATTATAAAG
>CAZWQB010000344.1:0-3056 GCA_964636035.1 uncultured Roseivirgaceae bacterium
AGTAGGGTCTGTCATTCAGGGTAGCCTGCTCCGAAGGATTTCGGAGAAACTTGTTAGAAGATAGCGGTGTCGTAACTTAAACCTACTAAAGCCAAAGCGACTGCCGCCGCCCATGAAAGCAAACGACACTCCATGTTTGGTAGCCTTAAATCTGGCTGTCAAAATATTTAAGCCTTTGCACCAATCTCAAACAAGTTCCCTACTGGATGACAGTAGGTGTCGTAAGGCATTTGTGGAGACTAGTGCTACTTAGTCCATTACAAGGATACTATCCCCTGAAAAAGGGATAGCATCTGGTGGTTAGCGCTTGCTTGCTCAGTTGTTTTGACACTTCAGTAGGACTTGTCATTCAGGGGACCCTACTCCGCGTACTCCTGCTTCTTCACCAAGGCATAAAAATCATTGGGGAGCGGCAGGTAGCCATATTCATAACAGAAATAATAAACGGCTCCTGCTTTGGTGGTATAGGTGCTCGTAAAGTAATTAAAATCAAACCCTTTCTCCCCTAATTTACTCCGGTGCGACTTTGATTTTCCGTGGGGATTGAGGTCCATCAATATCCTTCTGTTTCGCCTTAAGATGTTGTTGATATTCCTGATGTAGTTGGTTCCATCACTGTTGCGCTTGTTGTTGTAAGAATTTCTACACTGGTCAGAACAGAACTTTTTATCCATCCGACCAAAAATTTTAACGCCGCAGTCCAGGCAGTTTTTTTCTTCCATTTTTCTTAAAGAGCTGATTTACAATATTTTATCCGTTTACAAACGTTTACAAATGTAATTTAAACGAATACAAGCATTTATCATACGAATATCTCTTTTTTCTTGCCTTTACTTTGTCTCAACGAAAACGGTAAATGATTTCTACCAATCTCTTAAAATTTAACCTTTAACTATTAATTATTACTACTATGAAAAATTTAAGAAACAGCGTACAGTTAATTGGAAGATTAGGCAAAGACCCTGAAGTAAAAAATCTTGCCAGTGGAAAGATGATGGCGACATTTACCCTAGCTACCTCTGATCGATATAAAAGCGCCAACGGAGACAGGGTAGAAGATACCCAATGGCATAACGTGGTTGCCTGGGGAAAGACGGCCCAAATTGTAGCGGATTATCTGAAGAAAGGAAATGAGGCTGCGATAGAAGGCAAATTGGTCCACCGTTCTTATATTACCAATAGTGGCGAGAAAAAATACATCACAGAAATCAACGCTAACGAAATATTGATGCTCGACAAAAAGAAATAATCCAGCTATCGCAAGGCACAGCATTCCAATTCCCGAAGGGTATTTGAATGCGTGCCTTGTAAAACTCTTTTACCAATATCTACGACCTCCCGACTCTACTCAAACTGCTAAGATTCTACCCGGTTGTTCCAAGAGCCGGTAATAAACGATTGGCATCCCATCATTTTAATTCTTATAGAACTTCGGCAGCGGATTCAGTTTGGTATTCTGCCTTTGGTGCCAATAGGGATAAATGGGCGGTACTTCACTGGCTTTGTCTAATTTTTTTACCTGCTCTGCAGTCAAATTCCAGCCAACGGCATCCAAATTTTGTTTTAACTGTTCTTCATTTCTGGCGCCAATAATGATGCTCGAAACGGTGGGTCTCTGAACAAGCCAGTTGATGGCCACCTGCGCCACTGTTCGGCCTGTTTCATTTGCAACTTCATCCAAGGCATCAATGGTGTTGTAAAAAACTTCTTCGTTAATGACAGCTTCCGGAACCGGACTACCACCCTGTGCTACACGACTGTCTTCCGGTAATGGTGTGTTACGCCGATACTTACCTCCTAATCGTCCTGCAGAAAGCGGAGACCATACGATGGCACCAATATTTTGATCGAGGCCAAGCGGCATCAACTCCCACTCGTACTCTCGATTGGCAAGGGAGTAATAAACCTGGTGCGCCACATATTTATTCCATCCATATCTTTCAGAAACGGCCAATGATTTCATCAAATGCCAGCCAGAGAAATTAGAGGCAGCAATATAACGTACTTTTCCACTTTGCACGAGGTCATCGAGCGTCCGAAGGGTTTCCTCAACCGGAGTATTTCCATCAAAACCGTGCATATGGTAAATATCAATATAATCAGTATCCAATCTCCTGAGGCTGTCTTCAACCTGTTTTAATACATTAAACCGGGAAGATCCCTGATCGTTCGGCCCTTGTCCCATCGGAAATGTAGCCTTGGTCGAAATAAACGCTTCAGCCCTTCTTCCCTTCAGTGCTTTCCCTAAAATTTCCTCAGATAGGCCAAAGGAGTAGGTGTTCGCAGTGTCAAAAAAATTAACCCCGGCATCCATACACAAGCTGACCATTCGAGTGGCTTCTTCAACCTGGGTGCTTCCCCATGTTTTGAAAAATTTACTACCACCACCGAATGTACCGGTTCCGAAGCAAAGTACAGGCACAAAAAGGCCTGATCCTCCGAGTTGTCTATATTCCATATTGCGTAAAATGAAAAATTCAGGAGTCACCCTTATGCATCAGCCCAGGTGACGTTCATCCTTAGGCCAACTCCACGTCATGCAGCAAACCGCTGAGTTGAGCATTAAGCTGACATTCCTGCAAACTAAAATACGTTTACAATTGTATGCCTGATGTTGCGAAATTCAAAGCTCTCACCCGCTTTTTTTCCCTCCATTTGCTGATAAAGCGGAGATTGTACTGAAATAGCGAAATATACTTCACCGTTGATTTTCAATTCTCCCAAGCCTATCGACACGAAAAACTTTTGCTTCTCTGTTATCACAACACTCCCGGGCTGAACTGTCGTCAGGATTTTATTTACATCTATTTTGCGCAGCGTATCCAGACCTGACAACTGCTCCCCCAATTTACGGGCGAACATATCTCTGTCTCGAATAAGTTGTTCCCTAAAAGATTCAAACTTCTCCTCCATGCTTCCTTTTTCCTCGTTTGCGCTCTCCTGCGCCTGATCCATAGCCTCTTTGGTAGTAGTAGCAAGCGCCCTTTGCTTTTCAAGGCAGGCATCCCAAATCTTTTTCTTAACTAATTTATCTTTTGTAAGTGTTTTCATATATC
>CAZWQB010000345.1:0-3021 GCA_964636035.1 uncultured Roseivirgaceae bacterium
GGATCATTGAAATTGTATTGATAGTAAGCATCCACATAACCGGAAATGGACAAATTTCCTTTGTCTGATTCTGTAGTTTCTTCAACATCTTGCGCATAGGTTGCTCCTGCAATAAATAGCAGTACGATCAGGAATAGTATGTTTTTTTTCATTTGTTTAATTTTAGAATTTGTGAGTTAACAAAAGGATGAGTGGAGCAGGAGCCGTGATTGTTCCGCCTTTCCTTATCCTGATTTTTTATTAACAAGTCCGATTCCGCCGGTGCGTTTCCGGTGACGGATTCTTTATGTAATTGTTAAAAATAAATTGGTGAGGTTAAGCCTGGATTCACTCACTCCTATGAAGTGAAGCCAAGCTTTCAAATTAAAATGAATTGTTTCTGAGTAGTTAAAGCCTAATGCTTTAGGATGCTGTATTAAATAATTGTTTCTGCTTTTTCGCCAACTTCGGCTTTTTTGGAGTAAGATGCTGACCCGTGATCGCCGCCGCTGTACGCCATATTATCATGAATATCAGGGTAGGCATGCATGCCATGTTCGTGAATATCCAAGCCTTCTGTTTCTTCAGTGGCACTTACCCGAATACCCAGTGTAGCTTTTAAGATTAAGAAGAGCACGTAAGCAAAGGCAAAAGAGAAAATCCCTACAGAAACTACGCCTATGAGCTGACTGATAAATTGAGTGGCACTGGCAAGTTCTCCAAATATTCCTACTGCCAGTGTTCCCCAGATTCCACAAATCAGGTGAACAGAAAGTGCTCCAACAGGATCGTCAATTCTTAACCTGTCAAACATTACCACTGAACAAACCACGATTCCCCCGGCTATAAGCCCAATTATTAAAGAAGACATTACACCCATTTGATCAGCACCCGCAGTAATTCCGACCAGACCCGCCAATATTCCATTTAGAACCATCGTAAGGTCGTTGGTTTTAAACAGAACCTGCGACATGATAAAAGCGCCGATTGCACCCGCACAAGCTGCTATGGAAGTAGTTACAAACACGAGGGATACCAATCCAGGATCGGCAGATAAAACGGATCCGCCATTAAATCCATACCAGCCAAACCACAAAAGGAAAACACCCAGTGTTGCAAGCGGTAAATTATGACCTGGAATAGCCTTCACCTTGTTGTTTACATATTTGCCAATTCTTGGCCCAAGAAGAATGATACCAGCCAAAGCGCCCCAGCCCCCTACAGAATGTACCAGCGTGGAACCTGCAAAGTCATAAAAAGGCGTGCCTGCATTTTCGCCGTTTACCAAATTGGAGAGCATGCCGCTGAAAAGGCCTTCGTCGGTACCCAAAGTAGCCAGAAATCCACCACCCCATTTCCACATGCCGGTAATTGGGTAACATATAGCCACATATATCATTGCAAATATCAAAAAACTCATCAATTTTATCCTTTCAGCTACGGCTCCGGATATGATTGTAGCTGCAGTGGCAGCAAACATTGCCTGAAATATAAAGTCTGTCCAATAAGTGTAGCTGCCTCCCGCGTAATCAATCAAACCCGCAGCACCTTCAGGCATAGAGATCCCAAAGCCTGCGAAACCAAAGAATCCTCCTGCATAATCTTCACCAGGATACATAAGGTTAAATCCAACCAATACGTAAGTAAGAATACCTATCGCGGGAATGATGGTATTTTTAAATAATATGTTTACGGTGTTTTTAGACCTTGCCAAACCAGATTCCAGAGAAGCAAAACCCAGGTGCATGATAAAAACCAAAATGGTGGCAATCATCATCCAAAGGTTGTTTACGGTAAATAATGTTTCATTCATCTTAATTTGATTTTATAGTTATCAATTTTGTTTTTATAATGCCGCTGCTCCCTCCTCGCGCGACCTTATCCTTATTATTCGCTCCACATCAGAAATAAAGATTTTCCCATCTCCTATTTCACCGGTTGAAGCTTCCTGCAGAATACAATCAATCACTTCTTCCAGCTGATCTTCTTTTACAACTACCGTGAGTTTTGTTCGCGGAATAAATCCCACATCGTAATGCGCGCCCCGATAGGTTTGGGATTGTCCGGGTTCCTTCCCAAAGCCTTTTATCTCGGTAGAATACATAAATGGTATCCCGCAATGAGATAATGCTGAATGGACTGCTTCAAATTTTGAAGTTCTAATGATCGCCTCAACTTTCTTCATGACTTTACTTTTTTATATAACAGGTTAATATTTGAACCAATATTATGCACTTTTTATATTTTTTACAAATTTATGGTTAATTTTTTAACCCAACATTTAATTTTTTATGGTATTTGTAAAATATCAGGGTATTTTTTAGACCTCAAAATATAAGAACAACCGTTTGTTGTGTAATAGTGGTATCAAAATGACCTACAGCTAAAAATTTCTTTTATTTTCAGACC
The DNA here is from genome assembly GCA_964636035.1 of uncultured Roseivirgaceae bacterium. Taxonomy (GTDB): domain Bacteria; phylum Bacteroidota; class Bacteroidia; order Cytophagales; family Cyclobacteriaceae; genus CAMPJM01. The sequence continues at coordinate 2,389 of CAZWQB010000345.1, forward strand.
ATGGGGTAATATGGGGGCGGCATAGATAATTGATATGTTTTCTTCCGAGAAGGTATATTTTTCGGGCAAGAAGATGTCTTTGCGATGCAAAAAAGGGCGAAGTGGCCCTGTAGGCGCCCTGCAGAGCCGGGTATAATCTTAATTGACTAGCTTGGAAGGCAATCTGGCAGAATAACCATAAAAAAGAGATTAGTCAAAAAAACCAGTAAACCTGCCCACCCGAGTCAAATATTTAAGCACTTTGGCAGAAAGCAATATTTTCGGAAGAAAGAAGGCAAAAGTTGAAGCATCTCAATAGAATAGATACTTTTCTCCTATATTAAAGGAAAAAATACCTCCAACAAGACGGGAAATGTATTTTGTTGTCGTGGATATATCGCGGCGAGGCTTACTAAACTTGAAAAAGCTTTACAAGCTGCTTCTATTATTAGTTTTCGTTTTGATAATCCATGTCCGCCTTGGCCTTAGATTAAGACAGGTTTATTAATTTGTATTTGGAGCTTCTTCATACATGAAGTGACAGGAGTGGTAAATACGGCCGTTGAGGAGTGGCTTACTGCGCTAATAACAAAAAGTGGTTGGACTATTAAGCTTACAGACTTGCTAAACAGCCATTTTGAGGTAAGCAATTCC
>CAZWQB010000346.1:0-3019 GCA_964636035.1 uncultured Roseivirgaceae bacterium
GCCCTTATTACTTCTCCCGGAATTACTGTAGGCGAGCCCTTCGAAGACAGAAACGTGTTGACACCAATGATTGGAAAAGCACCACTGTGTTTCAAGGTTTCATAATACAAACTTTCTTCCTGAATTTTGCTACGCTGGTACATGGTTTCCATGGCTCCCAACACGCCCCCGCGCTCTGTAATCCGGTCAAATTCCAAGAGTACAGCCTCTTCCACAAGGTCGGTCAGCTCTTCAATGATAAATGATCCCTGCATGGGGTTTTCGTTTTTCGCCAGGCCCAACTCCTTGTTGATGATCAATTGTATGGCCATGGCCCTTCGCACCGATTCTTCTGTAGGGGTGGTAATAGCCTCATCATACGCATTGGTGTGCAGAGAGTTGCAATTGTCATAGATCGCATACAGCGCCTGTAAGGTGGTCCGGATATCATTAAAGTCAATCTCCTGCGCGTGCAGTGATCTTCCCGAGGTTTGAATGTGGTATTTAAGCATTTGCGACCGCGGATCAGCATTGTACTTCAACTTCATCGCTTTCGCCCAAATCCTGCGTGCTACTCTTCCAATTACAGCATACTCAGCATCCACGCCGTTTGAGAAGAAAAAGGAAAGGTTGGGTGCAAACTTATTGATGTCCATGCCGCGACTTACATAATATTCTACGTATGTAAAGCCGTTCGCCAGTGTAAAAGCCAATTGGCTGATTGGGTTTGCACCTGCCTCCGCAATATGATAACCAGAAATGGAGACGGAATAGAAGTTACGCACATTGTTTGCAATAAAATATTCCTGTACATCGCCCATGAGTCGCAGTGAAAATTCAGTGCTAAATATGCAGGTGTTCTGGGCCTGATCTTCCTTTAAAATGTCTGCCTGTACCGTCCCTCTTACTGAGGAGAGCGTTTTCTTTTTGATGTTTTCGTAGACTTCTGCGGGTAGCACCTGATCGCCTGTAACCCCCAGCAGCATCAGTCCCAGTCCGTCGTTCCCTTCAGGCAGGTTTCCCTGGTATTGAGGCCTTTTTTCAGGTGCATCACTATAAATCCCCCTTATTTTTTCTTCCACCTCAGCTTCCAGCCCATTTTCCTTTATGTAGATTTCACATTGCTGATCAATGGCTGCATTCATAAAAAAGCCAGTCAATATCGCAGCAGGGCCATTGATGGTCATAGATACAGAGGTAAGCGGATCTGCTAAATTGAAACCAGAGTATAATTTCTTGGCATCATCCAGGCAGCAGATCGACACTCCGGAGTTTCCAATTTTGCCATAGATATCAGGACGGTGGTCCGGATCATGCCCATATAAGGTCACTGAATCAAAAGCGGTGGACAACCGTTTTGCGGGCATTTCCCTGCTGACGTAGTGGAAGCGTTTGTTCGTGCGTTCAGGTCCGCCTTCTCCTGCAAACATTCGCGCAGGGTCTTCTCCCTGTCGTTTGAAAGGAAAAACCCCCGCGGTATAGGGGAATTCTCCCGGAACATTTTCCTTCAGGTTCCATTGCAACAAATCTCCCCAGGCTTCATACTTTGGGAGGCTTACCTTTGGAATTTGGGTATGTGAAAGCGTTGCTGTGTGAGTCTGTATTCTGATTTCTTTATCGCGCACCTTGTAAGAATACACATCTTCTCTGTACTTCTTTACCTTCTCCGGCCAGTCTTCAATAATTTTTTTGTTGCGTGGATCCAGGTTTAGCGCAATACTTTGCTCCAGAGCCTCAAGCTCACTGACAATATCACTATTCTGGCTTGTTTGCGAATTCGTTTTAATGGCATCTTTCGTTTTGCTGATGCCAAAAAGTTGTTGTGCAATCTCTTTTTGGGCTTCAACCCACTGGTCGTAATTTCTGTTAGTTTCAGAGATTTCAGTTAAATAACGGGTGCGTCCGGGAGGGATAATAAATATTTTTTCCGAAGTCTTCTGGTGCAGGTCAAAAGTGGTTTGAAGTGGAGCCCCCGTTTTCTCTACAATTTTTTGCATGAGCACCGCATACAATTGGTTCATACCCGGATCATTGAACTGGGAAGCGATGGTTCCGAATACAGGTATATCCTCATCGGCCACCTCCCACAGGCCGTGGTTTCGCTTGTATTGTTTCTTAACGTCTCTTAAAGCATCAAGAGCACCTCTTTTGTCAAACTTGTTGAGGGCTATCACATCTGCGAAATCCAGCATGTCTATCTTTTCCAGTTGCGTGGCCGCACCATATTCCGGAGTCATTACATACAGGGAGACGTCAGAGTGCTCAATAATTTCCGTGTCGGATTGACCAATTCCGGAAGTCTCAAGAATGATCAGGTCAAATTCAGCCGCTTTGATAACATCCACCGCATCCTGCACATACTTTGAAAGCGCCAGATTCGATTGCCTTGTAGCAAGAGAACGCATGTACACCCTTTCATTGTCTATGGCGTTCATACGAATCCTGTCTCCGAGCAAGGCACCTCCTGTTTTTCTTTTCGATGGGTCTACTGAGATGATAGCAACAGTTTTCTCTTTAAAATCAGCCAAAAATCTCCTTACCAATTCATCTACCAGAGAAGACTTTCCCGCCCCCCCGGTACCAGTAATCCCTAAAATCGGAGTGACCAGGGAGACACTTCTGGTTCTAATTTCTTCCAGAATCATTTTGGATTCATCCGGGAAGTTTTCTGCGGCGGAAATAAGTTTCGCAAGTGCCTTTGGATCTTTTTTGGCCAAGCCTTCCAATTCGCCGTTCAGACCTTGGCCGGTCGCGAAGTCGCACTGTGCTACCATGTCATTGATCATGCCCTGCAGTCCCATAGCCCTGCCATCGTCCGGGGAATAAATGCGGGAAATGCCATAATCATGGAGCAAACTTATTTCTTCGGGCAAGATAGTGCCACCTCCGCCCCCAAATATCTTTATATGACCGCAGCCTTTTTCGTGCAGCAGGTCGTACATGTATTTAAAAAACTCTACGTGCCCGCCCTGGTACGACGTGATCGCGATCGCCTGTACATCTTCCTGAATAGCGCAGTTGACAATTTCGTTGACAGAGC
>CAZWQB010000347.1:0-3001 GCA_964636035.1 uncultured Roseivirgaceae bacterium
AACGAGGACTGGCGAGAATAGCGATTGTATCGCTGCAGCCTACATTATCGGTACTAAACCGGATCCTATTTCTTATTTTTCACCGAACCTTCAGGCGGATAAGGAATTGTATTCTTCAATTCCTCAATTTTTGCATCGTCAAAGCCAGGAATCTGCAAATCGTTTTCCTCCTGCCATTTCTTAACTTTTTCGGCGGCCCGTTTTATCTTTTCCTCCGGTAGATCCTGATTTTTAGCCAGGTATAAGGTTTGAGATGGGAAGGCAAATCCGGTGCCGCATTCTTCTATTAAGTCCATCATTCTCAGATAAATATCTTCTCGCACCTCGAGAAATTCACTCACATCTTTGCCCAATATATACGCAAAGATCTCGATGTTAAGCGAGGATTCTCCAAACTCCACAAAACGAACCCTTGCTGGATTAGGATCAACTTTGGGATGCGCGTAGAGCATTGCACGTAGTTCTACCAAAAGATAGCGCAGTTGGTCTGGCGTGGTTTCATAGCGCAGGCCAATTTTAGAGTGGAACAAAAACCGATCGCGGTGCGCAAAGTTCTCTATTTTGGAAGAAGAAAACTCACCATTGGGAATGGTAACCACAGTTCGATCATTGGTTCTGATTCTGGTGGAACGCATTCCAATCTGCTCAACAGTTCCGGTAGTGTCGCCGGCCTTGATAAAATCACCAATCCGAATGGGTTGATCGGTAATTAAAGTAACGCTGCCTACAAAATTTTCAACTGTTTTCTGCGCGCCAAGGGCAAGGGCAATTCCACCAATACCCAGTGCTGCGATACCTGTTGTAACATCAAAACCAAAAGTGCTTAATACGGCAATTATCCCAAAAATCACGATGGTAATTTTGGCGCCGCGTTTCAGGAACAGCACCACAGATACCCCCGCGAAATTTTTTCGGGAAGTGAATTTTCGCTGACTAAAATGGGAAATGTTTTCGGTAAGTCTCCATAACAGCAGCAGAAAAGCAACTATTCCTACAATAATGGTAATTCCGGTAAACTTCTGTCGGGCAATTATCGAAATTCCGGCTTCCTGGGTAAAAATTACGAATAACCAGACCGACATGTATAGTTTTACGGGTAAAGCAAAAGCTTTGATTATTCCTGCAGTTGGCTGTGTTCTTGCTTTTCTCCAGAATCTCCCCATCAAGAATATAACAAGGGAGGTAATTGCCCAGGATACAATATATGTAAATGCGCCCAAAACAAACATTGCCAGCCACTCTCCTATGGGTACACCGCCCCATTTATTCTCTTCCAACACCTCCGGTAACACTTTCTCTACCAAAGGTCGGGAATCAGCTACGCTCATTTTTGAAACACGGCTCATCGTTTCATATGAGAATAGCCAGAGCGGCGCTCCATCAGGGCCTGATATCTGTTCAACATAAATCGTAAAAGCTTCCTCTTCATCATCTATGGTACCTATCCTTTCAAGATGCGGTTGCAGGTCGTCGTCCAACTTGCCGGTGGTGGCTTTACTAATAAAGGAAAAAGGTATAAGATTACCGCGCTGATCGAGGATTCTGTGGAACAGGCTTGCCAATGCAGCACCTTCTTCACCTTCCTGGAGGAGGGAATCCACATTTAAATACAGGGCAGCCTTCTCATAATCTTGATCACCTGCGGCAGCAATAAAGCCCTCTACAGCTCCCAGCGGCGATCTGCGACCCAGCGAATCCTCAGGCCAATCCTCCACGGCAGTTTTCTGAGCACTACTGGTTGTGTCCGAGGTGGCGTCCTGCGTGTCCTGCGCGCGTGCAATATAGGAAGAGAACAATATCGCAAAACCAGTGGATAAGACAAGAAGCAACCACCAGGCTGATTTCTTAAAAAATAAGACATACATGTTCATTGGTCTATAAACCTAAAAATTACTGTTTCACTTAAAAGCTATTTGTGACTCATGGTTTTCCCGTTATAAAAGCCGTTTGATCCCACCTTTAGGGGCTACGATGAAAAAGAATGCTATTAAAATACAGTCCCAGTTGATCCTTCCAGGTAGTATAAGCGTTGTTAATAGTCAATTCTCTGTATTTCTCCTGCAATATTAAAAACTGCTGTACAATGTGTTGCCTGAAAACTTCCGGATCTATCTGGCCATCAAAAACGCCTTCCTTTTGCCCTTCGATTACATGGACAGTAAAATCCCGGGACAGACGCTCATAAAACTCGGTTAAAAATAAGTAACTGGCATGATGCCGCTTTTTCATAAGTGAGATATTTTCATAAGGAAGCATTTCTACACTTCGAAAAAGAAACCTGAAAAAATACTGGACCTTTTCCTTCGGCGAACTTAAGCTTTGGATTTCGCGGTTCCATACTTCCAGTTCGTCCTTTAAAAACGCGGTGGTCAACTCCTGAACCAGGTTGTCCTTACCCGTAAAAACTTCATAAATTGTTTTTTTTGACATGCCACAATGAAGGGCAACATCATCCATGACGAGATTTGAAAGTCCGTACTTTTGAATGATCTCTCTGGCGCAATTTAAAATCGCATTTTTTTTCGCTAAAAGTATATTCATCAATATTTCTGTATCTACTACAAAGAGCTTCTCTTCGTCTGGACAAAGAGGCAGTGGAAACTAATCCGCCTTCTACCCGGCTTTGCAAGAACCTGGCACTCCCCATCCTGTTTCCTGGAAACACCCGACGCGCATCTGTATCCCTGTTTCTCTGCAGCATCAGGGCACCGCCACCTCCACATTCCAGCTAAAAGCTTTTAATCCCTGTTCTTCCTCCTGTTTATTGAGCGCATTGAGGGCGCTGACAAGCGCCTCTGCCTTTTCCTGGGGCAAAAATACATAAATGGCGTTATTGAGGGCCGGCCAGGTGTGCGTACCCATACGAGGCTCTCCAACTCCCGAACCGCGGCCCTGCAGATCATTTAATTTAGTGAAGCCTCTAATGTCCAGTTCATCAAGAAGTTCCACTATTTCCTCTGACAGTGCCTGATTAAAAATAATCATAATTCCCTTCATAAGA
>CAZWQB010000348.1:0-3000 GCA_964636035.1 uncultured Roseivirgaceae bacterium
CTTTACATCGAAAGAGTAAAAACAAACACCTGTAGCAGGGAAGAATCGCGGGACCGCATGCGACGACATAATCCCCGGTTCATCTTAAGAAACTACTTACTGCACCAAGCCATTGAGGATTTGGAAAGAGGGAAAAATGAGCTTTTTTTAAAGCTACAGCAAGCTATTAAAGACCCTTACTCAAACCGGTTTGATCAATTTTTTGCGAAACGACCAGACTGGGCGAGCAAAAAAGCCGGATGTTCCATGTTATCGTGTAGTTCGTAAGGGAACAACACAGAAAAAGATGAAGCAATTAAATAAAAGGGAGGCAATATCGTACCGCCTCCCCCACCTTGTTAAGAGATTGGAATTGTTCTTACAGGCTTTCTTCGTGCCTCTTCCTTCTTGGGAATGACCATACTTAAAATACCATCCTTGTAGTTGGCCTTAATTCGGTCAATTTCTATGGTATTCGGCAGGTAAAATTCCCTGCGGAAGGACTGGTACCTAAACTCCCTGCGCTTGTAGGTGCTTTTATCCTCCTGTGCCTCGTCATTGACATCAGCATAAATGGTAAGGGTGTCGTTGTCCAGCTCCACATGGAAATCCTCTTTTTTAAGACCTGGGGCTGCCATTTCCACTCTAAAATCGTCGCCGGTTTCAACGATGTTTACGCGCGGCACAGTGGTACCCTCTGAGAGGAAATTTGACCAATTAAAAAGATCCCTTGAAATATAATCATCAAAGAACGATGATGTAGCTGGGGGGAAAAGACTTCTTTTTACTATGCTCATAATCTTTAAATTTTAAAGTTTAACAACCATTTAATTGAATCAGTGATGGCATTTTTAAGCCTCACCTTAAAATTCAAGTGAACAAAGTTTTAGATCGCGATCTAAAAAATCCACTAACAAAATGTTTGCCAATTTTAATGAAAGGGCCTGCTGAACATCATTAAAAATTGCGCATCAAATCTGCCTTGATAAAGAATGTCAATTTTTCATTCTACCGGTTTTTCAACTGAACCGTGGGACTGACATTTTGATAGCGTGACAGTCACTGGAACCTCGAAATTCTAGCTCAGAATTACATTTTTTTCGCTTTCGGTGTGTCTATTCGCCTATTCTTCGGTAACTTGAATGACAGGATTCTATTATTACCTTATTGGTCTTGTAGTTTAAGAAGCAATTCAATGAGAAAAGAAATTTTTTACTGTGCCTGCCTGCTCACGTTTTTGGCCAGCGGATGCGGCGATGAAAAATCCGGAACAAAAGAAGTAGGCAGTTCAGAAACGCAACGGTTCAGCGGAGAAAAATTTAATGAGCATATCCGATCTACCCCTGCACGCACTCCCGAAGAAGAGCGGCAGGGCTTTAAACTTCCAGAGGGCTTTGAAATCGAATTATTTGCCTCCGAACCAGACATTGGCAAACCGATAAACATAAGCTTTGATGCCAAAGGACGGATGTGGGTCACGCAATCGTATGAATATCCTTTTCCCGCCGAAGGACAAGGAAAAGACAGAATCACCATTCTGGAAGATACCGACGGTGATGGCAGAGCAGACAAGTTTACACAGTTCAATGATACGTTGAATATCCCATTGGGAATATTGCCCATGACAGATGGGGCAGTTGCCTATAGCATACCGAATGTCTATAGATTTACCGACGCAAATAATGATGACAAAGCCGACGCGCAGAAAACCTTGCTTGGCCCCTTCGAGCACAGAGATACACATGGTATGGTGAACAACTTTGTCCGAGGCTACGATGGCTGGATCCATGCCTGCCACGGGTTTACGAACGAGTCGAAGGTAGCAGGGGCAGATGGCGACTCCATTTTTATGATTTCGGGCAACACATTTCGGTTCAAACCTGATGGCAGTAGGGTGGAGCATATGACGCATGGCAGGATTAATCCTTTCGGACTGGCCTATGATGAATGGGGCTACCTCTACTCTACCGATTGTCATACTTCACCACTTTACCAACTGATCAAAGGGGGCGAATATTATCAATGGGGAAGAGAAGAAGGAATGGGCTTTGCGCCTGACATGAAGCCTTTGGAAGATGAGGCAACGGCGCTTGCGGGAATTGCCTACTATGCAGACAAGCACTTTCCTGAAGAATACCAGCAAAATTTTTACATAGGCGATGTGGTGGCATGCAGGGTTTATAGAAATTCTTTTGAATTTAAAGGCTCTTCTCCTGTCGGTAAAAAAGAAGAAGATTTCGTGTTGAGTGCGGATCCCTGGTTCAGGCCGGTAGATGTGAAGCTCGGTCCGGATGGTGCGCTGTATATCGCCGATTTTTATAATAGTATCATCGGGCATTATGAAGTTCCGCTCGAACATCCAAAAAGAGACAAGATACGCGGAAGAATCTGGCGAATTACCTACAAAGGAAGCAAGAATGAGCAGGTTGATTGGTCCGTCGCGCCCGTGAAAGATCTCATTGCAGCACTTGATGCAGATAACCTTCCAAACAGAATGACCGCTGCAGATCAGCTTGTAGACAGGATCGGACAGCCTGCCGTTTCTGCAGTGAAGGGAATTTACGATAATGAAAGCATTAGCTCCAGAGAATATATTCACGGGCTTTGGATACTTCAACGTTTGAACGCGCTCGATAATACGCTCATCAAAACATCCCTGGCGCATGAGGATCCTTTGGTTAAGGTGCATGCGCTGAACATCCTCGAAGAGCGTGCCGTAAAAGATGGAAACTTCTACCCCCTCATTTTAGATGCGCTTCAAGACAAGGATCCGCATGTACAGCGTGCTGCTGTGCAGTTACTCACCAGATATCCGACTAAGAAAACGCTTGAAAGATGCCTGGCATTCAGAAAAGAAATTCCGGATTTTGATTCTCACATGCTTTATGCGACCCGGTTAACCATAAGAAATCTTGTAAGAAACGACGGGCTGATGAAACAGGTGGTGGCCGGGAATTGGCAGCAGCAAGATGCTAAAAATTTAGCAGATGTGATGTTGGGCGTGCCTTCTGAGGGTGCCGG
>CAZWQB010000349.1:0-2979 GCA_964636035.1 uncultured Roseivirgaceae bacterium
CTTTCCAAAGGTTTTACGCAAAATAATACCGGCGACGATGTGGGTGCCTGGTCGGCATACGATGCGGACAGAATCGCCATCATTAAAAGAATGGCCGATGAAATTTGGAATGATTTTCCTGATGCTTATGTAATTCTGGAGCATTTTGCCGATAATCAGGAAGAAAAGGAATTGGCGGAATACCGTGCAGATGAAGGTAAAGGAATGTTGCTGTGGGGAAATTTGAACCATGCGTACAATCAAAACACCATGGGTTATGCTGAGGAATCTAACATCGACTGGATCGACGCCGGCACCAGAGGTTGGGAAGTACCCCACGTGGTCGGTTATATGGAAAGCCATGACGAGGAGCGTTTGGTTTATAAGAATCTTGCTTTTGGAAATGCATCAGGAGCCTATAGTGTAAAAGACACCACTACGGCGATATCGCGGATCAAGGCCGCAGCCCTCATGTTTTACACCCTTCCGGGGCCAAAAATGCTCTGGCAGTTTGGCGAACTGGGGTATCATTACAGTATCAATAGATGCCCCGACGGAACCATTGGAGATTGCCGATTATCCCCCAAACCGCCACGTTGGGACTACTACACGCAAAATCCCGTACGAAGAGCGGTGTACGACCATACTGCAGATCTGCTTCGCTTGAGAAATGAGCATAGCGTATTTACATCGGGCACAGCTAGTTTTCACGGTGAGAATTCCCTCCTGAAACAAATAAGCATTGTCAACGAAGCAGACTTGTCAGCCCCGGCGAGTGCAGCCGAAATGAGTGTGCATTTGGTAGCTAATTTTGATGTCAAGGCGCAGAATGCTGATATTACTTTTCCTTATGCCGGCACCTGGTACGATTACTACAATGGCGGAGAAGCTGTTGAGATCACAAATTCGACCTTGAATACAAGCCTACAGCCGGGCCAGTACAAGCTATATACCAACTACCCTATAGAGGCACCTGTCATTTCAGGCATTATTCCGGTAAATGATTCACAAATAACATTCTACCCCAATCCGGTGGACGACCTGCTTACCTTTCGTTCCACGGAAAATCTAGGTGGGCAATTGATCCTCACTTCGATGCAGGGAAAAAAAATAACACCCAAACGCGTTGGCAAGAATCAATGGGATGTCAGAGGCATAGCGTCTGGAATGTATGTAGTAGCGGTTGAAGTTTCAGGCAAGGTCTACTACGGAAAATTGATAAAGAGATAATATACGAGGAGAATAGCAATAGTGCTACGTCTAAAAGCTAAGGGCGAAGAAATCAGAAATTGGTCCTGAAGGGGACAAATATCAATAGCCCTGGGTGAAGTGAAGCCCAGGGCTTTCCAAGGGCAATCGGCACACGCAATTTTATTTTTCAAACTATAACTAAACAATTATGGAAACGAAGAACCATTTTGGATTAGGGACTGCACGACTCCTGCTGTCAGCAGCCCTGCTTTTTAGCCTTTCCCATTGCAAATCCTACCAGGAAGAACAGCCTTTAGAGCCCTTACAGCAGGAAATTACAGTCACAGAACATGTACCCGAAAAAGCGGGTGAGAATTCAAGATTGCCCGGCCCCGGCGGTGGCGTTATGATGCAGGCATTCTATTGGGATGTGCCGGCAGGTGGTACCTGGTGGAACACCATTAAATCAAAAATCCCGGCCTGGGATGCAGCAGGGATTTCGGCCATATGGCTCCCGCCGGCATCCAAAGCTCAGAACGGCCCGTTCAGTATGGGTTATGACCCCTTTGACTATTATGATTTTGGTGACTATAACCAGATGGGTTCAATAGAAACCCGCTTCGGTTCCCGTACTGAATTGACAGCGCTTATTGCCGAGGCGCATGATCACGATATCCAGGTTTATGCGGATATCGTCTTGAATCACAACAGCGGCGGCGATTTGGAAACCAATCCCTTTGCTGGAACCAGTACCTATACCGACTACAATCCGGCTTCAGGGAAATTTTTTAGAAGCTATAATGATTTTCATCCGAACGAGGTGCATAGCGCAGACGAAGGCCTGTTTGGTGGCTTTGCGGATGTTTGCTTCGATAAAGCCTATGTTAGAGATTGGTTCTGGGAAAGACCCGATGCTGTAGCAAAATACTACAAAAACGTGATGGGTTTCGATGGCTGGCGCTTTGACTATGTAAAAGGTTTCGGAGGCTGGGTGGTAGAAGAATGGATGAACAGTGTAGGAGGTTTTGCGGTGGGGGAGAACTGGGATGGAAATGCTGCGACCTTGCAGGATTGGGTTAACTCCACCAACCGGACGGCTTCGGCTTTTGACTTTGCCGCCTATTACAGCATGGATGCGGCTTTCGATAACAATGACCTGACACGCTTAAACGATGACATGCTGTGGAAGAGAGACCCCTTCAAAGCAGTAACTTTTGTAGCCAACCACGATACAGACGATATTTCTGACAAACACCTGGCCTATGCCTACATTCTCACCCACGAAGGTTATCCCTGCATTTTCTACAGCGATTACGAGACCTGGCTCGACAAAAACAAGCTGAACAATCTGATTTGGATTCATCGTACCCTCGGTGTGGGCAATACGTCCATTCTCCACATCGATAATGACGAATACATTGCCCGCAGAAACGGTTCGCCCGGACTGATTGTCTATCTGAACGATTCAGACCACTGGCAGGAAAAATGGATTACTTCCAACTGGTCTAATACCACTATCAAAGATTACACAGGGCACTCCAATTGGCAGCCGGTAACTGCGGCAGACAAACGGGTAAAAATCCAGGCACCACCACACAGCTATACGGTGTGGTCTGTCACGGGATATTGAGGTAGAGGAATAATGTTTTCGGCTCGTGAAACAGGGTGAATGGAATGAAAATCATTGAAAATTACACGCTTAATCCCTCTCGCTATAGGAGAAGGAAGGGGTGAGGTCTTTGAAAGATAATTTCAATGATTTTAGATTAAATGTCTGTTCGCCGCGGATGAAGAAAAACATAAATAAAT
>CAZWQB010000350.1:0-1548 GCA_964636035.1 uncultured Roseivirgaceae bacterium
CCTCCCCCGACCTTTTCAACAAAGCAACTTCGGACTTTTAAACAAAGTAAGCAGGTTGCCGGTGTCCTACCTTTGTCTTAACAAAAACAAATAGACATCATGAAAACACTAGAAATCGACAACTACAACGGTAAATTACAGCAGCCCATCGGCTCAGGATTCAACGCATCATCAACTGCGGAGGAGGTGATCAAAGGCATCGACCTTAGCGGGAAAGTCGCTATTGTAACAGGCGGCAATACCGGTATTGGTTTGGAAACTACCCGGGTGCTGGCCGGCGCCGGTGCCACTGTAATTGTGCCTGCGCGTGATACAGAGAAAGCCCAAAGGAACCTTGCAGGCATTCCCAGAGTAGAATTGGAAAGTATGGATTTGTCAGACCCTCAATCCATAGATGCGTTTGCGAAAAGGTTTTTGGCTTCAGGGCGGCCGCTGCATTTACTAATCAACAATGCCGGCATCATGTGGGTACCATTGCGTCGCGACAGCCGTGGCATTGAATCTCAACTGGCCATCAACTACCTGGGGCAGTTTCAACTGGTGGCGAGACTTTGGCCCGCACTTAAAAAAGCCAATGGAGCCAGAGTGGTCAATGTCTCCTCTCAGGGACACCAATTTGCTCCGTTTAATTTTGATGATCCCAATTTTCTTCAACGGGAGTATGAAACCCTGCAAGCCTACGGACAATCAAAAACGGCCAGCAACTTATTTGCGCTTGAGCTGGACAATCGTGCCAAAGCTGCTAACGTGAGGGCCTATTCTTTGCATCCGGGGTCTATTAACGGCACCGAGTTGGCCCGGGAAGCACCTCTAGAATTGTTCCAAAAAATGGGCTTCTGTGACGCAGATGGAAATATTTTCCCCGAAGTGGCGGCTTCATTGAAAACAATCCCACAGGGCGCTGCAACTACGGTGTGGTGTGCCAGTAGTCCGATTTTAGAGCACATAGGTGGGGTTTATTGTGAAGATGCGGAAATTGCTCCCCTGGCGCTTGATGCTGGTCCAACGAATGGGGTCAAACCTTATTCGCTGAATGAAAGCTTTGCCAGGCAATTATGGACATTAAGCGAAGAACTGACCGGCATTTCATTCAATCCTGCGTGAAATTGATAAAATCGGGAGCGGGGGAATTTTATATTCGGCAAGCGGAGGCTTTTTTTGAGACCCCTCACCTTTTAAAAATATCACCTCCGTCTCTTGATGTTTTAGCAATCTGTAGCATTTCCCTTTCACAAGTAGAATTTTGTTTCCCTTTACCGGAATCCTCACCTTCCAGTAGCTATACCGGGTAAGCATTGTGGCGGAAGCTACAATTAGACGTTTATTGTCCGGAATTGAATATCTCTTAGAATTTATTTGCAAATTGCAGCATGCCATTTAACCATAAATAGAAGTGGAACATAGATCAGAGTACCTAACCCCTGAGATAAAACTATCTTGTTATGAAGATCAGTTTTTTAAATCCGATGTTGTCTTCGATCAACACATGCTCATTTGGTTCATCTCGGGAGAAACTAAAATTGTTCAGGCAGAAGTCACACATATTTT
>CAZWQB010000350.1:1648-2962 GCA_964636035.1 uncultured Roseivirgaceae bacterium
GTATCCTGGCAAATCTGGATGAACCTCACAAGGTGCAATTGGTCTCTTTCATGGAAAAACACTATATGTTCAATATGCCGCTGGAAAAATTTGCATACCTAACAGGAAGAAGCCTTACGACTTTTAAACGTGACTTTACAAAAGCTTTTAACCATACCCCCCAACGATGGCTCACGCAGAAGCGGCTCGAACTGGCTCATTACCAGCTAACTGAAAAAGAGAGAAGACCCGTAGATGTCTGCTATGAGACTGGTTTTGAGAATCTATCTCACTTTTCCTTTGCTTTTAAAAAGCATTTTGGATATGCGCCCAGCCGTCTGACAAAGAAAAGTTCTGAGCTGCAATGAAATCACAACCGTTTTTATATACTACCCTTGCGAACCGCTTTACGGCCAGGTATCCGTTTCTGAGCTATTTGGGTACGCAGATAAACTTTTGGGTTATAGCAAATATTTTGCTGACAACTATTGCAATTTTGCAGTCGCGGATCAGCAGTCTGGTATTTGGTATTGACGTAACCTTAAACCTCCGAACCACACTGATCGTCGCAGTCGCTTTCGGAATTTTCTATGGAGGAGTCTTCGGAACCATAAGCCACTGGCTTGAGAAAGGTTTTTTCAGGAGGCTTCCGGTTGGGAGAGTAATGCTATACAAAACCCTGGTGGCGACTGCACTGCTACTCTTTCTTCTATACCTCCTTCGTTTTGTCTTGCTTGGTCACGTCATTCCTTCTTCGCTAAATATCATCAATAGCACCTGGGATGACGACGTGTGGGGATACATCTTCTATCTCCTCCTGATCTACTATTTTGTAATGGCATTGCTGATCAGTTATATCAATCAGGTAAATAAGCAATTCAGCCCCGGGGTGCTGGTTCCACTGCTCATGGGCCGATACCGCCATCCGCGGGAGGAAGAAAGGATATTCATGTTCATGGATCTGAAGTCTTCCACCACCACTGCAGAAAAATTGGGGCATATACAATACAGTTCGTTCATAAGAGACTGCTTTACCGATATCAATGAGCTGCTTTACCCATACCGGGCGCAGGTTTACCAATACGTGGGCGATGAAATTGTCGTCATGTGGCCTGAAGAAGAAGGGCTAAAGCACCACCAGTGCATTCGTTTTTTCTTTGCCTGTAAAAAGAGATTCCAGGAGAAGGCAGCCTACTACACGAGCCATTATGGTGTTACGCCCGCTTTCAAAGCCGGTCTGCATGGCGGAACAGTAACCGTGGTCGAAATAGGTGAAATCAAAAAAGATATTGCTTATCACGGCGACACATTAAATACGGCCGCAAGAATTCAAAG
>CAZWQB010000351.1:0-2958 GCA_964636035.1 uncultured Roseivirgaceae bacterium
AATTTTCTGAAAATGGGCAGGAAGTGCTGGCTTTGATAGAAAATTGCCACAAGCCGATTATCGCCGCTGTCAATGGTTATGCGCTGGGTGGTGGTTGTGAACTTGCCATGGCTTGCCACATAAGGGTAGCGGTAGAAACCGCAAAATTTGGCCAGCCGGAAGTTTCTTTGGGGATAATACCCGGTTATGGAGGTACGCAACGACTCACCCAATTGATCGGAAAAGGGAAAGCCACGGAGCTTTTAATGACCGGAGATATGATTTCTGCCCAAAAAGCAAAGAAATGGGGTTTGGTAAACCACGTGGTAGACAATCGTGAAGCATTGATGGAGAAGTGTGAAGAAATTCTCGAAAAGATTACTTCCAAGGCTCCCCTGGCGGTAGGCATGATCGTAACTTGTTTGAATGCATTCTATACCCATGATGAAAACGGCTTTCAAACAGAGGCAAATAGTTTTGCAAGCTGCTGCAAGTCAGAAGATTTTAAGGAAGGTACAGACGCTTTCCTGGAAAAAAGAAAACCGGCTTTTACAGGGGAATAGCAGAACTCCGGCGCAGAGCATATATACATTTAAAAGTTATTTTCTGTTGAAGCCACATCAACTATTTATGTTCACTTCCAACATCTTGGTTAGCAAAACCTGATTTATGAAAAATCGGCACATCGGTAAATCAGTAAATTGGTAATTAAATAATGAGCAGACTTAAAAAACTTGCAGGCGAAACTGCTTTGTATGGCATTAGTAGTATCGTCGGCAGGGTCATAAGTTATCTCCTGGTACCGCTTTATACGCGGGTTTTTGAACCTGGCGAGTACGGTATAGTTACGGAGCTTTACTCCTATGTAGCATTCTTTATTGTAGTATATACCTTCGGGATGGAGACGGCTTTCTTCAGGTTTGCTTCCGGTAATAAAGACGATGAGAAGAACATTTACAACAACTCCTTCACCTTCATTTTTGTCATAAGTATCGTCCTATCGCTTGTACTGGCTGCACTCGCTACGCCGCTGGTAGAGTCGATGAATTACCCGGGTCAGGAAAACTATGTTTACTGGTTTGCAGCAATTTTAGCGATTGATGCCATCATGGCTATACCTTTTGCCAGGCTCAGACTACAAAACAAGGCCCTAGCTTTTGCCACCGCCAAACTGATTAACATTGGGATTAACATCAGTCTCAATCTTTTTTTCCTGGTATTTTGCAAAAAAGTATACGAGGGCACTATTTTTCAATCACTTCGACCATTTGTTGATTCCATATATGATCCCTCTATGGGTGTGGGTTATGTGTTTCTCTCGAACCTGATAGCAAGCGGGTCTCTCGTCTTCATCCTGTGGAAGCCGCTGTCCCAGACCAGGTTTTCCTATGATACAGAAAAGCTGAAACCAATGCTTCGCTACGCCTATCCACTGATGATTATGGGGCTGGCGGGTGCCACAAATGAAATGCTGGCCAAACCCATGCTAAAATATTATCTACCCGAGGGCTTTTACCCCGGCTTGACCAATCAGGAAGTTATAGGAATTTTTGGTGCCTGTTATAAATTATCTGTTTTTATGACTTTGGGCATCCAGGCATTCCGCTTTGCGTCCGAGCCATTTTTCTTTGCCTCCGCTAAGGATAAGGATTCTCCGGAAATGTTCAGCAGGGTGATGCACTATTTTGTCATAGCGGGTTGTTTTACGCTTTTCGCCATCAGCATCAACCTGGACATAATCAGCCTTGTGTTTTTACAATCTAAAGAATATTGGCAGGCATTGCACATTGTTCCCATCCTGCTGCTGGCAAATCTTTTTCTGGGGATATACTTCAACCTTTCTCTCTGGTACAAATTAACGGACAAGACGTACTATGGCAGCTGGATCAGCATTTTTGGGGCATTTATTACCATTACACTTAACATTTTACTTATTCCCGTAATGGGCTATGAAGGCAGTGTTTTGGTCACCCTTACCTGCTACTTTTCCATGTCTGCCATATCTTATTACTACGGACAAAAACACTACCCTATCCCTTATCAAACGGTGCGAAATCTAATCTACATAGCTGGTACGGTTGGCCTTACTTATGCGGTAATGGCGATAGATATAGAAACCCAAATTTGGGCAACTACCTTTCACCTGGCGATGGTAATTGCTTTTCTGGCCTTGATAGTTTTGATCGAACGGAAAAATATCAAACCTGCACAAGCACGGAAACTGCCAAATTGAGCTTTATTATCTGAAATAAATTTTTTAAATGAAAAGTTGGAATTAAATTAGAATTTTAAAATTTAACCAAACAATAATGCAAGTAAAAGTAATAAACAAATCCAAACACGAGCTTCCATCGTATCAGAGTGATAGTGCTGCAGGCATGGATATTCGTGCTAACATTGAGGAGGATATTATTTTAAAGCCGCTTGAGAGGAGTCTTGTACCTACCGGTTTATTTATAGAATTACCGCAAGGCTACGAAGCACAAATTAGGCCCCGAAGCGGTCTGGCGTATAAGCACGGACTCACGGTATTGAATAGCCCCGGGACTGTAGATGCCGATTATCGCGGAGAAATAAAGGTGCTGCTGGTTAACCTTTCCAATGATTCGTTTGTTGTAAAGGACGGCGAAAGGGTGGCCCAAATGGTCATTGCCAAACACGAGCAAATTACCTGGGAGAATACCGATATATTAAGCGAAACCCTCCGTGGTGCAGGCGGCTATGGCAGTACAGGCGTTCATTAAAAGCAAAAACTAAATTTTTTAATAATCTAAAGTAATTTTTAAAAATGAATATCATAATTCCAATGGCAGGAATGGGCAAAAGGATGCGCCCCCATACTTTAACAGTTCCAAAACCTTTGATTCCCATAGCCGGAAAGCCCATTGTTCAAAGGCTGGTAGAAGACATCGCGAAGGTATGCAATGAACCGATTGATCAGATTGGCTTTGTAGTGGGAAGGTTTGGAGAAGAAGTTGA
>CAZWQB010000352.1:0-2953 GCA_964636035.1 uncultured Roseivirgaceae bacterium
ATTCCGGCTTTACGGTATACGATACATTTACTACTATCATGATATTTCTTTTTTTGTTATTGCCTTATGACAAATTCGCGGATAAAAGTGTGACGAATATTTTTGATTTCATCAAAGATATTTCCACAGTACATTCTAGAATGAACTATCGGAAAAATGCACGCCATATCTTCGCATAAACGCGATGAAGATGGAAATAAAAAGTAAAATCTTATGGGTCAGAGGGCCTGGAGAAGCCTTTCTGGATGGCAAATACAAGCGGATTCATAAATGGACTTTTGATGGCGGACTTACGCTGGATGCTTCATCCTCCCCTGAAATTGTGCCGCTACCCATGTCAGATCCGGCACTGATGGACCCTGAAGAAGCTTTTATAACAAGTATTTCCAGTTGTCATATGCTCTTCTTTTTGTCCATGGCAGCAAACAAGAAACTCGTGGTGAATTTCTATGAAGATAGTCCAACAGCAATTTTGGGGAAAAATGAAAACGGTATTTTAAGCGTTGTTTCGTTGATATTGAACCCCAAAGTAGGATTTGAAGGTGACCAACTTCCTGATGAAAAAGCTGTTTATCAACTCCACGAACGTGCCCACGCCAACTGTTTTCTTGCTAACTCAATTAACACTAAAATAACTATAAAATTATGAGGGATTTAGCTATTATTATGAAGAATGAGCCCGGAGCCTTGGCTGAAATGGGAGAAATTCTGGGACGTGCAGGCGTTAGCCTAGAAGGCGGTGGCGTATTTGTTCACGAAGGAAAAGGAGTTGCTCATTTTTTGGTTGAGGATGCTGAAAAAGCCAAAGAAGCACTGGAGAAGCATGCGATAGAAGTAGCAGGAATTCACCAGGTTTTGATTCAGAGATTGAAACAGGATGTACCTGGCCAATTGGGTAAAATCTGTAGAATAATGGGTGAAAATCAAGTAAATATTCTGGTCCAATACAGCGACCACGCCAACCAGCTTATTTTGGTTGTGGATGATCACAAAAAAGGCTTAGAAATTTCAGAAAACTGGTCTAAAGGAGTATATGAGTAGTCAACTTGAGCTTATCGAACAACATTTCGGGAAAGTAGCGACTTTGATAGGAGAGAAGTCGCGCGCCATCATGCTTTGGAACTTATTAGATGGACGAGCTTATACGGCCACGGAACTCGCCATTTGTGCAGACATCTCTAAACAATCGTGTAGCAATCACCTCGCCAAATTGGTAGAAGGAAATCTGCTGTCAATTGAAAATCAGGGACGGCATAAATATTACAGGTTTGCGAATGATCGCGTTGCTCAGGCGGTGGAGAACATCGCTTACCTGCTGCCAGCTCCTCATGATTTTGAAAAGTCTAAAGAAAAACCAGAAGGCATAAAGCTGGCGAGAACCTGCTATGACCACATTGCCGGAAGTCTGGGGGTGAAAATCGCCACAGGCATGTTAGAAAAGGGGATAATCAGGGAAAATGTAGGACAATATGAAATTACTACTGAAGGGGCATCATGGTTTCAATTTTATGGAATTAATCTGCACACATTGCAGCAAATGAAAAGAAGGTTAGCTTATCCATGCCTCGATTGGAGTGAAAGAAAACACCACATCGCCGGAGCTTTGGGTGCAGCCATTTTAGACGCGTTTCTGCACCGCGATTGGGTTAGAAAGAAACCAAATACGCGCGAACTGCTCATTACGCCCTTAGGGAAAATGCAGCTATCAGAGCGTTTAAAGATTGATGTTCGCTAATCTATTATTTTAAGAGCCCCACAGCTTAATTCCAACAGTCCTGATGCGGCTAAAGCCAAATCTACGGAGGGGCCACCCAAATCTGTCTTTGAGCTTATCATAAAAAAATAGCATCAGCTAACGAAAGCTGATGCTATGGTGAAAAGTTTTGCAACTTCCCAAAAATGCTACTGATTATTATTCTTCAATTGGAGTTGCTGGCTCTTCAGCATCCATGTCTTCTTCGTTCTTAATTGCGTCAGATTCAGTTTCTACTGCATCGGCTTCTGTTTCTGAATAATCTGCATCGCTAGGTGCTTCGGTTTCAGACTCGATTGCCTCAGTTTCAGTAGCTTCAGTTTCTGTTGGCTGATAAGCATCTGAATCTTGCGCATCTTGAGCTACAGCGAATGTAAATCCTAAAAGGGCTATTCCGAATGTCAAAAATATCTTTTTCATAACGTTTAATAAAATTTAGTGAGTTAAAAAAATTTAATTGTTTGTCTACCGTATTAGAAAAAGCGTGCCAAAACTAGAATATTTTTGTAAATTGCTAATTATCACTGTGTTGCATTTTTGCGTCCCTCAGCAGGTGTTTTAGAATCGGTGGAATAATGCGCCACTTTGGGGAATTACTCCCCAGGTTTAAGTGAGGTGAAGGACAATCAGTTTGATGGGAAACTTTGGTTCAGCTAAAATTTATCGGTGCCTTACCCGTCCACCTTTTAAAAGCGCGTGAGAAGGCACTATGGTCATTGTAGCCAAGGATGTAGGAAATTTCTTTAATTGGATATCTGGTAGTTGCCATGTAGGTAACGGCCAACTGTTTCTTTACTGCTTCGGCAATTTGTTGAAAGCTCTTGCCTTCTTCCTTTAACCTCCGCTGAAGCGTCCGGGGAGATATGTTAGAATTTGCCGCTGTATCTTCCAAAGTGGGGACTTTCAAATAAGCATTTGAAATCAGATAATCATGCACTCCTGAGCTAAAAGCTGCCGTTTTGGAGTGCCAATCGTTGGGTGCATCTTTAATTCTCTCAAGAAGCATTTTTTGCACTTGGTGGTTCCGGGTTAAAATAGGTAGTTCGAGGATTGCCTGATCCAGAGAAATGAAATAAGGTGGTCCTTCTTTTATGTGTTCACATCGAAGTACGCGTTTATATTCTGAACTGTGGTTACGGATATTTGGCAAAGAGACTTCTTGGGATTTTATTCTTTTTAGCAATAGCCCGTCTAGCTCAT
>CAZWQB010000353.1:0-2945 GCA_964636035.1 uncultured Roseivirgaceae bacterium
AGATTTTGATGTTGGTCTTCGTGAACGTGCGTGGTTTGAAAAGGTACAAGTTCCTCCGGAAGGTCCTTGAACAAAGAGAATTTTCGACGCTCTTTGTCAAACAAGTAGATAGCGCCCCAACTGATTACCCAGAGATTTAGCTTAGAGTCTTCGTACATAAACCACACTTGCCCTCTTTCTATAGATTCCGGTACCGGATAATGCGTAAATGAAGCCTTTTCCTCGTTGTAGAGGCTGATACCTGTTGGCGAACTGACCCAGATACTTCCGTCACGGCTACAAAGCACAAAGTTTGATCTATCATCAATGCTGTTGTTGTCGTTTGGGTCATGTTCAAAGCGATAAAATTTATTTTGGCGGCGGTCAAATTTGTCAACAATCCCTGTATGCGTGGTTGTCCATAAGTTACCCTTCAAATCTTCTGTAATGGCAATGATGGCCCCATTGCTGATGGAGTTGCTGTTGTTTGCCTGATGCTTATAATGCACAAAGTTCCCCTGTTCTGGCTGGTATTTGGAGATGCCAAATCTATTTCCCACCCAAATGGTGTTCCGGCTATCGCGAAAAAGGGAAGTAACGAAATTATCGGTCAGGCTTGTGGAATCGTAGGGCTTGTATTCAAAATGGTCGAATTGCATTCTGAATTCATTGTTATAACTTATTCCTCTGAACGTTGCCACCCAAACTCCTCCCACTGTATCAACCATAATTTTTTTCACAGAGTTATCCGCCAGGCTCGAAGGGTCCTTCGGATTTCGTTGGTAAGTTTCAAACGTTTGTTTTTCTACATCAAATTTTTTGAGGCCTCCATCGTAGGTGGCAATCCATAAATTTCCGTCGACCGCTTCCTCAATAGCCCTGACTTCGGAAATCAGGCGCGATTCGGGAATATTGGAATGACTTTCGAAATTTTTAAATGTCTCCGTCCCCGCCTGATACAGACTTAATCCTCTGGAGGTTCCGATCCAGATGTGTCCGCGGCTGTCCTCCAGGAGTGCATAAATCTGATTGTTGATAATCGAGCTCCCATCATGTTCTGAATTTGAAAATTTTCTGTAGGTTCTTTGCTCCGGGGAGTATTTGTACAGACCGTCGTCTGTTCCCAGCCAATAATAGCCGGAACGGTCATGGAGAAGAGCTGTTACAGATTTCGAAATCCCCATTTCTTTTAACATCTCCGGTTTCCTGAATGCTCCCGTCTTTTCATCCAGTCTGTTCATGCCATCGGAGGTTCCGGTCCAGATAGTATGTTGATTATCTTCATAAATCCATTGCACGTGCGGGGAAAGCGTCTCAGGTTTTCCTGAAGTATTGTAGTGGATGAAATGATCCTTTTCTGAGTCGTAGCGGTCCAGACCCGAGGGTGTATTTACCCACAAGCGATTTTTACTGTCGTAAAACAGGAATGAAATAAAGTTTCCGGCAAGGGAGGTGGAATCCTCCGGTTGATGCCTGTAGGTTTTGAATTCATAGCCGTTGTACCTGTTCAGGCCATCGTAGGTCCCTATCCAGATGAATCCATGGCTATCCTGCGCTAGACTCCAGACGATGCTGCTGGAAAGCCCGTCTTTAGAAGATATCGTTTTAAACTCGATATTGCCTTGCTGCGCCTTTACGGGAGAAAAACAGAAAAAAAATAGCAAAGACGCACAGGAAATCCATTTGCCGAAATCAGATGTTTTTACACGTCTGAAGAACCTCATAAACGGGAGCTTCAATTTCACAAAAAGTATTTTTAAACGAAAAATTGTATGAATTTAACTAAAAAGAACGGTATGACAAAATGCTGATACACAGCTAGTCTGCGCCTGTTTAGCGTGTCCGCCAACACCGGTAACTGTGCTATTTTCCCAGACGCAATCCAACTGTATAGTACAGCATGCGCCTCTGCAATAAAAATGTTTAGTTGCTTCGATGATCGATCTAATAACCCAAAAATCATATTCCTGTTAAGCTATGAAGCACACAACATTTTCACGTTTATTTTTGATCCTCTTCTTTGCGGTTTCCGCAATCGGGGAGGCTGCGGCGCATCGTCCTCATCTCGCAGAAAGCGATGTAGCTCAATTGCTTGCACGGTTGCAAGTGCTGGCGAAAAATGAGAAAGATCCACTGCTGAAGCGGCATTTCGAATCTTTGATAATGATTACGACTGATACCAGCCACGGCTTGTCCATGGAAGAAAATGATCTTCAGGCTGCTGCAGAGGCGCTGGAGTTTTTTAGTGCCGAGGGTGTGGATTTTAGCACTTATTTATCTGGTCCGAGGCCGCTGATTATGGCTTACAAATCTCCGGCTGATGGGAAAAACAGTTATTACTGGCTGTTTCTTCCCAAAGATTTTGATCGGGAAAGAAGGGACTATCCGCTGTATATGGAAATACATGGGAGTGGAGGGGGGAAAAATAACCAGCCATGGAAGATGCTTTATCACTACTTAAAGCCTACAGTAGCACCGGGGACCTCACAAATGTACCTGCGGGAAGGTTTTATGATTTATCCCTGGGGAAGGGGCGATAAGGGTTATGATGGAATAGCCTTTACCGATCTGGAAGAGAGTCTTGCAGATTTCGATGCCATGTTCACTACTGACCCGAACCGGCAATACCTGTACGGCTTCTCCATGGGAGGAAAGGGTGTATACAAACTTGCCCTCAGCGATCCGGAGCGTTGGACAGCCTTGGGAATCTATTCCGGTATTATGCAATCAACCCCCGAAGAAGTAGAAACGATAAAGCATATACCCGTTTGGATGACCTGGGGAGAAACAGAAAGGTGGTGTGTAAACAACCGGACGCTAAGAGATCATCTACTGGAAGCAGGAGCAAAACTAATCTGGGAAGAGCAAGCAGGTGTAGGCCATAACTACAAAGGAGAGTATCAGGCAGCAATGATGAAATGGTTTTTGAAGCAGCGTAAAAATTAGTAGTTACAACAAGGGATGAT
>CAZWQB010000354.1:0-2937 GCA_964636035.1 uncultured Roseivirgaceae bacterium
GGTACACAAAATGGTTTTTTTGGAGTTCCCGGTGATTCCAGGTGGATACAGCCCTATGGACCTACCATTAATCCCAATCCGCAACTACAATGGGAAACAAAAAAGGAAGTAAACATTGGCCTTGATCTCGCATTGCTCGAAGACGGCTGGCTCAGTGCATCGTTGGACTACTACAAACGAAAGATCGAAGACCTGGTGGGGAATTACAGCGCACAATTGCCTTCTCAGATCCATCCTAACATTTTTGCCAATGCCGGCTTGATGGAAAATGAGGGTCTTGAACTCGCTTTAAATGCAAACCTGATCCGCGGCGGAAATTTTGGATGGAACGTGAGCTTTACCGGAGCCTACAATAAAAATGAAATCGTCTCCATTACCAGCGATCAGTTTCAGGGAACTGCCCATAATATTACCAGAATAACCGAAGGCTCTCCCATACAGAGACTGGCACCAGGACAGCCGGTGGCCGCCTTTTACGGGAGAGTTTTCGCCGGTTTTACAGAGGATGGGAACTGGCTGTTTGAAAACAGTGAGGGTGAAGCGGTAGAAGCAAGTGAAATTGGAGAAGATGACTTTGCTTATCTCGGGAATAGTATTCCAAAATACAGTCTCGGACTGACCAACACCTTCACCTTCGGAAATTTTGATGCTTCCCTGCTGATCAGAAGTGCCCTGGGCTTCAACGCTGTAAATGGCAAAAGAATATTTCATGAAAACCTCACCTATTTTGCCAGAAATAACCTGTTTGTTTCCGCAATGGATGAAGGCATCCAGACTGAGCCCACGTTCTCCAGCTATTACATCGAGGATGGTGATTATTTGAAGCTTGACAATTTAACCATTGGATACACGCTACCCATTGAAAATAGCAGCTACATCCAAAGTATCCGCATTTATGCGACAGGTACGAATCTAATTACCATCACTGATTTTTCCGGAACCGATCCAGAACTGGGATTAAACTATTATGCTGCCGACCCTGAGGACGAGACAAGCGATGGCCCCGGTGTGGAACCCATCTATAGCTATTACCCCACTACACGCGGATTCACCTTGGGTATAAGTGCAAGTTTTTAATTTTAATTTTTAGTCATGCAGAAATCAATATACAATAAGTCACTCCTGGTTTTTTTAGTGCTGGTCATGGTTGCCAGCGCCTGTCACGATTTAGAGGAAAATGTTTACAGTGTCGAGACGTCTGAAAATTTCTTTCAGAACGAAGAGCAGGTGATGGCCGCCTATGTGTTGCCTTATAGCTTTATGCAAACGCACGTTTATCAGATTCATTTTTCACTGCAGGAATTCTCTACCGACGAGGCGGTGGTCCCTGTCATGTACGGTTACGTAGATCAGGAAGGTGCCTGGTTGCGGCTTCACAGGCATACCTGGACCTCGAGCGACCTCTGGATACAACTTGAATGGGAAAGTCTTTTCCAGACTATCGGATATTGCAACTATTTTATTGATGCGATACAAGAACGAGATTTAAGCACCATGGAGCTTCCCATCAGCAAAGAACAGATGATTGCGGAGATAAAAATGGTGCGAGCGCTCCACTATTATTGGGCCTTGAGCAGTTTTGGAAACATACCCATCGTGGAGCAAGTGGGAGAAGTAAGTCCTCCGACCAAACCTGCTGCGGAAGTCTTTGCATTCATTGAAAATGAAATAACCGAAAATATTCCACTGCTGGGAGAAAAGGGGGACGCTGGCTGGTACGGCCATTTTACCCAATCTGCCGCGCAGGCACTGCTGGCGAAGCTTTATCTGAATGCAGAAGTTTTTACCGGGACTGCGCGATGGGAGGATTGTATTACGGCATGCAATGCAGTGATGGAGGCTAACTATAGTCTGGATCCGGAGTGGAACGATCCTTTTCGGGTAAACAATGAGCTGAGCAACGAGAATATCTATGTGGTGCCGTTTGATGCCAGCAATGCGCAACAATTTAACTTTGCTGAGCAGAACCTGCATGAAAATATTTTATTTGCCAAATATGGGGTGGAGTATTGGGGCTGGCACAAAATCAGGACGCAGGAATCTTTTTTCAATCTCTATCAGCCCAATGATTATCGGATCAATCAATGGGTAATGGGGCCACAAATTTACTTTGATGAAAACGGTGATGAACAACCTGTGCTGGACTGGAATGAGGAGCCCATGGTGGTGACGCCATACATTGATATGTTGCACAACAACGAAGGAGGAGAAGCGCAAGGCGCAATGAATATCAAATACGAGATTGAAGTCGGTGGACTGGCCAACATGAGCAATGATATGGTCATTTTCCGGCTTGCGGACATTATGCTTATGAAGGCGGAGTGTCTGATGCGTATAAACGGAGGTGCTGCTACCCAGGAAGCTGTCGACCTGGTGAATGCAGTTAGAGCCAGAAGCTTTGCGCCGGGAGATCCGGATGCAGAATTTACAACAACAACGCTGACAATGGAAGAACTGCTTGACGAAAGAGGGCGTGAGCTGGCTTATGAGATGCACCGTAGAGAAGACCTTATTCGCTTCGGGAAATTCACGGACGCATGGTGGGAAAAAGAAGCCTCGGAAGAATACCGGGAAATTTATCCCATCCCTTTTGAGGTACTCACTGCGAATCCCGCACTTGAGCAAAATCCGGGTTATTAGAATAAATTAGCTATAAAGGGAGCTGGCTGCTTAAGTTCGGCTTTAAGGCGCGACGTCATACCGAAAAAATAAAGATTTACAATTTCAAAAATATTTATTTATCCGGTATCTCATCATGTTACTGGATAATCCTAATCACGTAAATAAGAAGAATGAAATTTAATTCCCGAAGAAAGTTTTTGAAATCCGCGGCCCTGGCTTCAGGTACTGCAATATTGGGAGGATCATTTATCGATAGCCTGTTCGCAAAAGGAATTCTCAACGGGAAAAATGTCATCCTTAGCGGCCATGTCTGGG
>CAZWQB010000355.1:0-2937 GCA_964636035.1 uncultured Roseivirgaceae bacterium
ATATAAAATGAATTACAGAAAGGTATTAGAGGAAAATTCGGTTTTTGAGGTAATTCATCAATGTGCAGATGCACTCGACCAGCCCGCCTACGTCATTGGCGGCTTCGTGAGGGATTTGTTGCTCAACAGGCCCTCCAAAGATATTGATATTGTAACTGTGGGAAGTGGAATTGAGCTGGCGGAAATGATTGCTTCTAAACTGGGCAAATCCGATAGCCTGGCGGTTTTCAAGAGCTTTGGAACAGCCATGATCAAATCCGGAGACTTTGAAATAGAGTTTGTAGGAGCGCGAAAAGAATCGTACAGGGCAGATTCGCGAAAGCCAATAGTGGAGAACGGCACCCTGGAAGATGATCAGCAGCGACGCGATTTTACCATCAATGCGCTGGCCATTAGTTTAATTAAGGAAAGGTATGGTGAATTGATCGACCCTTTTGACGGTGTAAAAGACTTAAAAAGAAAGATGATCCGCACGCCATTGGAGCCGGAAATTACTTTTTCTGATGATCCACTCAGAATGATGCGGGGAATTCGCTTTGCTTCGCAGCTAGGTTTCGACATTGATCCTGGTACTTTTGAGGCCATCACCAGCCAGGTAGAAAGGATTAAAATCGTGTCCCAGGAAAGAGTGACCGAGGAAATCAATAAGATTATCTTATCACAAAAACCTTCTTACGGGTTTAAACTGCTCTACCATTCGAAGCTTCTGGAGCTTGTATTTCCCGAGATGGTCGCCCTGCAAGGGACAGAAACGATCAATGGGTTATCGCACAAGGATAATTTCTATCATACGCTGCAGGTGCTCGACAACGTTTCTGAGATGTCGGACAACCTGTGGTTGCGCTGGGCTGCGATTTTGCACGACATTGCAAAACCTGCTACAAAGCGCTTTGATAAAAAGGCAGGCTGGACTTTTCATGGACATGAAGACAAGGGCGCGCGCATGGTTCCAGGCATTTTCCGAAAGCTAAAGCTTCCTTTGAACGAGAAGATGAAGTATGTGCAAAAGCTGGTCCGTCTGCATTTAAGGCCGATAGCGCTGGTGAAGGAAACCGTTACCGATTCGGCGATCCGAAGGCTGTTGTTCGAAGCAGGGAATGATATTGAAGACCTTATGAAGCTTTGTCGCGCGGACATCACTTCAAAAAATGATGTCAAAGTGAAAAAATATCTGCGTAATTTTGATTTTGTGGAACGAAAAATGCTTGAGGTGGAGGAGAAAGACCAGGTGCGAAACTTCCAGCCTGAAGTAGGAGGGGAGGAGATTATGAAGGCCTTTGACCTGAAGCCGGGCAGAACGGTAGGAAATATCAAAGAAGCATTGAAGGAGGCTGTGCTGGAGGGAAAGGTGAAGAACAACTACCAGGACCTTTATAGCTATATGATGATGTTGGGTGAAAAGGAGGGGTTGGTGGCGAAAGGCTCCGTGGACAGTGGGCAGTGAAGCAGTAGGCGGTAAGGCAATAAGCTAGGCAGACAGACAGTAGGCCAATGTCGTTAGGTTAAGGCAGTTAATCCTTCTCCTTTAGGAGAGGGATCGAGGGTGAGGTATTAAAAAATGCTTAACTTAATGACATAGGTCAATCGGCAGTAGGCAATAGGCAATGATTCAATAGGCAATAAGGTAGTAGGTACAGATAACAATAGACATTAAGGGAGTACGCTTTGCTAATCCTTGCAACGTATTGTTCAAATGTGCCCAAAGTTGATCATATAGAATCGAAAGAAAGATAATTCGAAGCCATAGGTTAGTAAAGCTGGTGATTTAAGGCAGATACTTTCACCAATTGCGATCTTTATAACGAGCTAGATTAGAACTTGAACAAATTAAACCATAATTATACATGAATAACATTATCAAATTAGTGGGCAGTTTTGTATTGGTAACAGTTTTTGCAGTGAATACAGCAACAGCCCAGGAAGCACAAGGAAATGCATCGGAGGCTTATAAGCAGCAGTTAAGGGTATATCAGAATGCACTGAAGTACAACGATGTTTCCGTCGCAAAAAATGCATTGTACAACATGCTTGCGATCAATCCATCCAACACCTCATTGCTGGACTCACTGGCTTACTTCTATTATGACTATCAACAATATGCTTCCAGCCTTTTGGTTTCCAGAGATATTTTGTTCATCAATTCAAGTCATCTTCCTGCTCTAGAAATTCAGGCTGTTTCTTATGAAAAGCTGGGATTGTATGACAATGCACTTTCTTCGTATGAAAGCCTGTATTTGAAAAGGAACAACCCCTACACCCTCTATAAAATAGGAATGCTGCAATATGATTTGAAGCGTCATAATGAAAGCAAAACCTCACTGGACATTTTGTTGGAAAGTGCAGAAGTGGACAGCCTGAAAGTGGTATTAAACGAGCAGGGTAGTCAGCAACAAAAAGAGATACCGATGAAAGCTGCCCTGCACAATTTTCAGGGTCTGAACCATCTGGAACTTGGCAACAAAGAAGCTGCCAAACAAAGCTTTGAGGCTGCCTTGAAATTGGCGCCGGAATATCAAATGGCGAAGGAGAATCTAGGAAAGATTTAGAACGTGCAGAGGGTAGCTTCGGACGCCTGTCACCAAATGTTCCTGGCGCAGACTGTTCCCATGCGCACCTGATTCGGCTAAAGCCAAATCTACGCAGGTTGCAGCCGCCGTGCGGCTCTGACTAGCAATTACCATTAGCAGCCCTCTACCTCCGTGTCCTGTCCCCCGACAGGACACCTCCAGGAACTGCCACAAAACATATACTCCACAGGAATTTTATAGCAAGTATCAACGATTATCCACGCTGACTACGTAAATTAAGTTTGGGTGCTGTCAGGGGACAGCGTCGGATTAAGGAAGGACATTGATCCATGCGCACCTGATTCGGCTAAAGCAAAATCTACGCAGGTTGCAGCCGCCGTGCGGCTCTGACTAGCAATTACCATTAGCA
>CAZWQB010000356.1:0-2925 GCA_964636035.1 uncultured Roseivirgaceae bacterium
ATTGAAAAAACCGGCGCAGGCGATCTGTTGGCAGAAAACTTTGTCTTCTATACAGAGGGTTTTTCCGCCAGAACCATGATTTCGCTTCTTTTTGTAATGACTGTGCTTGTTACCAGTATAATTTCAAATAATGCTACTGCCATTTTGATTGCTCCTATTGCCATATCTATTGCGCATGGCCTGGGACTGGATCCAAAGCCTTTCCTGATCACCGTGATGTTTGCTGCAAGTACCAGTTTTATGACTCCTATAGGGTATCAAACAAACACCCTGATTTATAGTATCGGGAATTATAAATTTGGTGATTTTCTAAAAGTCGGAGGTGTTGCTACTTTGATAATTTGGGCTTTGACAACTTGGTTAATACCGCTCTTTTACATGTAAAATCGTTTCTGAAAAGGGAACCGTTAGCGGTTGCAGCTATGGGTTTGGGAAAAACAAAAGCTGTACCAGGATTCCCGACAATATCAAAAGAAAAAAATAATATCTCTGGTAGATAAGATATCCTATACAAACTGAAATTGTAAATACAATTAAAAAAAGGTTGTTAAAAATGGATAGTCGGTTCATAATCTTAGCTTTTAAACTTATTGCTAAGATACTACGACCTTCAACCTTTAAAAAGCTTGCCAATGCCCGAACCTTACAGGTATGATTTATGGCAAATAATTAGACGTTAGAAATAAAATGTTGAAAAGCGGATAACTGTAAAAACAACATTTCTGGCTTTTCAGCAAAAGCTTAGCCACTAAACCTGTAAAAGAAGGTTCAAAATTGAACTCATTTTTAAGAAAATTAGATACCAAAAATGTCAGGCGCCACTATATTATTACACCCTATTCTAATCGTTTGAAAATATTGTACTTTTAGAAGATCGTAGTCTAAAATACCGCCGAATTAGAATATGGCGGCATTTTGACAATCAACCAGATATCTGAGATTAGTTGTTTGCCAGCAACTGGCTGGATTTTATCAGGTTAATAAATTCTAATCTGTAGCCGTTGGTGTCTTTTCCAGTCGCCCCTTTTGCTAACTCCAGAACCGTCTCATAGGTAGCTTCCCCCTTAAATTCTGAATCACGCAGAAGCATGCCGAAAGATGCTACAGCAGCTGAAAACCTGAAGTTGTCGGTGGTTTCATTCAGTGCAAGCGATTGGTTCAACACGGTTTTTTGTAATAAGCGGCTCCCGGACCCTTCCGGTCTTTTGTACCTTAGTTTGATGGACAGCAGCTCGTCCGGACGAGTCGCAGCTCCTTGGCGCTCATCAGGTATTTGGTATTTTAAATCATCGATGGTTTGTAGAAATGGTGAGTTTTCAAGGTTTGCAGGAATAATTTCATAAAGGGCTGTTACCGAATGCCCGGCGCCGAGATCTCCTGCATCCTTTTTGTCGTTGTTAAAATCCTCATTTTTTAGGACCCTGTTTTCATAGCCAATTAACCTATAGCCTTTTACATTCGCAGGATTGAACTCAATCTGAAGCTTTACGTCTTTTGCGATTGTGAACATGGTGCCACCGAACTCGTTCACCAGCACTTTTTTTGCTTCAAGAATATTGTCGATGTATGCGTAGTTCCCATTGCCTTTATCTGCAAGCCCTTCCATTTTAGCATCTTTGTAATTGCCCATACCAAAACCGAGCACCGTCAGAAATACCCCTGATTCTCGTTTCTCTTCAATCAATCTTTCCATTTCTGCATTGCTGGATGCACCCACATTAAAATCGCCATCTGTTGCGATAATTACGCGATTGTTCCCTTCCTTCTTAAAGTGCTTTTGCGCAATATCATAAGCCAGTTGAATGCCAGCCCCACCGGCAGTTGATCCCCCGGCTTCCAGTTTCTCTATGGCAGCGAGTATTTCTTTTTTATTACTTCCGGAAGTTGCCGGTAAAATTACACCCGCAGCCCCGGCATACACCACCACTGAGACATGGTCTTGCGGCCTCAGCTCATTAACCAAGAGTTTGAATGCCGATTTCAGGAGTGGAAGCTTATTTTGGGCCTGCATGGATCCGGAGACATCTATTAGAAAAACCAGATTTGAGGCCGGGAGATTTTCTGTAGGAATGCGCCTTCCCTGCAAACCAATATGAACGAGCTGATGATTGGCATTCCATGGACAGGCTGAAAATTCCGTGGTGATAGAAAACGGCTGTTCATCCTCCGGTTGTGGATAGTCATAGGTGAAATAGTTGATCATTTCTTCTATTCTGACAGCATCTTTGGGGGGCATTTGGCCATGGTTGATAAACCTACGCATATTGCTATAAGAGGCATTGTCAACATCGATCGAAAAGGTGGAAAGGGGATTTCTTTTTGCTTCCCTGAAAATATTGTCTTCTATGGCATCGTACGCTTCGGTGTTGTGGGGTGGATAATAGGGCTCATGGACACTTACACCATAGGCAACAGATTCCATCGGTGCGGAGAGGGCAACACTGGCTGTCATCTGCTTTCTTGTAACCGTTGAATATCCTGTCATAACCACCTCATTCAGGCTTACAACATCAGGGCTCATTTTTACATGAATGATGTTTTTATTTTTAACAGCGACTTCATGGGTGGCGTAACCAATATAACTGAAAACAAGAATAGCATTGCTGGTCGGTACTTTCAGTTCATAGGCGCCATTGATGTCGGTTATAGTTCCATTGATGCTTCCTTTTACGAAAACTGATACGCCTGGCAACGAATCACCAGTACTGGAGTCTGTTACAGTCCCTGCAATTTTTACCATCATGGTATTGGAAACATTCCATGATGATAAAAAAAACAACAATAAAATGGGCATTACTATTTGAATCCTTTTCATAACTATTATATTAAAGTGAATGGCAGACCCCGTAATCTGCAGTTTGTCTTGGCCGGGTATAAATAGGATGCATCGCTACTGCTAATTCCACAAATGCTATGAATTTTTTT
>CAZWQB010000357.1:0-2888 GCA_964636035.1 uncultured Roseivirgaceae bacterium
CATGCGCTGCGCGCCCAGGACCGCATCGCCTGCTGCGAGCTGCAGCCCGAGGAGGCGCAGGCGCTCAAGGCCCAGCGTGGCGACGACCCCCGCGTGCGCGTGCACCACGGCGATGGCTATGCCGCGATGCGCGCCCTTCTGCCCCCGCGCGATGGCGAGCAGCGGATCGGCCGCGGACTGGTGCTGGTCGATCCGCCCTACGAAACCCAGCTGGCGGAATTCGACACCTCGCTGGCCGCGATCCGCGATGGCCTGCGCCGCTTCCCGCAGGGCGTGTTCGCGCTCTGGTATCCGATCAAGCTCCGCCGCACGCTGGCTCCGTTCCAGCGTCGCGCCGCGGACCTGCCGGCAAAGTCGGTGCTGGTCGCCGAACTCATGGTGCGCCCGGACGATTCGCCGCTGCGCATGAACGGCAGCGGCCTGCTGGTGGTCAATCCCCCGTGGCAGCTCGATGCCACCCTGGCCCCGGCGCTGGCGTCGCTGGCCACCGCGCTCGGCGAGCGCGCGCCCGACGCGCGCGTGCACTGGCTGCGCAGCCCGCCCTGAGCGGGCAGGCCCGGGCACGCCACGCGTGGAGACGGGCTTCACTTCGACCGTGCAAGCATCGCCCACATGGTCGCAAGAAACCGCCTTCCGCCGTGGCACGAGGAGATCCGCCTCGGCAACGGCCGTGATGTCCTGATCCGGCCCATCCGCCCCGAGGATGCCCCGGTCCTTCGAGCCAGCTTCGAGCTGCTGCAACCCGACGACATCCGCAACCACCTGCTCGGTGGCGTGCACCCGATCAGCGTGGACGAGGCCCGCGATCTCGCGCAGCCCGACAGCCGCAGCGAGTTCACCCTGGTGGTGTCGGAGCAGATGCCACCCGGCGAGGCCATGATCCTCGGCGTGGCCCGCGCAGCCACGGTGCCCGGCACCCGCGAGGCCAGCTTTGCCATCCTGGTCGGCCGCAACGTCGAGGGCATGGGCCTGGGCCGGCACCTGATGCGCCGCCTGGCGCGCTGGGCCCGCGGCAAGCGCCTGGACACCCTGCGCGGGGATGTTCCCGAGGACAACGGTCCGCTGCTGGACCTGGCGCGCTCGATGGGCTTCGGCCTGGAAGAGGGCGCCGATCCCGGCTATGTGCGGCTCAGCCTGCCGCTGGCCGCCGCGACGCCGGTGTCCGGGGTGGAAGGCGATCCCGAGACCGGCGCGCCGGACGCCCTCGCCCGGGCCGGCGGCAAGAGCCAGGCCGCTTCAGGCCGCTCCCGGTAGACTGTGCGGCCCACGCGCCGGGTGCTTCATCGCATCCGGCGCTGTCCCTGTTTGCGTGCCGATGACCGACCAGACCCTGCGCCATCCAGCCCCCAGCGGGCTGCACACCCCTCCCCTGCCCGGCCCCGGACGCCCGCGCGCCTGGTGGCGCGCGCCAGCCTCGCGGTCCGCCCTGGCCTGGTTCATCGCCTCGGCCGCGCGTACCCACGAGGGCGTGCTGCTGGCCGTCGCGCGCGACAACCACGCCGCCACGCAGCTTGAAGCCGACCTGCATACCCTCGTCGGCAGCGGCGGCGAGTTGCCGGTCCTGGCCTTCCCCGACTGGGAAACCCTGCCCTACGACCGCTTCAGTCCGCATCCGGAGATCGTTTCGCAGCGACTGGCCACGCTGCGCCGACTGCCCTCGCTGAAGCGCGGGGTGCTGGTCGTCCCGGTGCAGACGCTGATGCAGCGCCTGCCGCCGCTGTCCTACGTGATCGGCAACAGCTTCGACCTGCGCGTTGGCGAGCGCCTCGACCTGGACGCCGAGAAGCGCCGCCTGCAGGCCGCCGGCTACCGCAACGTGCCCCAGGTCTACGATCCCGGCGACTTCGCCGTGCGCGGCGCCCTGCTCGATGTCTACCCGATGGGCGAGGCCGCGCCGTTCCGCGTCGAACTGCTCGACGACGAGATCGACACCATCCGCGTCTTCGACCCGGAGAGCCAGCGTTCGCTGGACAAGGTCGAGGCGGTGCGCCTGATGCCCGGGCGCGAGGTGCCGCTGGACGAGGTCTCGCGCGGGCGCGCCCTGGATGCGCTGCGCGAGCGCTTCGACATCGACACCCGCCGCAGCGCGCTGTTCCAGGACCTGAAGGCCGGCTCCGCGCCGGCGGGCATCGAGTACTACCTGCCGCTGTTCTTCCCCGAAGGCAAGACCGCCACCCTGTTCGATTACCTCGGCGACGGCGCCCTGGCGCTGGTGGACGAGGGCACGCCCGCGGCCGCCGACCACTTCTGGGCGCAGGCCGGCCAGCGCCACGAGCAGCGGCGCCATGACGTCGAGCACCCGGTGCTGCCGCCGACGGCGCTGTGGATGGCGCCCGACGAACTGCGCGCGCGCTTCAACGACGCGCCGCGCATCGAGGTCGCCGGCGAAAGCCATGCCCGCCACGCCGAGGCCGCGCGCCTGGGCGAGCAGCCGGCGCCCAACCTGCCCGTATCCGCGCGCCACGACGCGACCGCGGCGCCGCTCACCGACTTCCTCGCCAGCTATCCGGGCCGCGTGCTGGTCTCGGCCGACACCGCCGGCCGCCGCGAGGCGCTGCTGGAAGTGCTGGACGCCGCGGCCTTGCGCCCGCAGGTGCTGCAGGACTTCCGCGGCTTCGCGGCCGGCGATGCGCGCTTCGCGATCGCGGTGGCGCCGCTGGAGGACGGCTTCGCGCTCGATGCCGGGATCGCGGGCGACGACCCGCTGGTGGTCCTCACCGAGCGCCAGCTGTTCCCCGAACGCGCCGCCGCCCCGCGCCGCCGCAAGCGCGCCGGCCGCGAGCCGGACGCGATCATCCGCGACCTCGGCGAACTGTCGGAAGGCTCGCCGATGGTGCACGAGGACCACGGCGTGGGCCGCTACCGCGGCCTGGTGACGCTGGAGGCCG
>CAZWQB010000358.1:0-2853 GCA_964636035.1 uncultured Roseivirgaceae bacterium
GATTTCGCGTAATGACACCTCTGCCAGTCGGCATCTCCCCTAAAGGAGAGAAACTCTTACCGCCGGCTTTTGTAGTATTTTATAAAAGCGATTTAAAAAATCGCTGTCCTTTGGCCTCTGCCAGCAACTAAATTCCGCGAAAGGAAAATATATGCAGTCCCACCAATCGACCTCGTTTGAAACGAGGTTGTCCGAGATCTGCGATTGTATCGCAGTTTACCTGAGCTGTTACACCAAACTTACTATTGACGACCTAATTCTCCCACCAGTTTTCCGTAGCTATGGGAGCTCCATCTAAAGAGATTGTGGCACCGATCTGCGGTGTGATAAAAGGCATTCCCAGTCTCTGCGCTTCTGCGCTGGCCCGGATAACCGGATCATTCCAGTCGTGAAGGGATAACTTAAAGGCACCCCAATGAATGGGCATCATCAGTTTTGCATTTAAGTCCTGCGCTGCTTTTACGGTTTGCTCAGGCATCATGTGAATGCTTTCCCAACGTTCATCGTACTGACCACATTCCAACATTGCGAAATCAAACGGGCCATGCTCCTCACCTATAGTTTTGAAATGCGGCCCATAGCCTGTATCGCCGCTAAAATAGAGGTTCGTCTGAGGTGACTTGATGACCCAGGAACTCCAGAGCGTCGCATCCCTATCAAACAACCCGCGACCAGAGAAGTGTCTTGCCGGAGTGCATATTAAAGTTACACCACCATGTGTGACAGATTCCCCCCAGTTCAATTCCTTAATCTTGTCTGCACTTACTCCCCAGGCTCTTAGGTGCGCTCCTAAGCCCAAAGGCACATAAAACATTTGCACTTTATCCTTCAACTTTTGCACGGAGCCATAGTCCAGATGATCATAATGATCGTGTGAAAAAATAACGAAGTCGATGGCTGGCAGCGATTCGGCCTGAATAGGTAATTGCGTATTGAACCGTTTGCCGCCAAACCATGGATGAGGGGAAGGCACTTCTCCCAGCATCGGGTCAATTAATATATTCATGTTTTCAATCTCCAGGAAAAACGCGGAGTGACCGAACCAGGTGATGCGCGGATTTTCTGCGGCTGTTGCAGCGAGAAAGCTGGAGTCAATTTTGTTGATGGGCAGCGGATTTACAGGTCTGCTTTTAGGGTTTCCTCTCACATAATCCCGAAGAAGTGTTTTCATAGTGGCAAAATCCATGGTCATAGACGTAGGAACTAAGTTTCTAAATTTTCCCTCGCTATAATTTGCTGCTTGCTCATAAGCTTCCTTTTCCGCATCGGAAATTTTTCCACCGAACTCCGGGCTCAGATGTAAGAAGGCAAATCCCACTACAATTATTAATAGTATTATACCAAGTATTGCCAAACCTGTCATTTTTAATATTTTTTTGAGTTTCCGCATTATTGTTTAAGATTCAAAAGGGATGCTTATGCCCTAACAGATAATCTATTCCGAAAAGGCCTCTAGAAGATACTGCCTGGTTTCTTCATTTATGGTGGCTGTTATTTGTTTGCCCACTTTTTCAGTATATATGAGATCGGCGGCTTCCAATTCTTTTATGTGATGAGAAATCGTAGGAGCGCCAATTTTAAATTTTGCAGCAATGTCACTGATGTAACACAAATGTCGCGGAACAGCCATCCGCTCCTGATGCCAGATCTGAAGATAAAGCTGAAGTCGGTTTTCGTTGGACAAAGCTTTCATGATTCTTGAAAGCTTTTTG
Source organism: uncultured Roseivirgaceae bacterium (assembly GCA_964636035.1). Lineage (GTDB taxonomy): Bacteria > Bacteroidota > Bacteroidia > Cytophagales > Cyclobacteriaceae > CAMPJM01. The sequence continues at coordinate 1,713 of CAZWQB010000358.1, forward strand.
ATTCGTTCGTTCATAGTTAATTTTACCTTTTAGCAGATACGGAAGGGCAATAAAAATGTTTTGATATTTTGACAAGTATCGAAATGAAAGATCGCATAATGTTCGGCGGACTGCTTTTGTCCGGGGGATCGCCGCAGCTTTTCCCGCCAGTGGGCGGGAGAAAAACCTCGCGATGACGGTACCATTAACCACTTAAAAACCCCTCTGCCTGTCGGCATCTCCCCTAAAGGAGAGAAACTGTTAACGCCTGCTTTTGTAGTATTTTATAAAAGCGATTAAAAAAATCTCTTTCCTTTGGTTGCGCAAGCAACAATTACTGCACAACCAACCTTCTTAGGAAGCTTGTTCCCTTGTGTGATATTTGTAGGACATACATTCCAGCGGCCAGGTGTGAAAAGTCGTAGCTGAATTTGTTCAGACCTTTTTTTGCATTGCCTTCCTCAAAATCCAGCACTGCATTGCCCAACATATCCGATAACACGAAACGCGCCGGCTCATTATCAGGCATGAAGTATTCAATATTGAGCATCTGATCAACAGGGTTTGGATAAGGCTCTGTTAGCAGAAAAACCCCTTTAATATCGTGGCAGGCGCTGTTGTTCTGTATGTTTTCCTCTTCCCTCTCTATTCCTGCAACCTCGAGACTGGCGCAAATATAGGCCACCCCCGGCAGGTCTTCAGCCAAAATATCAAAGCCAAGCGGATAATTATAAGACGATCCTGGAGCGATGCTTCCTGTAAACCTTTCATTCAATGAAATTTTGCCGCCCAGATCCAATTTGATGTTCATGTTTTCTACCGGCACAGTACCCTGATTCCGGATGCTCAGCACCACCTGCATATTGCCGGTATTGGTATAGACGTTGATCCTTTCCAAAACCACATCCACCTCAGAAATCAAAACACTTACCGTGAATCTCGCCGTATCCGAACAACCGCCAGCATTGGTGGCAATCATTTCCACTTCATACTCGCCAACTTCTGTATAGACGAACACCGGCTCCGCATCCATGCTGGTGCTTTCTTCCGCATCTCCAAAATGCCACTGGTAACTGACCGCTCCTGTGGAGTTGTTGCTAAATTGTATCTCCAGGGGCGGTGCACCAAAATTGTTCTGCGGTGCAAAGGCTGCCTCTGGCAA
>CAZWQB010000359.1:0-2851 GCA_964636035.1 uncultured Roseivirgaceae bacterium
CAGAGGTAGAGAAACCATGCCCGAAGTTCGACGAGGTACAAATCAGGATCCATGCTACTTCTGTTACCGCAAGCGATGTACTCATACGTGGTATGGCAGTTTCTCCTCTTTATAAGGTGTTGGTTCAAATGGCGTTTGGTTTTGGTAAACCGAGAAATCCGATTTTAGGGATGGTAGTGGCCGGCATTGTGGAAAGCACAGGCAATGCGGTTACAAATTTTAAACCTGGAGACGAAGTATTTGCCTACTGTTCAATGTCTGCAACAAAAAACCGGTTTGGATCTTATGCAGAGTACATTTGTCTGCCTGAAAACTGGAATTTGGCGCTGAAGCCAGCCGGTCTATGCTTCGAAGAAGCAGCGGCAATTCCCTACGGAGGATTGATGGCCCTGCACCTGATGAATAAGGCAAAGATTAAGAACGGAGATCGAGTTCTTATTTACGGTGCATCTGGGAGTATCGGCACAATGCTGATACAATTGGCTAAAATTGCAGGGGCTGTAGTCACAAGTATTTGCAGTGGTAGAAACCTTGAATTGGTGAAGACTCTGGGTAGCGATAAAGCAATAGACTATACGCGGGAGGGCGCTGAGGCGAGACTTGAAAAATATGATGTGGTAATAGACGCAGTAGGAAAATCAAAAACCTCAGACCTGAAAGAAAAAGTTAAAAAGGCTTTGAATAAAGGTGGCAAATATTTATCTATTGACGATGGGACACCTGTCACACCAAAGTCTTCTTTCATCCGGCTTAAGGAATTGGCCGGACAGAAGAAGTTGAGGCCGGTAATAGATCGCACTTACCCTTTAGTAGAGATCGTGGAAGCACACAAATACGTAGAGAAGGGCCACAAAAAAGGAAATGTAGTAATCAGGATAACGTAGTAATGCGTTTTCTAATTCTGCTCAACGATTCTGGCTGAATCCCCAGATAGCTGGCAATATGATATTGAGGAACCCGTTGGAAAATATCCGGGCGTGAATGTAAAAGCTTTAAGTAACGTTCCTCCGCAGAATCTGTATGATTGGAAATCATCAATTTCGTTTGGGCGGCATAAGTCTTCTCCATGACAGTCCTGGCCAAAGATTCAAAATGTGGAAATTGCTCAAAAAGCTTTTGTGCTTTATCTTCATTGCCAATGACCAGGTCAGAATCCTCCATGCAAACCAAATTATAGGGAAACATGTCGGGTTGGGGATCATTCGATGAAATAATCCACTGATCTTCTGTGAATATATCGGTGGTTTTCTCCTCTCCGTCTTTAACAATATACTGGCGTACGCAGCCTTTTAAGACAAAGAAGGTATCTCCAGACATTCCCCCGGCAGCTTTCACGCACTTGCCTTTGCCAAAGGAAAGAATCTCCATGCTTTCCTCCAGAGCATGAATTTCCGCCGGGGAAAGCGCCTTTATGTTCGAAAAATATTTTACCAGCCGATTCATAGTTTTAGGGCGAAAACCATCTTCTTTGATGAGCAAAGCAATCGCGACATAAATATCGTCAGAAAGTCTCTTTCTCACAATTATTTGTATATGTTGATGAAACTCGACAACGGCGCTTCCTGAAATAAGCCCTCCTCAGAGTCTCTCTTTTTCTGAGGACTCTGAGGTCTGTTGATGACCATCCCTCCGATTTGACCCCATCTTACGAAACCAAATCCTCAGAGTCCCTTGCAGGAGGCTCCGAGGGAGCAGAATACATCAGAAAGTATCTATCCGGAGATTTAGAACCTAAGCATTCAACAACGCTACGATCCATAAATCCCACAAAAAATTCTTGATCTGTATCGTAATAATTTGCTAATTTAGTTTTTCCGCGTATCCATAATTTTTTAACTAGCTACTATGAACCTTACCGCAGAACAAACCGCCATTATCAAATCCACAGGAAATATAAAAATAAATGCCATCGCAGGATCAGGCAAAACCACCACCATTATAGAATATGCCGCCAGCAGACCCCCGCAAAGCAAAATACTTTATCTCGCCTTTAATAAGTCAGTAAAATTAGAGGCAAAGAAGAAATTTAGCGACAAAAGCTTATTTAACGTCACCGTAGAAACAGCCCATTCACTCGCGTATAAATCTGTAATATTTGGCAGTTCCTACAAAGTTTCTCCACAAGGATACAAGATTCATGAGATCGTTGAAATTCTTGGCCTGCGCGATACCGGTGAAAAGCACTCCCGGTACGTCATCGCAAATCATATAGACAAGTTTACGGCGTACTTCTGCAACAGCGATAAAGAAAGGGTGCAGGATTTGAATTATCTGGATATTGTCACAGATGGCAAAGCAAAAGCTTTTGTAAAAATGGCTTATTCCTATCTGGAAAGGATGACAAGGCTCTTTTTGGGCAAAATGGACAGCGGCGAAATCGACATAACGCATGATTTCTATTTAAAGAAGTTCCAGCTCACCAATCCGGTGCTTCACTACGATTATATTCTTTTTGACGAGGGTCAGGATGCGTCCCCGGCCATGTTGGACGTATTTCTAAAGCAAAAAGCCGTAAAAGTAATTGTAGGCGATACACATCAGCAAATCTATGGTTGGCGCTTTGCGGTAAACTCACTGGAAAAGGCCCGATTTAAGACCTATCATCTCTCCACCAGTTTTCGATTCAGTGAAGACATTGCAAAGCTTGCAGACGGGGTGTTGAAATTTAAAAATCATTTGGGCGATTATAAGCCTGTTCTGATTAAAGGGAAAGGCAAGTCCAGAGCCATCAAAACCAAAGCAGTACTAGCCAGAACAAATCTGGGACTCCTTTTGAAGGCGATTGAATATGTGAGGGAGAAAGAAAAGCTGAAATACATCTACTTTGAGGGCAATATAAACTCCTATACCT
>CAZWQB010000360.1:0-2836 GCA_964636035.1 uncultured Roseivirgaceae bacterium
TAAGCTTATAACCATGGTGGATTTTGGGTCAGGTTCGGATTCCGATCCCTTTCGGCTTGAGGAATCATAAAGATATAATTCTGCTGATAAGCTCTTAGTGAAGCGTTCTGAAAATTATGCTCTACCTGATTTCCCCAGGTATTAAAGAACCTTCTACCATCACTTCCAGGCCCTCCCCATACATCCTCAAGCGCTCTCCACCTGCGGAGGTCAAAGCTTCTGTGACCTTCAGCTACCAACTCCACGATACGTTCCTGCTCAATGGCATCAAAAAAATCTTCTTTGCTTGCGGTTTTATCAGCCGCCAGGGGTGGTAAATTGCCTCTATGACGTACTCTATTGACATATTCGATGGCATCTGCCTGCGGACCGCTTACTTCATTGGTCGCTTCTGCATACATCAGGTAAACATCAGCCAGACGCATCACCGGGTAAGAATAGTCTCCCTGGCTTCGCTCCTGTCCTGCGTAATTCCGCACAAATTTACGAAATACATATCCTGAATTGGTGCCGTCCGTGTTATAAGTGGTATACTCTACGCCATCTATTGTAATCCTTGTTCCCCAGTTTCTAAAGATAAAGGGCACCCAGCCGGTTTCGTTCAAACCACTGTTGTCTATCCCTATCGTTTTCTCGTAATCCCAAAGGATAGTGGCTTTCATCCGATAATCACGGTTGGCATACGTCTGAGGATTAACTGCTGAATTAGGTGCTGTCCGGGCCTCAGGAGCTACGGTGGGATCCATTGGCTCCATTTCCGGAAGAAAATCGCCCGTAATGGTAGACTGATACCGTTGAGCCAATTCGTAGCGGGGTGTTACCCATGCCTGCGAATTACCCACAGAGCGACCTGCAAAATCCCTTAATATTTCTTCTCCCTGGCCTAATCCCATGCCGGCGTGCGTAAATGACATGATCACCTCTGAAGAATTATTGCCTTCTGATGTAAACAGATAATAATAGTTAGGCAATACTTCAGCTTCTCCCAATTCATCGATATCCCCAGGGGCGCCACCTCTGAAAAGTTCCAGGTTGTAATTTTCGATCACCGCTTTAAAATCAGCAGCGGCACCAAGGTATGCTTCCTCTGCTTCCGCGGAAGAGGGCTCAAAAGTATTGAGTTCCGGCCAGCCAAAGTTGTTCCAGCTCGCCCAGTAGAGTTGCAATTTTCCCCGGAATGCCAATGCGGCTGGTTTGCCAGCGCGGCCTTCTTCCGGCGCATTCTCAGGAAGTTTTTCAAAAGCGTAAGTAAAATCAGCCATGATGGAATCTTTTACCTGCGCGATTGGCGACCTTTCTATGTTCGCCACCTCCGAGTTGTCCTTTATAATATTTGCAAAGTAAGGAACATCGCCCCAAAGAGAGATCAGCTTAAAATACACCATCCCCCGAAGTAATTTCGCTTCACCAATAATCCGCTCCAGATTTGGAACAGATGAAGCATGCGCTGTTGGCAACATTCTCTCCACATTTTCAATCACATAGTTGGTTCTGTTCACGGCACCGTAAAGGTATCTGTACATGTCATTGAAAGAATTGCCATAGCCCATGGGCTTATAATTGCCATAAGCATAGGCAGCTCCTAATCGCAAGGTACCGCTGGTACTACTACTGTTGCCTCTTACTCTTACGTATTCACCATGACCATCAAAATAATAATCACGATCAAAGACCGGCCTTACTGCTGCATAGGCTCCATGTAGCGCATACAAGGCATCATCTTCGGTTTGCCAGAATTCTGTGGTAGCCAAATCCGTCGGGGGAACCAGCTCCAGCAAATCATCTTTGCAGGAACTCACCGAGAACATCAATGCTACCAAAAGGGGCAGATATAGTTTTTTTGAAGTTGTTTTTTGAATATTCATTTTACAAAAATTCTTTTAAAAGGTCAGATTAACACCAAACGAGTATGATCTAAGAAGCGGGAATAAATCGTTCGCACTTCCGGCTTTTTCAGGATCAAGCCCGCGATAAGAGGTGAATGTCTTCAGGTTTTCCGCAGATGCGAACAGTCTCAAATTTTTGATCATAACCCTTGACAATACAGATTGAGGTAGATTGTAGCCGAGCTGTATGTTTTTAACCCTCAGATAACTCATGTCGTCTAACCAGAAAGTGGTTTGTCTATTGTTACTTCCGTTTCCGTTCAACCGCGGCCATCCGCCATTCCTGTTGTCAACAGCCCATGGATTGTTCCAGTACTCCCAGGTAGAAGCATGCCTGCTGGAAGCAATATTCAGGTTTTTATAGTTGTTCAACCAGAAATCTTTACGCCCTGCCGAACCCTGTAAAAAGATAGCCAGATCGAAGCCTTTCCATGCAAAGTTCATGTTCATTGCAAAGTTGGTAGTAGGTCTGCTGGTTTGAATATTTGGATCCGCTTTTCTATCATTATCATCTATACGGCCATCACCATTCAGATCCTTAAAGAGAATGTCTCCTGGAGATGCACCCTGTGGGGTAGCATTGTAAATATCCTGCCAGCTTTGGGCAATTCCCATATCGTCATAGTGGTAAAGGTAATCAAGCGGCATGTCCAGAAATACGCGATTTCCCTGCCATGCCTCCCCTCTTCTTATGAAGTCGCTCCATTGTTCAAGCGAACTTCTGTTATAAGACGCGTTTAAATTAATGGAATACTCCAGCTCCTGAATGTTGTCCCTCCAGGTCACATTAGCTTCAACTCCTTTGTTTCGAAGGTCGCCAATATTTTGGCGCGGTGACCGGTAAGCTCCTGTGAGGTGCGTCGATAAATTTGATTCAAGGAGCATTCCTGTTGTCAAACGATCGTAGTAATCAAATTCGGTAGTCAAGCGATTGTTCAAAAAGCCCAGGT
>CAZWQB010000361.1:0-2830 GCA_964636035.1 uncultured Roseivirgaceae bacterium
GCATAGCCAACCTGGACATGCAGGTAGAATGGAACCGGGCAAGGCCGTTTATGTATGCCCACATTTCCGACCATACGAGCTATACCCATTATGATCAGCCGCTGGCACATCCCCTGGGAGCGAATTTCGATGAGCAGTTAATGATCCTGAGGTATCAGCCGCTAAATAGATTGTTTGTAGAAGCCCGGTACCTGCAGGCGAATTACGGAAAGGACAGCGTGAACAGTAATTATGGGGGTGATATTCACAAAAGCTATGTCTCCAGAACGAAAGAGTTTGATAACAATGTAGGCCAGGGTGTAGCAGCAGATTTAAAAATGCTGGAACTGAATGCCTCGTATATGCTGGCACATCGCTTGTTTATAGATGTATCACATACCATAAGAAGATATAAAGAAGAGGCTGAAGGAGATAGAAATAGCAGTATAACGAGCTTGGGGGTTAGGTGGAATATAGGGAGAAGGGAGCATTTTTTCTAAAAGTCTGAATCAGGATTTATCAGATTGAAGAGAATAAATTTCTTTAATGAAGATTTTAGGATTTTTCAGCCTTAAACACCCGCTGAAACAAGGATGTTTTTGAGGAAGTTTATAAGAAGTCTTTCTTATAACTCAGATTTTTAATTAAATTAGTACTATGGAAACAATTGATATAAATGCTAAGCTTATCGACAATTATTTTGCTCTATTGAAAAACTTAAGCACAAATAGCAAGCTAGATCTCATTGCAAAATTATCTCAGTCCATCAAGACTGATATAAGCAACAAGAGGAGCTCTTTTGACAAGGCTTATGGTGCCTGGGACAGTGAAGAAAGTGCCGAGGAATTGATTGCTACCATTAAAGAGTCTAGAACATTTTACAGAAATATAGAAGAGCTTTGAAACAATATCTTCTCGACACAAACATTTGCATCTTTTATATGAAGGGACTTTATGATCTTAAACGAAAAATAAAACATATAAAAGCCGAAAACTGCTTTATTTCTGAAATTACGCTCGCGGAACTAAAGTTTGGTGTTGAAAATAGTCAAAGAAAAGAAGGCAACCAAAAAGCATTAGATAATTTTCTATCCGAGATTACAGTTATTCCAATATTTCAAGCCATTGATAACTATGCCAAGGAAAAAGCCAGATTGAGAAAATCAGGAAACCGAATTGATGATTTTGACCTACTAATTGCTGCTACCGCTATCACTTTCAATCTAAACATGGTAACAAATAACACTAGTCATTTTGATAGAATAAAAGGAATTATGCTGGAAGATTGGGCAAAATAGCCCTTACGGTGAATCCCACGATGCCTGGTAGAGCAGCTTTTTGCGATACCGATGAAAACCCGCATTCCCGATGTCATACTTGAAATTGCCTTACAACGTCAACCCTATTTTAAATTTGCATCTAAAATTTTCAATGCGATTGATGAGCAATTATTAGCTAATAAAAGTAAAGCCATGAGAACAGTCAGTTTTACAATACCAGATAATTTAGATATAAATGAATCAGAGCTAAAAATAATATTAGCTGGGGAATTATACGAGCGTGAAAGGCTTTCTTTAAGCCAGGCTGCTGCATTGGCAGGACTTTCAAAAAGGGCATTTATAGAAATAATGGGAATGTACGGATTTTCAATATTTAGCCAGTCAGAAGAAGATTTACTATCCGATATTGAAAACGCCTGAACTCATTATTTGTGACACAAGTTTATTGATTCTCTTTGAAAAGATTAAAAAGCTTGACTTACTTAGACTCTGCTATAAAAATATTTTTATTACACCCGAAATCTCAGCGGAATTTGGAAAAACATTGCCAGCATGGATTGAGGTTAAAGAAGTAAAAAACCAAACACTTCAGCAGACACTGACACAACTTTTAGGAGTTGGGGAATCCAGTGCAATTGCATTATGTTTTGAAATACCAAATGCATTAGTTGCCATCGACGATCTAAAAGCGAGAAAGGTTGCTAAATCACTTAAATTGAAAATAACTGGTAGTCTCGGTGTCTTAATTAAAGCTAAAGAAAATGGCCATGTTGACAAGTTGCGACCGCTACTCAAAGAAATAGAACAGACTGATTTCAGAATATCCGAAAATATAATTGAAAAAATATTAAAAGTTGTAGGCGAATAAAATCATCATGGTGGAAACTAGACTTCCGAAGTTTCGTATCGAAGATGCAGACTCTAATTCACCTTTGACTGTTGGCAAAGTGCTGAGGTTTGATGATACAAAAACTTCGGAAGTCTTGGGTAGGTAAACGCAAATCATACCGACTTTGGAGCAGTAAAACTAGTCCCAACCATGAATTATCTAATTCAACTAGGCAGACTTTAAAGCACCACAACAAGACAATTGCAGGAACTCCCCTCCTTAGATAAGGAGGGGTGCCGAAGGCGGGGTGGTTGGAAAATGAAGCTAATTATCTGTTGGTGATAACACCAACTGTGGGGAAGTTAAAAACAAGACTTTTATGCGTTTAGATAAAAACTATTTTGCAAAACATTCTTACACAAAAGCTTCAGAGCACCAGTCTCACTATAAAAAAATGAGTAGTGAAGATTTAAGTGCTGCTTTTCTTTTTATGATGCAAGCCGCATTTGGATTTACAGATCTTCCATGGCCACGAATGGACAAACAGTTCTTTGAAAAGAGAAAACAGATTTAAGGAAAATTCAGCTCAAAATATTCAATGAAGCTTTTCAACCGCCCTGCACTTCCGAAGTTTCGTATCGATATTGCAGACGCTAAATGATTTTTGATGTTGACAAAGTGATGAGGTAAAAACTTAAATAACTTCGGAAGTCTCAAGTCGCATCCTTTCATTCCTAATTTA
>CAZWQB010000362.1:0-2829 GCA_964636035.1 uncultured Roseivirgaceae bacterium
CGCTTAAATGATGGTACCATTGATTTTAATAAAGCGCTGATATATTCTTTTGAATCGAATTTTGATTATTTTAAAGTAAATTCGGACGATATTAAGCTAAGAATATATTATACCAAATTAAAAGATTAATTTTCATAGCATAATTATGACCAAATGTGTGGAATAATAGGATATATAGGAGATAAACAAGCTTATCCCATAGTCATAAAGGGATTGAAGCGATTGGAATACAGAGGTTACGACAGCGCAGGAATAGCGCTGATGGACGGTGATCTCAACGTTTATAAGAAAAAGGGTAAGGTTTCAGAACTGGAGGCGCATCTCAAAGAAAGTGGAAGTGGCCTGCAGAGTACCATCGGGATGGGACATACACGCTGGGCAACCCACGGAGAGCCCAATGATGTAAATGCGCATCCACATTATTCTGCAACAGAAAACCTGGCCCTGATCCATAATGGCATTATCGAAAATTACAGTTCGCTGAAGCAGGATTTAATTAATAAAGGTCACAAATTTTTAAGCGAGACAGACTCTGAAGTATTTATTCATTTTATTGAAGATATTCAGGAAAACCAACAATGCGATCTTTTAGAGGCGGTGAGGCTCGCGCTGAGCAAGGTAGTGGGTGCTTATGCTATTGTGATCATGTCAAAAAATGATCCTAATTCGTTAATTGCCGCCAGAAAAGGAAGTCCTTTGGTAATCGGAATTGGTAAGGGTGAGTTCTTTCTGGCTTCAGATGCTACACCCATTATTGAGTATACCAATGAAGTGGTCTATTTGAATGATTTCGAAATAGCGCATATAACGCCGAATAACCTAAAAATTAAGAATACACAGGATATTCCTACAAGCCCTTATATCCAGACTTTGGACGTAGAGTTGGAGGCAATTGAAAAAGGTGGCTATGAGCATTTTATGCTCAAGGAGATATATGAGCAGCCTCGTTCTATAAGTGATTGTATGAGAGGCCGCTTGAATGCTTCCAAAGGACATCTTTTGTTAGGTGGAATTCGTGAGTTTGCCGATAAGCTGAACAACGCAGAGAGAATCATCATTCTGGGCTGTGGTACATCCTGGCACTCCGGTTTGGTGGCCGAATACATATTTGAGGAATATTGCAGAATTCCAGTAGAGGTAGAGTACGCCTCTGAATTCAGGTATAGAAATCCGATTATCAAGGAAGGTGATGTGGTTATTGCCATATCACAGTCAGGAGAAACTGCTGACACTCTGGCGGCTATTGAATTGGCAAAATCAAAAGGGGCTATCATTTTCGGTGTGTGTAACGTAGTAGGGTCTTCCATTGCGCGTGCCTCCCACGAAGGTGCTTACACGCATGCGGGTCCTGAGATTGGTGTGGCCAGTACGAAGGCCTTTACTGCCCAATTGATAGTATTGTCTATGATGGCCATACAGGTAGCTAAGAAGCGTGGCACCATTACCGAAAGGAAGTTCCGTGAATTGTTGGTTGAACTGGAGACCATTCCTGCAAAAGTAGAAAAAGCGCTGGCCCTGAACGATAAGATTGAGTTTATCTCGCATTTATTTAAAGACGCCAGAAATTTCCTGTATCTGGGGAGAGGGTTCAACTTCCCGGTAGCATTGGAAGGCGCGTTGAAATTGAAAGAGATTTCTTATATCCATGCGGAAGGCTACCCGGCAGCGGAAATGAAGCATGGCCCGATTGCGCTAATTGATGAGGAAATGCCTGTAGTGGTCATTGCTACCCGAGATGATTCTTACGACAAGATTGTTTCGAACATTCAGGAGGTTCGCGCCAGGAAAGGTAAAGTAATAGCAGTGGTAACGGAAGGGGATGTGCTAATTCCTAAAATGGCTGAATTTGTAATTGAGGTTCCTGCTACGAATGCTGCTTTTATGCCTTTGGTATCCGTAATTCCTTTGCAATTACTTTCTTATCACATAGCAGTTTTAAGAGGCTGTAACGTCGATCAACCACGGAATCTGGCGAAGTCGGTAACAGTGGAATAATAAATTTCTTGGAATTGAATTTTAACATTAAGAGGAGGCTTTATGCCTCCTTTTTTGTTTGCTAGTTTCCTGCGAAATTTAAACGACTGATGTAATTTGTCCTTCGCTGATAGCTGCTGTGTTTTATTCTTTTAAATCCGAAATAATTCTCATGCTCTTTAAAGATTTTCGCACTTTCAGAATGAAGTATTAGAGGTTTCTGGAAGATCAGTCCATTGTGGCCAGCATGGCATTGGGGATGCGATCTTTGTAAAATTTTTTGTAATCTACCTTTCTTTCTATGGCTTCTATGGTAGCCTTTGCAAATTTTTCGCCCTCCAGTTGTTCTGCACTCCACAAACCACCGGGACTAAAGAGGTTCAACTCCATTATTTTATCTCCTACTATATCAATCCCGGCTACGAACATGCCGTCGTTTTTTAGTTTCGGGCCCACAATGTTGGCAAGCCTCAATATAGTATCAGTGATTTTTGCTTTCACCGCTTTTCCGCCAACGTGGATGTTACTTCGGATATCATCGCTTTTATTTTTTCTATGGACGGCAGCGTATTTTCCATTTACCTGAAAAACTTTACCATTGAGTAGCAATACCCGGGTATCGCCCTCGCTGGCGGCAGGCAGATATTCCTGCGCTATTACAAAGCCCTTTCTACTAATTGCCTCTACAATCTGATTAAGATTGGTAGTCTCGTCAAGCAAAAAGACATCCGTTCCACCTGAACCCTGTAATGGCTTCAACACAATTTTTCCTCCTTCTTTTTCATAAAACTTCCTTATATCAGCCGGATTCCGGGTAATAATGGTCCGGGGCCTTACTTCTTCAGGAAAGTGTTG
>CAZWQB010000363.1:0-2814 GCA_964636035.1 uncultured Roseivirgaceae bacterium
TTGGAATTTTGCTTCTCATGCGAATTCTGCCCCGCAGAACTGGTGGTGAACTTGCCGTGATGGATTTGATTTTTGTACTTCTGATTGCAGAAGCTGCCACGCATTCTATTGGTGATTATAGCTCGCTTACAGAAGGCTTTATTGCAATTGGTACTTTAATGAGCTGGGACTATCTCGTAAACTTGCTGAGCTTCCACGTTCCTGTAGTTGAGAAGCTATTTTCTGCACCGGCCATTCAAATTATAAAACGAGGCAAAATGCTGAGACGAAACATGCGATCGGAGTATATTACCGAAGAGGAATTGAAGGAAAATATTCGTAAGAAAGGTTTGGAAGATATTTCTCAGGTGAAGCACGCGTTTGTAGAAGGCGATGGTAAAATTACCATTATTCCTTTTTAGGAATAGCTGTGATGCTGGAGATCTTTGTGACTTCTTCGAGAAAATAGGATAAACGGATGTCGAATCAATTAGGAAAATGCGATCAAAAAAGTGATATTGTTCCAGTAAATAAGGGCGCCGCCGGTATTAGAGAAAATCTGTTCTCCAATATTGACGATGCTCCTTGATTTGCGACGGCATTATTACCTCCTTAGAGAATCCATTTCATGAAAAACGCGGTATTGTTCTTTCTCATAGTCATCCTTTGCGCATGCCAAAAAACCGACAACGAACTTCAGGTGTCTAACGGCCTGCATATTGCCAATATCTCCATTATAACTTCTGAGGATGGAGATTATGATCCCTATTTAGGACATGTAGTTGTAGATGAAGGAGAAATTCTCTACGTAGGCGCCGAGGAGCCTGTTGTGACAGGAACCTTTGATTTGATCGACGGCACGGGTAAGTTTATAATTCCCGGCCTGATAGATAGCCATGTACACCTTACAGAGGTGCAAGGTATGCTTCCTCACCACATGGAAAAGTATCCGGATATGGTGGCGGCATTTAACCGGCAGATGCCCCGAAGTTACTTATACCATGGCTTCACCACTTTGATTAATCTTGGCGGAATATCCGAAGAGCAGCTTTCGTTTTTAAACAATCAGCCGTTGAAGCCAGAAATTTTACATACGGGAAGGTCGGGTGCTGCGATAGCAAACGGATACCCTATGAATTTTGCTCCAGCAGAAAACCGGTTTGAACTGGTGCCAAACTTTATTTACCTGGAAAGCGAGGCGCAGAATATCCCTGAGAAATATGACAGTGCCGATCACAGTCCCGCTGCCGTGGTAAGTCGGGTTAAGGAAGAAGGTGCAATTGCTGTTAAAGCGTACTATGAATCTGGCTTTAGAAATATGTCCAAATTGCCAGTGCCTACTACCGAAATTATGGAGGCGCTGCTGGAGGAAGCACATGCGAATGAGCTTGTTTTAACTGTTCATGGAAACTCACTGGAAGCCCATGCTTTTCTGACAGAGGTGGGAGTGGATATCATTACCCACGGAATGTGGAACTGGGGGAAATACAGGGACGTTCCCAGTGACTCATTGCCTGATGAGGTAAAGCATACATTGGACCTGCAAATTCAAAAGCAAGTTGGCTATACGCCCACTTTAACCGTTATTGCCGGAGAAGAGGCACTGGCAGATTCAACTTTTCTGATGGACCCGGCTTTAAGGAAGGTTGTGCCCGGCGATTTGATAGAATGGTATAAAACCGAGGAGGGTCAGTGGTTTGCCAGTGATCTTTTTGGTGATTATCCTCCCGATGAGGTGCATGCGATCTATGGGAGTATTCAAGCACATGCCATGCGGGCGTTAAGGTATTTATCTGACAATGGAGGACTTATTCTTTTTGGCACAGATACGCCTTCTGCCCCCACCTATGGAAATCAGCCGGGGCATAATGGATATTGGGAGCTCAGGTTGATGCATGAAGCAGGCATGTCTTTAGATCAAATTCTTGCTGCTGCCACCATCAACAATGCCAGAGCATTTCGCCTTGATGCAGATATTGGCTCCATAGCCGTGGGAAAAAAAGCAAACCTGCTGATATTGAATGAGAATCCACTGGAAAGTATTTCTGCTTATGATGCCATTGATAAAGTTGTGCTGGGAACGCAGGCAATTCAAAGAGAAAGCCTTGCATGGAATGAATAGATTTTGAGCTAGATATCTTCATCTCGACAGGTTATTAAAAATGGCGGAACGACCCAATAATCATTAAGGTGAGATTTGAATAGGAGGTTTTTGAATTAAAAAAAAGCCTGACCGGCGAGGTCAGGCTTAGCTGCAAAATGTTCATTATACTGCAGGATCGAAACGTACATCTACCAGATATGGAAAGTACTCCCTGGTTTTTTTCGCGGGATTATATCTTCCGTCTTTGTAGGGATAGGTAACAGTGCCTGAAATTTTAACTTTCTTATTGTAGGGAAGGGCTTCACCATCATTGGTATTTACTACCAGATCTTCATCTGTAAACTCTTCCGGTATCGAAATGGTATTCGCATCATCTCCAAATGATACGAGCATCACATGCACTAGTTTTCCTTTTCCAAGAGGCTCAGAATAAACCATGATAGATGCAAGATCCTCACCAAGTCCGGGAACGTCCTGGTACGTAATGTCATTGTTTATATAAAAGTACCCTTCAAAAGAGATTCTTTTCCCCTCACTTTCAATGCTCTCTGTTAGCGAGGCAAAATAAGTTTCATAGTCAGCAGTTGGAATGGCTTCGCCAACCGATTTGTCGCCACCGCTTAGGCTATCACAGGAGCTGGCCAGCATACTGGCGCAAACAACGACTGCAGCAAATAATTTTCTTTTCATTTGTAGTTGATTTAGTTGATAAAATAAAATTTGTTATGAGA
>CAZWQB010000364.1:0-2809 GCA_964636035.1 uncultured Roseivirgaceae bacterium
GCTGTCGGCAACTCTCGGCTGGTTCGCTGCATGCGACGAGGAGATTCCTGATAAGACTCCTTGGGGAGCCTTTCAGGAATGACGATCTGATTGGTGGTTTGGGGATGGGACGGCCCAGAGAAGAGGTGGGGAAAGCCATGCCTCCGTAAAATTCGATCAGCCTGCCTTAATATCGCCGGGACGGCTCCCGGTGGCGGTCTCGTGAAAACCGAGCGACGGCTGCAAATCTAAAATTGCCCAAAACAGCTCCTACGAAGTGCTGCGGTTTGGCCGTGCCGCCCGCCCCGAAATGCTCCGGGACAGGCTTGCGCAGGCGTGCACGGAAGGGTTTGTGGGTGGGGGCGTCCCAAAAACTACTTGTCAATCGGTTTACCTACTGTTTTAGCACACCATCGAGGCTATCCTATTCGGGCGTGGTCTTCAAAAACTTACCGGCGGCTTCATCTATATACCAGGTCAAATTTCCGTTTTCCGGCTTGATCAACTGAGAGGGCAACGTCTCGGGATCGTGCTCGCCAAGGCGTACATTCAAGAGCGTCTTTGCCTTTCCGTCGCCAAAAACAGAGAAGAAGATGTTTTTTGCTTTGTTGATCAAAGGTACGGTAAGGGTAATTCTTTTGCTTTTCTGTTCTGCATTGTAACCGGGACAAACCCATTTTTTATCCTCATGAACCGCTTCGGTACCAGGAAAAATTGAGGCGGTGTGACCATCAGCCCCCATTCCCAAAAGTATAAGGTCAAATTGCGGATCAGTATTTTCAAAGTGTTTCTCCAGGAGCACTTCGTACTCTTCTGCCGCCTCTTCCACGGGCAACTCGCTGTTCATCCTAAAAATTTGAGATGCCGGCACCGGAACGTGGTTTAGCAATGTTTCAAATCCCATTTTTGCATTGTTCTGCTCATCATCAAAAGGAACAGCGCGCTCATCGCCCCAAAAAACAAAGGTTTTGTCCCAGGGAATGGTTTCGGTATATGGAGACTTGCTGAGCAGCTCGTGGAGCACAAGTGGCGAAGTGCCACCAGTCAGTGCCAGGGTAAATCTGCCGCGCTCAGCAACAGCCTTTTCGGCAATTGCCTGAAATGCTTCTGCCATCGCTTCACTGGCCTCTCGCTGATTTTTAAATTTCTTTATCATGGTAGTTTGGTTATGCAAAAACAAAATTAAATATTGGTAAGCCTCCTCTTGAATAGCCTGATGATTACAGTACCAGCCAGGACCGGCCATCTCTGGCCAACATGGCGTCTGCCTTGTGCGGCCCCCAGGATCCTGCGTCATAATTGGGGTAATCGGTAGCCTTGTTTTGCTCCCAATCCTCCAGTATAGGCATGATAATCTTCCAGGCGGTTTCTACCTGATCTGCACGCATGAACAGAGTCGAATCTCCCTGCATCACGTCCAGCAACAAAGTTTCATAAGCTTCGGGCGATTGGTCTACGTAGGTATTGTCATAATCGAAATTCATCTCCACAGTGTTCAAGAGCATTTTCAGTCCGGGTCGTTTGGCTTGCATGCAAAGCTTTATGCCCATTTTCGGTTGTATGTTGATAACCAGCAAATTGGGTGTAGTGTTTGTGGCTTCGCAGGGAAATAATTGGTGAGATACGGGTTTAAACTGGATCGTAATAGAAGTGTTCTTTTCCTTCAGGCTTTTTCCTGTGCGCAGATAGAAGGGCACGCCTTTCCACCGCCAGTTGTCAAGATAAATCTTTAAAGCTGCAAAGGTATCTGTATTTGACTGCGGATCCACTCCTTTGGACCCTCTGTAACCCTCTATCTCTTTGCCTTTGATCCAACCGGCGCGGTATTGTCCCCGCACCGCATTTTCACGGACTTTCTCAGGAGACGAAAAAGGCCTGACTGCATTCAGCACATCTATTTTTCTGTTGCGAATTTCATCGGCCTTATAAGTAATGGGCGGTTCCATAGCAATCATGCACAAAAGCTGCAGCAAATGATTTTGTATCATATCGCGCAAAGCACCCGACTTGTCGTAGTAGTTTCCTCTGTGCTCTACACCCACTGTTTCAGACACGGTAATCTGCACGTTGTCGATGTAGTTTCTGTTCCAGAGCGGCTCAAAAATGGCATTGGCAAAGCGGAAGGCGAGAATGTTTTGTACAGTTTCTTTGCCCAGGTAGTGGTCTATCCGGTAGATCTGGTTCTCTTCAAAGCTTTCCGTCAGCTTTTTGTTCAGCGCGCGGGCGGTTTCATAATCTCTTCCAAAAGGTTTTTCAACCACCAACCTGCTTGTTTTGGGGTTATTGGCGATGCCGGCAAGTCCAATATTGTGGGCAATTGGCTCAATGAATTGCGGAGAAACCGACATGTAAAAAATCCGGTTGGCTTTGGTTTCCCATGCTGCGTCCAATTGGTCAAGCTTTTCGGCCAATCCTTTATAAGCTTCGGGATTGGTAAAATCGGCCCGGTAATACGAGATCGTTTCGGCCAATCTTTCCCAATTTCCGTTGATGGAGGTTTCTCTTCTGGAGTATTTGTCTATGCCGTCCTTCAACAGTTTTTTTAAATCCTCATCGGTGTTTTCATGGTGGCTTACTCCTATCATCGCAAATTGCTTTGGAAGCCAATCGTCAAGCAAGAGGTTATACAAAGCGGGTACGAGTTTCCGCTGACTGAGATCACCCACTGCTCCAAATATTACCAGAACGGTGGGGCCAGGTTTTCTTACAGATTCGATCATAGTGGGTGTTGGGTTTTGGGTATTAGGTATTGGGTTTTGGGTTTTGGGTATTAGCCATTAGACAATTAGAAATTACTGAATTTGCAATCAGATTTATTTCCAAATGGTGT
>CAZWQB010000365.1:0-2795 GCA_964636035.1 uncultured Roseivirgaceae bacterium
GATTGGTACATTGATCCTCAAATTTAACCCCGTCATTTTTGGAGGATTGTTGGTCGACTTATCTGGAGTAGGTAATACACTATGGGTTGATCGTCTGGTGCGTTTTCACCTTCACCGGTGACCTACCTATTGCCGACCTTTTTTTCCTATTTGCATCAACCGAACAAACAGGCCATGCTAAAAAATGCTGAAACAAAGGTTTTGTCCTGAAACTATATTCTAAGCACATTTTCCTGTTTTACTCTCAGCAAGCTCCTAAACCGATAAGTTGCTCCGATTCCTCAGCGTTGGGGCATATTCTCTATTCGGGATAGCCCCTTTAGTAGTCGCTGAGCATACCATTAGTGTATTTACATACTTTTTTTATTGAAGTTTGAAACAATACACTCACATTATCGTATAATATCATACCTGATTGGTATAATACTACACAATTTAATCTAACGAAAAGTGAAAAAATCTATCTTAACCCCTTTATTTCTAGCCATTTTGGCTACTTCATTCACATCCTGTAGTGATGATGATGACAATAATTCGCCCGTAATGCCCGAAGATGAAAAAAATATCGTGGATATTGTCGTTGATTCCGATGATTTCTCTATGCTTGAAGCGGCAGTAGTACGTGCTGGACTTGTTGAGACATTATCTTCTGACGGACCTTTTACGGTTTTTGCACCAGATAATGACGCCTTTAGGGCCGCCGGCTTTGCAGATGAGGCGGCTGTTACCGCTGCCCCTGTTGAAACACTAAGGTCAATTTTACTTTACCACGTATTAGACAGCGAAGTAGTGGCCTCTGCCATCCCATCTGGAAGTAATACCGAAATCGAGACTGTTGGAGAAGAAGATATTTTTGTGACTAAAAACAGTGCAGGAGTCTATATCAACGGAAGTATGGTTTCGCAAGCCGATATAATGGCAAAAAATGGGGTGATTCATGCTATAGACAAAGTATTAATGCCCCCAATGGGAGATGTAGTTGAAACACTGGCGGGCAACAGTGATTTCAGTTTATTGGTTACTGCTGTAATCAGAGCAAGTGAAGGCAGCGTGAACGTTAAAGAAGCTTTAGAAAGTGACGGACCGCTCAGCGTGTTTGCACCTACCAATCAGGCATTCATTAATGCAGGATTTGCAGATGCAGAAGCGATCCGGTCAGCTGATCCTGATGCATTAACTACGATATTAACCTACCACGTGGTAGCTGGCCAGGTATTCTCTAATGGATTATCCAATGGGATGAGTGCCGAAACCCTAAACGGAGGCGATGTGGTATTCGACCTGACTTCAGGCGCGGCAGTAAAGGGTGAGTCAAATACGACAGCATCTAAAATTATCGGAGCTGATATGGTTGTCGAAAACGGTGTTATCCATGTTATAGACAAGGTATTACTACCATAAATTGATGATTAAAAATTTGACGTAAGTACGAACTAAAAAATTCCCTGGTCATAAGACAGGGAATTTTTATTTTAAGGTGAAGCATGATGGTCTCATTGAAGAGCGAGTAAACGTTCGCACGATTTTAACGATACTAAGGAAGTTTTTGCTTAAAAAACGTCACCTGCTATCTCTGCTCTCTTTACTTTTTATCCGTTAGAGCTTCATCTAATAAATGTTTCGGATCAATGTTTTTGTTATATATCGCCAGGTGGAAATCATTCAGCTTATTCAGTAACCGGATTAGTTCCATCTTCTCCGCATACGTCAGGTCTCCGGTAACAACTTCAGTCGCTTTTCTTATTTTGTCCATTTGCTGATCTAGTACTTCTGAACCTTTATTGCTGATTTTTAAAACCTTGCTTCTTTTATCAGTATCAGAATCGGTTTGATCTACCCAACCTTGTGCTATTAATCGGTTAATAATTTGCATTCCGGCAGATTTATCATGGACATTCTTTTTTATCAAGTCCATTTTGGCCATTGCACCAGATGCCTTAAGCGTTATGAGGTAAATAAAATCTTCCTGCGAGGAAAAGCCAGAACCAAATATGGCAGCCCGGGAATAACTCTTTGCATACCTGTTCATGTGTACGATTAAAGTGCTGATCACACTTTCAGGGCTGCGTCCTTTTTCTTTAGCTTCCCAATATGGCTCGTTTGGAACCTGTTCATTTTTATGATTGACCGCTATCCAACTTTTAAAATCTTCAATATCATTAGAGAATGTTCCTTTTTCCCTTTCAAATTGCTCGAGAAGATCAACCACATTTCGTAAGATATCGTAATTCATCAGAATAATATTGGACTATAAATATACAAAATTAGTACTTCTTTACACCTATTCTTGTACATATAACCGTCCTTTCTCTGTTGTGGAAGCTCGCCAACTGGTAATTATACGGAAGTGGGTGTAGTATTATAAAAAATTTGGCCAATGCGGGTGCTGCAGCACTGTTTAGAAGACGACGCTGTTTTCTGCTTAAGAGTAAATTGATGTAATCTTCTTCGATAGCCCCTGCTAACCTCATTCAAAGTTGTAGTGACCCAACCTATTGGCAAACTTTATTTCGTCAAGTCCTGCTTCACTTTATTGAATCATTTGATCCCGCTGCGATTCCCGACACCCGCTCCGCTGCATCGGGATAGACTTCTCATCCGAGCGGCTGGTGTGCGATTGGAAAATTTGGCAATAAAAAAAGCCTAAGTGCATTACTTAGGCTTTTCCAGTGATCCCGCTGGGATTTCCCGATAGCCGCTCCGCTTCATCGGGACAGGCTTCTCATCCCAGCGGAGCCTTCCTCCTTCAGAGCCTTCGACATAAAAAAAGCCTAAGTGCATTACTTAGGCTTTTC
>CAZWQB010000366.1:0-2791 GCA_964636035.1 uncultured Roseivirgaceae bacterium
AGCCGTATCAATAAAGACATGGCAAGACACCTCGCGGCAGAAGCTTACCTTCGAATGGGAATGCGGGACAATAGTTATTTTGCGAAAGCTGAGCAAGCCGCAACTGATATAATCGACGGCGGTAAATATGCATTGATCGAAGCGCGATACGGCGATTATTTGGGAGAGGGAGGCGACCATTTTCGTGATATGTTCCGTCAGGGCAACATGCGTCGCTCTGAAGGGAATACGGAAGCGATCTGGACTTTTGAAATGGAGTTTAACCGCGACATGGCCGGTGGTACCATTGACAACCCACAACACCGACGCGTTTGGCAACCTGCTTATCATAAGTGGGACGGTATGGTCAATGCAGATTCACTTGGCGGTCGTGGAAATGGTCGTTTGCGACTTAGTAATTTTATGAAATATACAGTTTGGCAAGGCTTGGATGGGGATATTCGAAACTCAAACTTTAATATTCGCCGTACCACCAATTATAATCGTCCTGGATTTAGTGCCGAAATCGGTATTGATGCTGATGGATTTCGGGTAGATAAAGACGCTGGTGTCCAAAATGTTACCATACAAACAGGAGACAAAGTTATTCCATACAGAGCTGACAGCTTAGAAGTGTGGTATCCTTACCCCACTAAATGGGGAGGATACGATCCAAATGATGATTTCGGATATGCACTGGTAAAAGACTGGCCGGTCATGCGTTTGGGTGAAACGTATTTGTTAAGGGCTGAAGCTCGCTTCCGACAAGGCGATCTTCCAGGTGCTGCAGATGATATTAACGTGTTGCGTGACAGGGCATTTCGTCTCGCCCGCGAAGCACAGGGTGATCAAAGTCTGGGAGTAGTAACTCCTGCTGAGATAGATATAGACTTTATCCTGGACGAACGTGCCCGTGAGCTAATTGCCGAGGAAAACAGACGTTTAACCCTTGTTAGAACTGGAAAGTTAGGCGATAGAATTCCTTTGAACGGAGACACCGGTCCGACGGGTAAAGTAACTACAGGATTTACCGATGACAATAAATTGTTGCCGATACCGCTCAGTGAAATTCAATTGAATAACAAAGAAGGTGAAGCTTTGAAGCAGAATCCGGGCTATTAAGGCCGCTGTTGACTTCCTAATAACTGCGCCATTTCCGGCGCAGTTATTTTTCTATAAAGTTTTTGACCTGGTATGAAGCCATTATTTCCTTTTAATTGGAAGGGGGAAAAACGGTCATATCTCTGATCCTTTAATAAAAAGAAACCGGCCTGATACAAAACGGGCGAGGAAAGCTTTTTTTATTTATGAATTCAGGTTGTTATTTATACCTTTATCATCATTTAACTCTCTGAAAACATATCCACCTTTTTATATGTATGATACGTTTAAACTATTTTTTATTAATTTTATTAGCACTTCCGGTTTTTTGTAATGCCCAGGAAGACGCCCAATCCCGAACTTATTTTGTCAATACATTAATCAAAATTGCTGATCCAGTCCTCCAAAACCTGAGCGAAAACGAGTTAAAAAGCAAAATGCCTGTGGAAATTAGTCCTCCTAAATGGGGTGACAGAAAGCAGGTAACTTATCTGGAAGCCTTCGGTCGTACGCTTTCCGGAATAGCGCCATGGCTTGAATTAGGTCCCGATGAAAGTGCTGAAGGAAAGTTAAGAGAAAAATATATTCAGCTTGCATTAAAATGCATAGACAATGCTACCAATCCGCAAGCTGCCGATTATATGAACTTTTCCGAAGGCGGACAACCCTTGGTGGATGCTGCTTTTTTTGCTGAGGCTTTAATCCGGGCACCCAATCAACTGTGGCACCGGCTGGAAAAAACCACTCAGGAAAACGTGATTACTGCGTTAAAATCAACCAGAGGCATTTCTCCGGTTTATAGCAATTGGTTGCTCTTCAGCGGAATGATTGAGGCAGCTTTGTTAAAATTTGATGGGGGTGCGGATATGGTGAGGCTGGAATATGCGCTTAACAAAACCGAAGAATGGTACCTGGGTGATGGGGTATATGGCGACGGGCCTGATTTTCATTTTGACTACTATAACAGTTATGTAATCCAGCCCATGACGCTCGATATTTTGGCTGTCCTGCAAGAGAAAAAAAATGAACTGAGACACTGGCGATATGGAAATCAATTTATAAGACAATATCAAAAATACCTGGAACGTGCGCAGCGTTATGCGGCCATTCAGGAACGCCTGATTTCGCCGGACGGCACATATCCGCCTGTAGGCAGGTCATTGCCCTACCGATTTGGTGCTTTTCAGTTGTTGTCGCAAATTGCCCTGATGCAGGAACTTCCGGCTCCGATACAGCCGGCTCAGGTTAGGGATGCACTGCATGCAATGATTAGAAACCAGGTTGAAGCGCCTGGTACTTTTGATGAAAACGGGTGGTTGACCATCGGTTTTTATGGACACCAACCGGAGATAGCAGAAGGATATATTTCTACGGGAAGTCTGTATTTGTGTACAGCGGCATTTCTGGTACTGGGTCTTCCGGAACAAACACCGTTTTGGAGCGCTCCATCTGCGCCCTGGACACAGAAAAAAATATGGAGTGGGGGAGAAGCACCCATAGACAAAGCTTATTATCCCGGTCCCAGGCAAGACAAAAGGGTTTGGGAAGTAGTGATTGACACTGCTACTTTCGCCAGCAATAAAAACTTTAAAAGAGACTGGAATTATTTTTATCCCTGGGGAACAGAGCACAATGGTGCTGCCAGAATGAAAAAAGAGCAGATTTCATTAAAAGACAATGAACTTCTTATTAAAGCGACTCCTATCGGTGG
>CAZWQB010000367.1:0-2787 GCA_964636035.1 uncultured Roseivirgaceae bacterium
AAGCAGCAAATCTCAGACTACTGGAAAGTTTCCGTCTTCATGTAGAAGTGGAGTTATTGAAGATTCATCAGTAGCATCCTTTCCTAAAGCGCAGCAATACATTCATATTTTTTGCTGAAAAAGTTAGCGCAGAACACCAGCACGATGAAGCGCGTAAAATCACCTCATCCCCCTCCGAAATGTTTCGGGGCAGGCTCTATCTTCTCCTAAAAAACGAAGTTACAGCGGTGGATATTAGCAGCATCTGTAAACAAGCCATTTTCTCATTTAGTCATTTCCTGTACAGCGACGCGTAAACCGACCGGCAAAAGCTCCCCCCCTTCAAACGGAACAAATAACGGTGTGAATGCTCAATTAAGGACGAAATATGGTGAGAGGATCGAATTTCAAAAACGAGGAAGAAGCCTCCGCCGTCACTGCTAAGCCAATAAAGCGCTTTTAGGAAATTAAGACTATCAAAATGGAAATTTTATTGAAGATTGAATGTTAGAATTATTTTTGTATTTTCAGCCCCAAATCGAAATATCGCCCTATTTGGTATGAAATAAACACTTCTCATGGAAAATACAATTGAAGAACCTACGATAGTTGAAGAGCCTACGATAGTTGAAGGACCGACTAAGGATGGTTCGCTCCCGAAATCGTTTAGATTCGTTCTTGGTGATATTCCTAATGTTCTTGGACTTATTTACCTATTTGCAATTGGGATTGGGATGCTTTTTACGTATCAAAAATACTCTCAGTTTGGGATTAATATATTTGATTATGCAGATGTATTTGATTTTCTAATTGCACCCTTTGCAGACTTCGCTATTTTGGCGTTCACTTTTGGCTCATTGGCCATAGCCTATGCGGCATTCTTATCTGATTTTTGGTGGAGCAAGCGCTATCCCAAATCATACGCAATATTGAGTTTTGGCATAAATAAAAGAAGTTGGTATCACCTTTACAGGTATTTTTTTCTCTTAGGCATGTCGATAAGCTATCTATACATCTCTTCCGGATTCTATCGGGAGCTGTCAGGAGAAAAAATAAAAGCACAGCCTAAAACCAGTCTACGATTCTCCGACAATGAGATTAAACATGGCGTAATAATAGGCAAGACGAAGGAAATAGTTTTTTTTATAGAAGATGATATTGTTAGCGCAATCCCAATCACAGCTTTGGTCAAAGAATTCGAGATTAAACAGTAATTGAAGTAGACTCCGGATTTCGTTATGAACGATTCTAAGATTTTGGCTTCCGGGAGGTAATAATGTGCCCTCTTTCGCAAGCTCTGGTTCTTTCAAGTTGCTTTTCTAAACCTCACCCCCCCCCAAAAAAATACTCGGGAAGACCCTACTTTTTCCTGAAAGAGAAGGTGTTACAGCAGTGGATATATTAGCAGCGTCTGTAATAACTTACTGCTGCCAAAATATCTTCTTTATCAAGATGAGGATACATTTCTAAAATTTCTTCAAATGAGTAACCTCCTCCTATTTTTCTTAAAATTAGTTCAACCGTAATTCGGGTGCCTTTTATCACCGGCTTACCCAGCATTACCTGAGGAGTAGAAGTAATTCTATCGTAATAATTCATTTCTTTTTTCTTTAAATTTCGCTTATTTAGACCTAAATAGCAAATCAATTTAATACACCTCTACTAACAAAAATTCTTCAATATTGGACTAAGATAGTGAGCTTTTTCCTTCTCGTCATCCTTGCAAGCTAACAGAAACCCGAGACCAACAAAAAAGTTTGGAACAGAAGAATCTTCTCGTGTTAAAGCGGCTAAACTTCTGAAGTTGTACGGTGGGCGTAGAGACCGACAAAAAGGAATTCTCGTCGGTTGCACATCTTGTGTAGCGCCTTTTCTTTTTCTTTCGTCATTCCTGAAAGGCTCTCAAAGGAGACTTATCAGGAATCCCCTCATCATTTGCAACGAACCCCGAACCGGCCGAAAGTCGTCGCCAGCATCAAATAATCATCAGCAAACCCGCACATCAGATTAATCCGCACATCAAAAGGATCCCGGATATTCAGAGAAAATTCCGGAATTCCGCAAGGACGCATAATTAAAAAACATCTCTTCATCTTTACTAACAAATTTAGTTTATGTAAGTTTGTATACTAAAACGATTAGTATTTACTAAAGCAATTTGCTTTGTTGCATCTTCAAAAAAATACCTCATGCTTCAAACCAAAGCACATATTATAGCTCAGTTGCAAACGGATATACATCGTCTGGAAGGCTTTAAGCCAGCTACCAGCCCTGTTTCGGAGTTGGCTTTGGGGGCTATGCAGCAGGCTTTTCCCAAAGGTTCTTTTCCTACTGCTGCAGTGCATGAGTTTATTTCTGAACCAGAAGATGTAGCCGCCACCAGCGGTTTTATAACGGGACTGATGTCCGGAGTTATGGCCAATCAGGGTGTAACGTTCTGGATAAGCGTGAATCGCAGGCTTTTTCCTCCGGCATTGATGAGCTATGGCCTACACCCCGAGCGACTCATCTTTGTAGATGTTCCAAAGGAAGAAGATGTTATGCCAGTACTTTATGAAGTATTGAAATGCAGTGCGGTTGCTGCGGTTGTGGCAGAAGCCCGCAATCTGGACTTTAACACCTCCAGGAGGCTGCAACTGGCGGTGGAACAAAGTCAGGCAACGGGGTTTATCATACGACATGCCATTCCAAAGCTTAATCCAACGGCTTGCATTTCTCGCTGGAAGATTTCTTCCCTTCCGAGCGAATCTTATGAGGGCTTGCCGGGATTAGGTTTCCCTAAATGGCGTGTGGAGCTGCTGCGGATGA
>CAZWQB010000368.1:0-2773 GCA_964636035.1 uncultured Roseivirgaceae bacterium
TCGTACTGGGGGAGACTGCCTGTACAGGCCTTCACGGAGCAAACCGGCTGGCTTCGAATAGCTTACTTGAAGCTACTGTAATGGCCACTTCGCTGGCATCAGCCATTGGAAAAGGCTCACTCCCATTTGGCGCAGCCAAAAACGACTTTTCAGTACCGCTACTCACGACCGATCAATCCTCAATGCAACTGGCCGAAGCCTTCCTTAACGAGGTCAGGGAAGTTATGCAGAGTAAAGTAAGTGTGGTAAAATCAACCTCAGGTTTACGAGATGCAGCAAAGAAATTGGAAGACATAGAAGAAAGGGCAATTGCAGGCCTTCCTTCAACTTCGCTGGACCTAAAAAAGCTCCGCTTATCTCTGTCAACAGCCAAGATGATAGTAGCCCATGCGCTGGAAAGAACAGAAAATAAAGGCGTGTTTTATAACGAGGATTTGCAGTAGCTTACAACTTTTTTTTCCTTATTTCTCCCGAATTTACAGTGGACGAAACGTGCATTGTCCAGTTAGAGAGAATCCCCAATACTGCTACAGCGGTAGATAAATTTTATTTCGTATCGCGCGCAGGAAAGAGATTGTCCTAAAGAGCGAATTTCCTAAACAGGCCAACTTACCCTCCAAAAAAATTTTAAACAGTCTCTAAAAAATCCGGTTCAAATCAAATCACTGTCGTCAATTAAAAATGAAACGCCTTCTTTTACTTCTACCTCAATTGATAATCGCTTTTGTTCTAACTGGATGTAACAATAATGAGGATAACACTCCTGAGGAAGCCGCCTACAAATATGCAGGCGAGCCTTATACGGGATCCATGGAGGTGGAACTGAAAATTCCTGAAGCGGAAGTAGAAAATTTTTATGGCGATGGGAGTGTATATTTTGAAGATGTTAATGACAGCTCCAGATTGGTGGTATTTGGCACTTTTGGGGAAGAAGGAGAAGTAAGCTTTTCGATAATGGGCTTGCAGAATGGGCAACGGTGGCATGGAGAATCAGAAGGTGTGTCGTTTTCGATTGACGAGGTTGGTAAAATTTCAGGTGGAGGAACGATATATCCGTATGAGTTGAGTTTTGGTGGAACTGCTTCCGATGCTGATTTCGACCTTCAATTCAGCTTTGAAATTCTGGAAGAAATTGAAGAAGATGGTCTTCCTGTTGGTACGCAAATCGTCTACCAATATGACTTGTCCAGGATAGTTCCAGGTGAGGACAACAATGGCAACAGTCAATGCAACAACATTGTGTGGCGAACACGTACTATCTGGACCCCGGGCAATAATTTACAAATGATCCAGGTGCCGGTTTGTGTCGATTAGTATTTTGGATTTATAGTAGTTAATGACGGAGAAGTTTCTGCGCTGCCTGGTAGTTTGGATTCATCTTGTTATCATGTGCTTTTTATGAATTGCACAAGGATTCTTTTGGAAACCCGTTGCAATGTCGTCTCGGCAAGGACTTTTTAGGACGTCATCGCTAGGCTTTTCTCCCGCCCACTGGCGGGATAAAGCTGCGGCGATCCCCTGTCGTCAGCAGTGCGTTCTGGCAATGCGGTGCAGCCTATGAAGAGGGAGCCTCAATTCACCATTTAGTCTTCTATATCAACATCCGACAACTACAAAGCTTAGAAACCAAAGCAGCTTTATGATTCCATATCCTCTAAAATAAGCTCATAATTGCGGAGCGGCTCTTTAAAGTTCCTTTTATTTTCCATAATAATGGCCTGAGCACAAGATGCAAGTGTTCCTATAAAACACAATGAGGCGAGAATAGGATGGTCGCTGACCCCTCCTGGTACATATAATCGGAAGATAACCCAGATCATAATCGCTGAACTTAGCGGAACAAGCATGAGCTCGTATCTCCTTTTAAAGCGGTAAAATCCTGAAAGAAGTTGATGTTGCTGTTTTACGTATTCAGAGATGGAACCTTCAATAGCACTACCGGAGATTTTTAGCACTGCCATTTTTTTATATTTTTTTAGGAGCACTACTGTAAAAGGAATGTAAAGCAAAAAGCAAAAGGCACAAACATATACCAGCGAAACATCAGTCCAATACCTGATCATCAGATTTGAAAGAAAGGCATATACGACGATCTGAAGCACAAAAGCAGCCCAAAAGTACTTCATACTTAAGTTTTTCTGAGATTTAATTTTTGTTTTCATAATTTGGCGTAGGTTATTTTGATCTATTTCTATAGAATTGCCCGGAGCGCTCTGCTGTCTCCAACCATTTTTAAGTTCTTCAATATTTTGCATAGGACGTTGCTTTAGAAGCCTGTAATTTCTTTTCGAGTTCTTTTTTAATTCTGACGAGCCTGACACTAACGTTTGACTTCGTAAGGCCTGTAATGTCAGCGATTTCCTCATAGCTGAGGTCTTCCAGATAGCACAATACAATGGCCTTGTTTACTTTCGAGAGCGACTCTATTGCACGGTACAGTTGCTGCATGTTATCGCTTTTTACAGACTCAGGCTCATCAGGGATTTCATGGTGATCTTCGGAAATAGAGACACGGGTATGTTTTGATTCCTTCTTCCTAAAGTTGATGGCAGTATTCAAACACACCCTGTACATCCAGGTTGAAAATTTAGCCTTGTGCTGAAAGTGTGGATATGCGGTGCACAGTTGGTACATCATCTCCTGAAAAACATCTTCGCGGTGTTCCGAACCATAGTAATAGAGATTGCATACCTTATGAGCAATATTGATGTGCTTGTTCAGCGCTTGAATAAATTGATCATCGAATTCCCGGCCCATAAGTCACGTTATTTAA
>CAZWQB010000369.1:0-2760 GCA_964636035.1 uncultured Roseivirgaceae bacterium
GCATTTTCAGTCGGCAAGAGATGTTAGATATTAGATGTTAGATATTAGATAATATTAGATGTTAGAATAATACACTAGGCTCAAAATGAGCCCAGCGATGACATCTCTATTAACTTATGGTATCTGCTGGGATTGATTTGGCAATCGGCAGTAGGCAATTGGCAACCGCTTTACTAAACCTTCGATCGATTAGAAGCGACAAATGTATTCCTTGCAAACGAATTTTCAATGAGGTTTGGTAAAGCTATTTCTAAGCGACAGGAAGTAGCAGTAGGCGGTTGGCAGTTTGAACGAAAGATGCGCTACCGAAAAGAAATGTAAGCATCGGAAATATGATCAATAATATCAGAAGGAAGCATGGCTTCCTGACCCAACTTTTCCGCAGCAAGATCGCCCGCGAGTCCGTGAAGATATACACCAATGATGGCGGCTTCTAAAGGCTCATATTTTTGAGCCACAAGTGCCGAGATCATACCCGTGAGCACATCTCCGCTACCACCTGTAGCCATGCCTGGATTGCCCGTGGTATTGAAGAAGACTCGTCCATCGGGAGTAGCGATGCTGGTGTGTGCACCTTTTACCAACGTGATGCATTGATGTTTTTTTGAAAACGCTTTTTGAAGTTGAAGCCGATCAAAGCTGTTCTTGGATTTCCCTGCCATTCGCTCAAACTCCTTAGGATGCGGGGTCAAAACACTTCCTGAAGGCATATTTTTAAAAAGCATCTTATTTGCCGACAAAATATTCAACGCATCTGCGTCGAACACCATCGGCATCTTGTATCCTTTTAATAGAGAGGCCAAAGCATTTTTAGTCTCCGTGGAGGTTCCTAAGCCGGGGCCTATGCCAATGGTATCAAAACGATCTGCGTCTTTTACCTGCGTGATATGTTTTTTCTTGATGTCTGTTTCGATCATCGCTTCGGGAACAGTGGATTGCAGAATCTCATAACCACAGCGAGGTGCATGAATGGACAATAAACCCGCTCCTGTACGCAAACAAGCACGTGCGCACAAAACACTGGCACCAATCTTTCCCCAACTTCCGGTTACCAGCAGCACTTTTCCAAAATCACCTTTATGAGCATATTTTCTACGCCGCTTCAACATCGAAGCCACCAGCTCTCTATCGATAAGTTTGTAAGGTGAATCTACCGAGGATAAAAAAGAACGATCCAGCCCTATATCTACCACTTTCAGATCGCCCACAAATTCAGCATTTTCGGGCATTAGAAAGGCCAGTTTGTAAACCTGAAAAGTAATGGTTAAGATGGGTCTGACCACTGCTTCACCTTTTGAAGGCTGGTCTGAAAACAAACCAGATGCTATATCCACAGCCACTACTTCAGCATCACTGGCATTTATAGCGAGTATCACGTCTGAATGCAAGCCCTCAACAGGTCGCGAAAGACCAGAACCAAAAATGGCATCTATCACTACAGCGCCTTTTGGTATTTCTGGGACGTCGGTTTTGTTGTTAATAAAAATTAATGGGCATAGGCGCTGGAATCTTTGTAGATTGGTTTCGAAATCAGGAGAACCTTTTTCTCCACTTTTTACAACATATACAAGAACAGCAAATTTTTTTTTCAGCAACATCCTGGCGATTGCCAGGCCGTCACCACCATTATTTCCCATTCCACAAAAAACAACAACCGTTTTTTTCGGATCGTAAATTTTCAAAAATTGGTTTACAAAAGCCTTAGAAGCTCTTTCCATCAAGTCAATAGAAGCAATGGGCTTATTTTTAATCGTAAAATCATCCGCTTCTTTTATCTGCGAGGCTGTAAGGATGTTCATGCTAATTAAGGAATACTGTTAGTCTGGTAATGTCAGCAAAAAACTTGTCTCCACCAATGAACTTTTGAAAAGACTCTGGAGATCGCCTCCATCACCCCTGTGCTGTAAACGAACTAGTCAATTGGTACATTAAAAAATTATCAAATTATCTATCAACCTCCCCTAATACCAAATCAATAGAACCAATGATGGCTATCAAATCCGCTATCATGGCACCTTTAGAAATCTCCGGCAGCACAGACAGGTTCACAAAACAGCAGGAGCGCGCCTTTACACGAGAAGGGATATCCGATTTACCGTCGGCCCTAAAGAAAAACCCAAGTTCGCCCTTAGGGTTTTCTGCTCTGATGTAAAAATCCTGTGCTTTAGGCCTTATCTTTTTGGGCACTGCTGACCTCGGATCAAAACTCCTGTCTCGTTTGAGATCTGACTGCAGGCGGTCCAAACATTGCTCAATAATTTTTACAGACTCATCACATTCCCTTACCCGCACCCAGGTTCTGTCCCAGCAATCGCCCAGCGCGCCCATTTCGCCACTTCCGACAGGGATATCAAAATCCAGTTCCGGATAAACAGAATAGGCGTCGACTCTTCGTAAATCATACTTCAATCCGGACGCGCGCAACATTGGGCCGGTTACACCGTAGTTGATGGCGAGATCGCGGGACAATACGCCTACATTGGCGGTTCTTTCAATAAATATTTTATTGTTGATCACCAGATTTTCGAGTTCGATAAGTTTCGGCTTCAAATAGGAAATAAATTCTCTGCACTTTTCTTCAAATCCAACCGGCAGATCATAGAACAAGCCACCTACCCAGATGTAATTGTACAACATCCTTGCTCCGCTTACCCACTCCAGTAGCCGGAGGATATGCTCTCTGTCCCGCATCATCCACAAAAATGGTGTGTATGCACCTATATCCATTCCGTACGTCCCTACGGCTACAAAATGCGAGGC
>CAZWQB010000370.1:0-2744 GCA_964636035.1 uncultured Roseivirgaceae bacterium
TCAAAACAATACTTCAATGTTCAATCTTACGATAAACGCTCAATTGTGGCAGCAAACAGTGATATCGACTGTTTAATCGTTTTTGAACAAAAGAAAAGCAGTCCAGTCTTTACAACAAGGCCGGTTGATATCAGGAAATAAGTATTCTAAGTGTAGAAGTTTTACCCCGCCAGCTTCGGATAAGAAACGTTGATATAATTTACAAAATCATTGGGCGTATTGAGAGGCACCTCATCCGGAATTACCACATGATAGCGCTTTTCAACTTCTAAAATCATATCGACTATGTCCACGTTGTCCAACCCCAGTTTCTTAAACTCCGGATTGCTATCAATTAATTTTGGGTCTTTGATACCCGTTTTCTTTCTGATGATTCTTAGAAGTGTGCCTTTTATATTATTATAATGGTTCAGCATAATTCATTTGATTTAGGTTAAATATTATTTATGCTTAGGAAGTGCTATTGCGTCACCTCCTCACTATTATTTTTGAAGCAAATGCTATTACGGCTTAACTACATAAAGGATTATGCGCATCATTAATCATGCCTAAACCCCGAAATCCGCAACAAATTTTCTACGATGCAAATGTACTTATATATTTTTGGTTCTGAACATTCAGAACCAAAAAAATATTAAAGTGGGAAGTTCGCAGGCTTAAACATAAACTCCTTTTAAAAAGGTTAAAGCAATTTACAGCGACTTAGCTACAATGTTAGGTCAATTTAACACTTAGGGATGCAATGCATGACGCGAACTGCACTGCAAGGATAAGTACCGGGGATTGGCCGTGCCACACGCCCCGAAATGCTCCGGGCCAGGCTAGCGGCGGTGCGCACGAAAGGGGTTTGCGCGAAGCGGCGTTTCAAATTCATTGCTTCCAGGTAATAAAAAAATTTGGTTCTTTAAATTATGAACTAAAGAAACTTTTATTTACCTTTGCCGTATCATTAGCGAGAACAAAAATATATAACCGTGACATTATCGGAAAAACAAAAGGTAATAATTGAGAAAATCGGCATTTCTCACGAGATGGCAGGGGTGCAACCTGCCGCTGCACGTATTCTGGGACTGATGTATGTTTCGGATAATCCGGAGCTTTCGTTTGAAGAAATAACCGACACGCTTAAGATAAGTAAAAGTGCCACGAGCAATGCTTTGAACATGCTGCTCAACTCAGGACAAGTGGAGTACACAACGTATCTGGGAGATAGAAAAAGGTATTTCCGCCTGAAAATATCTAACTGGAAAGAAGCTTTCTCTAAAAGAGTGGAGGGAATGACAGCTTTTCATACTTTGCTGGAGGAAGTACTTGCAATCAGAAACAAAGAAACCGTGGAGTTTAATCAGAGCCTGGAAGAGTTGATCCACTTCCTGAACTTTGTTAATAAGGAGTTGCCGCTCTTGTTTGAAAGATGGCAGAAAACCAGAGAATAACTTTTTGGCTTGATGGTTCTTTTAATTCAGAACTTTATAAAGTATTCATAACCAAACATTTATTATATAACAATTAATTATTTTGAAAAAGCTAATCTATGTTTCGTGTCTGTTATTGCTTATGGCAGGCCCGATTTATTCGCAAAGCGAGGAGCAGGGTGAACAGTCGCTAACATTAAAAGCAGCTGTGAATTATGCCCTCAGAAATAATGAATCTATCCAAAAGGCGCGCCTTGATGAAGAAAGCGCTGAGTATAAAATCAAAGAAACCAAAGGCTCTGGCCTGCCACAATTGAATGCTTTCGGGCAGTTAAACCATTATCCTGCCTTGGCTACCCAACTACTGCCTGGAGAGCTGGCGGGAGAGCCAGGAACGATGATCCCGGTTCAGTTTGGAACCAAATACAGCGCCACAGGTGGTTTGGAGCTACAACAATTGATTTTCAACAAGTCATTTTTTGTAGGGCTTGAAGCCGCAAGCACGACCCGGGATCTTTATAGACTGCGGTCCGAAATGAGTGAAGAACAGGTGATTTACAACGTCAGCGCCGCCTATTTACAATTGTTGCAAACCAAAGAACAATTCAATACGGTAGAGGCCAACTTTAGACGACTTGAACAACTGGAGGAGATTTTGAAGCTGCAGTATGAAAATGATGTGGTGACAAAAGTGCAGGTAAATCGGGTGATTGTGAATAAAACCAACCTTGAAAATCAAAGGCAAAGTCTGATGGCAATTTATGAGCAACAACTGAATGGCTTAAAGTTTTTCATGAATATGCCGATGGGACAAGAAATTGTTCTGGATGAAAGCTCAAATCTTCAGGATGTACTGGTGCCGACCGAAGATAGCATGGAGGAAGTGCTGGAAGCGCGTGCGGAGTATAAAGTGCTTCAAACGCAAAAGCACCTTTACAATCTGAACGTCAAGAACATCTCTGCCGGTTACTATCCAAGCCTATCGGCTTTTGCGCAGGCAAATACCAACGCACAGAGAAATGAGTTTGATTTTCTGGATGGCGACAAGCCCTGGTTCAAGGCCGTATCTGTAGGCTTGCAGTTGAATATCCCTATTTTTGATGGTTTTCAACGAAGAAACCGCATAAAGCAGGCCCGCATAGAAGTGGAAAAAGTGGATCATGATCTGAACCAGCTTAGGCAGAATACCAGTATGGAGCTGGCCAATGCACGTACACAAATGCACACCAGCCTCTCTTCCATTGAAACGCAGGAGCGAAACGTAGCACTTGCCCAGGAGGTGTATGATGATACGAATGAAGTATATAAAGAAGGCCTTGCCCCACTGAC
>CAZWQB010000371.1:0-2741 GCA_964636035.1 uncultured Roseivirgaceae bacterium
TTTTTGATCATTTCTGTATCTCAGATTCCCGCGCATTTATTGATGCATGAAATCTTTATGGAATCTGAACAAGAGCGTGCAAACCAAAACAGTCGACTACTTATTATCGGCTCCATCTTGCCTGTGGTCTTGTAAAGCATCTGCTATGTTCCTGTCGTTGGATAATCTTGGCAGCTTATTTTGTCCGCCCAATTTACCAATAGATTTCATATAATCCCTGAATGCGTTCTCCTTTAAAACAACAACCTTCAGCTTCCTGAGGATATTGCCTTGAATAAGGTCATCATAATAGGTATTCAGTTTTTGCAAATGCAAATTTAGATCATTTTCGAATGCTATCAAATTTTGCGGTGGCTGTGAAAATTCAATAAACCATTCATGCAAGGGCAGGCCTTCATTGGGATTTACCTGGGGTGCTACTGTAAACTCTGCCACGGCCACTTCTTTGTGCGCAGCCATTGTTAATTGTAAGGCTTTTTCTACCTCTTCCCCAATTACATGTTCGCCAAATGCTGAGATAAAGTGCTTGATCCTTCCGGTAACCAACAATTTATAGGGCTTCTTGGATACGAATTTTACCGTGTCCCCAATAGAATATCCCCAGAGACCTGCGTTGTTATTGATGATCAAGGCATAATTCACTCCCAACTCAACCTCCTCCAGACTCAGCCGGGTCGGATTTTCGTCGAAATATTCGGAAGCCGGAATAAACTCGAAAAATATTCCTGAATTAATCAGCAAAAGCAGGCCGGGATCATGCTGTTTGTTTTGAAAAGCGATGAAGCCTTCAGAGGCAGGATAAGTTTCGATCGAATCGACGGTTTTACCAATGGCCTCATACAATTTTGCCCGGTATGGCTCAAAATTTACGCCTCCATAGATGAAGAGCGAAAAATTGGGAAAAATGTCTTTTATCTTCTTTCCTGTTTTGGCGTGTAGCTTATCAAAATAAACCTGTACCCATGGAGGAATTCCAGAGATGAGGGTCATGTTCTTCCCCTCTGTCTCTTCTATGATTTTGTCCACTTTCAGCTCCCAATCCTCTATGCAGTTGGTTTCAAAGGTTGGCATTTGGTTCGTTCTCAGGTATCCGGGAACATGGTGGTTTACAATGCCACTCAGCCTGCCGGTAGGGATCGGGTCTTTGGTGTCCAAAATTGGACTACCAGACAGAAAGATGAGCTTTCCATCTAAAAACTGTGCATTTCCTGTTTCATGCACATAATGTAAAATGGCATCACGTGCACTGTTGATGTGATTGGGAATAGATTCTTTGGTAATCGGAATGTATTTAACACCTGAAGTAGTGCCTGAAGTTTTGGCAAAATAAATGGGTTTTCCTTTCCACAAGACATTTTCCTCGCCTTTTTTTATGCGTTCAATATAGGGCTTCAATCCTTCGTAGTCTCTCACCGGAACCCTCTTTTTAAAGTCTTCATAAGTCCGGACACTGGCAAGGTCGTGGTCTTTTCCAAAGGCAGTATCTTTAACTCCTTCCATAAGCTGCAGCAAAACTTCCTGCTGTGCTTTCGCTGGATTCGTATTCCACTCATTATACTTTTTGACCACATAGTTTGCCAGCGGCTTGCTTAACAAAGCACGTATCCCCATCACATTTTTATTTAAGTCTCAAATATTATTTGTTACGCCTGGCTCTCCTGAACCTCAGCTTCTGTTGTTTAAGAAGTTCTAAAAAAACGACTTTAGCGTGCTCACTTAGAAAATTTCCAACATCTTTCTGATGAACTGTTTTTCACGAGAAACGTTCGGCACAACTGTACATGCCTATAATCTATTGTCTCTAAAATAGAAAAGCAGCAAACAATATTAATTGCCTGCTGCCTTTTTATCAAAAATTTTTCGAAAATTGTTTTACCCGTCGAGTTGAAATAATCTTTCAAAAATGTATTCTTCTTGAAAAGCCATTTTTCAAACAGCTTTCATTTTTAGCTTCTTCTTAAGTTCATCAATGGCATACTTAAACTTGGAATCCGTTTCCATCATGTCATTTACCGCCTGCACTCCGTGAATTACGGTGCTGTGGTCCCGCCCCCCAAAATGGAAGCCGATCGACTTTAAGGAGTGGTGTGTATATTCTTTAGCAAAGTACATAGCCACCTGCCTAGCAATTACAATTTCCTTCTTTCTGGTTTTCGCCTTCATATCATCCAGCGATACGCTGAAGTATTCTGAAACAGTCTTTTGTATAAAATCAATGCCAACCTCGGTTTCGATGTCATGCACAATGTTTTTCAGCGTCTGCTTTGCAAGCTCAAGATCGATGTCTCTTCTATTGAGAGAGGCGTGTGCAATGAGCGATATCAAGACCCCTTCTAACTCCCTGATATTGGTATCTACGCTATAAGCAAGGTATTCAATAACATTATCCGGAATATTAATGCCATCTGCCTGCATTTTATTTTGGATGATGGCAATGCGCGTCTCAAAGTCAGGTTGCTGTAAATCAGCCGTGAGTCCCCATTTAAATCTGGAAAGCAATCGTTCCTGAAGCCCTTTAAGGTCTCTCGGCGGGCAGTCGCTCGTCATGATAATTTGCTTGCCCGACTGGTGCAAATGATTGAATATGTGGAAAAAGATTTCCTGTGTTTTTTCCTTACCCGAAAGAAATTGTACATCATCTATAATGAGGATGTCTACCTGAAGGTAAAAATTGGTAAACTCCTGGACATTGTTATTTCTTACTGCCTCTATAAACTGATTGGTAAAGTATTCCGAAGAAA
>CAZWQB010000372.1:0-2702 GCA_964636035.1 uncultured Roseivirgaceae bacterium
ATTGTGGAGCAATTTAACGGTTATGAAGCATTGGACAGTCTGTTTGTAAATGGCGAACTCACGCTTGGCGAAAACATTGCTGATTTGGGCGGATTGGCTGTAGCTTACGACGGCTTGCAGCGGCACCTGAAGGAGCACGGAAATCCCGGTAAAATCAATGGTTATACGCCTGAGCAGCGTTTCTTTATGTCCTGGGCACAGGTTTGGAGAACCAAAACGCGTCCTGAAGCACTAAGAACGCAGATTCTAACAGATCCGCATTCTCCCGGGGACTTCCGCGTAAACGGACCTTTGTCAAACCTTGAGGAGTTCTATGAGGCTTTTGATGTAAAAGAAGGTGATAACATGTGGAGGCACGACAGCATCCGGGCCAAGATCTGGTAAACAAATTTAAATACATAAGAAAGAGCTTCTGGTGAAAACCAGGAGCTTTTTTTATGCGATAATTGCCGAAGCAGGATGTCGGTTTTTAATGGGCTAAGATGTCCGCAACAATAAGAGTTGGCTATACAATAAAGCGTGTTTTGGGACGCCCCCACGCTCAAGACCCTTCCGTGCACACCTGTCCCGGAGCATTTCGGGGCGTGCGGCACGGTCAGCACTTCGTAGAGACATTTCCTGTAATTTTGGAGCTAGGACGTAGGGTTCAACCCCGTTAGGGTTGTTTTGCTGTATCTTACTTTTCTATTCATGTTCAAGCCCTTCAGGCTCGTCAATGGTGGTGCAAACAATTGTGTCAGTTTTCTGGCGTCAGTTTGGGCGATTTAAAAAATCGCTCTCCAGTCCTGCGTGATCGATCCTGACCATTAGGGAATTCAACTGAGCTAATTTCTGGCAGTTTGGGCTTGCATCCAACTGCGGCGCATTGACTCCAC
This sequence comes from uncultured Roseivirgaceae bacterium, assembly GCA_964636035.1. GTDB lineage: Bacteria > Bacteroidota > Bacteroidia > Cytophagales > Cyclobacteriaceae > CAMPJM01. The sequence goes on from CAZWQB010000372.1 coordinate 876, forward strand.
CGGGGTCAAATATTTGTAATTTGAGTTCGACAATTGGTTTCCTTGTATGCGGAAAGCCACAGTCCCAGAAGGGACAAAATATTTGTAGAATCGAAAATCATTTGGAAATGGTGCCGTAGGTACCCAATGTTCCTGTCCAGTTTTATTCCCATCCGCACCTGATTCGGTTAAAGTCAAATCCACGCAGGTTGCAGCCGTCGCCTCGGCTTTGACGAGTGACCGTCATTTGCCTGCCCTGCGGGCGATTTAACGTAGCCAGTCGAATCAAGAATTTCGATAATTGCTCTGGTACCGAAGGTCCCGAGTAGAAATACAACTTCACTTGAAAATCAAGCATAGCAGATGGTCGGTGTGCCACACGACCATGGAGAGAGAAGCTGTGACTTAAAATTTAAAAAGGAACCTATTTTTGCCAAAAAAAAGATGCCAAAAGGTGTCTTTCAAACTATTCATAGCTGAAATTCCGCTAATACCACTGCAGTAACACCCTTCTTCCTTAAGGAGAAGGCGGAGCCTGCCCCGAAGCAGTTCGGGGGGGATGAGGTATGTCAGCAGCCGTCGCTCATATCTGACGAGTGACCGTCATTTGCCTGCCCTGCGGGCGATTTAACGTAGCCAGTCGAATCAAGAATTTCGATAATTGCTCTGGTACCGAAGGTCCCGAGTAGAAATACAACTTCACTTGAAAATCAAGCATAGCAGATGGTCGGTGTGCCACACGACCATGGAGAGAGAAGCTGTGACTTAAAATTTAAAAAGGAACCTATTTTTGCCAAAAAAAAGATGCCAAAAGGTGTCTTTCAAACTATTCATAGCTGAAATTCCGCTAATACCACTGCAGTAACACCCTTCTTCCTTAAGGAGAAGGCGGAGCCTGCCCCGAAGCAGTTCGGGGGGGATGAGGTATGTAGCCAGTCTCCCGGTGCCCAATCCCTCTACGTATTTCATTATTTCTTCAAATGTGGTCAAATTAATGAGCTGTTTTCAAAAAAAAACATTAAAAATCATCTATTGCAGTCGTTTGCAAAGGATATTGCTCATTTTTTTACTAAGAAAGATAAAAAATTGTTTAAAACGTAACGTATAAATACGTATTATTGTAATAGATATTCAATTGCAAGTGTTACGCAGGCCTTGAAGGCTTAAAAAAAGAAAAGAAATGAAAAATCTGATAATAATTGGCAACGGCATGGTAGGGTACAAGTTTTGCGAGCGCCTTCTTGCAAAGCCCTTTGCCAGAGATTACAATATCATTGTATTCGGCGAAGAACCGAGACCAGCCTATGATCGGGTTCATCTAAGTGAATATTTTTCCTCGCAGTCCGAAGAGCACCTTCAAATGGCTCCTTTGTCCTGGTATGAGGAGAACAATATCCGACTGGTTCTGAGAACCCCAATAGTCAATGTGGATACGCAGGAGAAGAAAGTCATTACCCATGATCATCAGGAATTTTTTTATGACAAACTGGTTTTTGCAACCGGCTCCTCGGCTTTTGTGCCCCCAATCAAGGGCTTTGAGCGTGACGGGGTGTTTGTGTATCGAACTATTGAAGATCTGGAATTGATCATCAACTATTCCAAAAAGGTGAAAAGGGCCGCCGTGATTGGTGGCGGGCTATTGGGCCTGGAAGCCGCAAAAGCACTGCTTGACCTGAACCTGGAGGCGCATGTGGTTGAATTTGCAAGTCGCCTGATGCCGAGGCAACTGGACGCTGAAGCAGCTACTTTATTGAAAAATAAAATCCAATCATTGGGTGTAAACAGTCACTTGAATAAAATCACAGAGGAGATCACAGGAAATGGCAAGGTAGAGGGTTTGCAATTCCG
>CAZWQB010000373.1:0-2681 GCA_964636035.1 uncultured Roseivirgaceae bacterium
TTCATCTAGTGATAAAACATAAAAAAGGGGCATAAAGCCCCTCTTCATATAGTGTTATGTAAATAAAATGGATTCTTTTTAAAATTCCCAAAGGTTATGTTCGAACTCGATCAACTCTTGTTCTATCTGTAATGACTTGATCAAACCTTCTTTTTGGCTGGCTGAATAAATATCCATAATCTCCAGGTTCTGAGGATTGGATATTTTCGTAATTCTTCCATTGAACAACCTCAGTGCAAATGCATCAGCCAGGTTTCTATGCTGTGCGCTGTTCTGAGGATTGAACCATATAGCTTCCTCAGGCATACTTCTGAACAACTCTACCAGGTCTTTGTACCTGAAGGTCGCAACCGGTCTGAATAGCCCTGTCTCAAATTTCTCAGCAGGAATAATTAAGCTGATAGACTGAATATCGTAAATCATCAGAGACCGTTTTTTATCGAAGACCATGTCTTCTTTGATCTCCAGAATTGACACTTCGCTTGGAAGAAACTCGTTGGAAACTTCTTCGGATGCTGATTCACTTGCAGCACCAGCTCCTGCATCAGCAGTGGATTCATCACCCCAGCCACCTGCATCTCCCCAACCGCCTGAGTCGCCCCAGCCGCCGGCATCTTCTTCGCCAAAGCCTAATGCCTTCTCTTCTTCAGTCAACCCGCCACCTACTTCAGGAAGCTTCAGGTTTTCTAAAAATTGCTCTTTAGACATTCTTGTCCTCAGAGAGTCGTTCTCGTAGGGTCTTAAAACCCCGGCTTTAACAGCCTCTATTATTATTTTCGTAATTTCGTTATTAAATGCAAAGAAGGGTCTGTTTTGCTTCTCCTTCAGGTCCATCCTTCTCCATAGTGTCTTCTTATACATGATGCTTGATTCGTGTATAGGATGTACGGAATGAGGATTATAACCAGTGGAAGCTACTTCTTGTGCATGTGCTGTTGAGCCAATACCCATTGAGGCAAGGACACAGCAAACAATTACATAACCTATTTTTCTCATCTGTTTAAAAATTTGTTGATTCCAGATTACTTAGCATGTTAGAAATAATACCTCCTTTACAGGATCATATTTATTTCTAACATGTTTTACATAACACTTTGTTAATTATTAGTTCAAAGGTATCTGAATGATCTCGTTTCCAATGTTTACATTTTCAACATTTCCACGGAAGTTCATCCTTTGTACTTGTTTTACTTCTATTACAATTCTATCACCTGGTCTTGCCAAAGAAGCAAAGCTATTTAAGTTAATATTTTCAGAAGTTACTCTTTCAGTTTTAACCGGTCTTGAACCTCTTGCAAGTGTTACTTCCCACTGCGAAACTCTGTAACGAGCATCTTTAGGAAGAAATTCAGCAAAGCTTTGATCAGGAATAGCTTTTATTTCCAATGATCTCGGTCCCGGAGCTGATACACCAGTTTTAAGATTCAATTCCTTGCCACCAGATAACGCTTTGATACTTGGTAATGGTATCCTTCTTACTCTAAAGTTTTCCGCACCAATAAAGTTTCCATTGCTGCTAACATTCAACTTTACTTCGGCTGCGGTAGGTACCACAGTCACCAAACCTTTTTGGCTACCTTCGATAGCTGACGCACCAGTTGCGCTGAATGATGGATTGTAGGTCGATCCTAACGCAGGCACCTGAATATTTAATTCATTACCGCAGTTTAGATATAGCGCCTGAACAGCAGCAGATTGTACCTGAATAACTGGTTTAGCAACAAAATACTCTATGGTGTTGGTATAAGTAGTATCACCGCCACCTGGAGTGTCAATAGTGATCTCCGCAGTATAGGTTTTCTTTGCCAATCCGTCTTTATCATAGCTATCGGCAGACGCAAGAAGTTCTACTTTACCCATGCCGTTCTCAACAGGAATCGACTTGCCATTCAATTTCATGGTAGGCGTAACCGCTGATGAAGAAGCTGCAATGAACATGTCTGCTTTGTATTTTGTACCTGCAGCCACAATATTGGACTCTGGCCTCACCATTGCAATGATGTTATCAAATTTCAAATCCGCAGCACCAACTTTTCTCGCCAATGCATCTAAAGCCTGTGTCTCGTAATTGATCACCTCTGTTTGCATCTGACTGATAGTTGCTAAACTGGCTGACATAGGTGTTTGAGCGAAGTAAAGCTCTGAGAAACCTTTCTTATTCTGATTTGGATCGTCCTTAAAAGTAGGATGTTCTTTTGCATCAAGCGCTAAGGGAGCATAAGGCTCTCCAGTAGTTTGGGAAAGAAATGCAGCATAGTCATTCAACTTCTGCTTTAATTCCGCACCTTTCTTCTGGTTGACCATGAGGTTCGCAACATCTGATTCATTGTCAATTCCTATCAGGTTCCCGGCTTCATCTTTACCACCTGTATTGGCAACTATCTCTTCTTTAAGCGCATCCATTTCCGCAAGTATTGCAGAAGTTCTATCTCTTACCTCCTTGGCAGTGTTTAGAACCTTAACATCTGCGTCTCTGTTTCCTGATTCGGAAACTGCAGAGTTTATTCGAGTTATTGTACCTTCATTGGTAGCTTCTGCTTCTGAAACTGATCTTTCAAGACTTTGATTGATAAAAACAAATCTCTCCAATACAGTTTTAGTAACATTTAAAGCTAGAAGTGCTGTGAGCACGAGGTACATCATCCCAATCATCCTTTGTCTTGGGGTTTCTTTTCCTCCGG
>CAZWQB010000374.1:0-2681 GCA_964636035.1 uncultured Roseivirgaceae bacterium
CCGCCTAAATTGACTTCTATCTGAAGCTTGTTTGGATTAGGTACAAATTCTGATTCTCCATAGGTATCTACTTCTTCAAATCTAATTTTGTAGTTGATCTTATCGGTACCGGCATATTCCAAAAACTCATTGGCATGCATGGTTCCTTTACCGCCCAGCCAGTATCCAAAACTCGGCCCTACATTGAAATAAAATTCAACGTTCTGCTTTTTGATCTTTTTATGGTGGGAAACGCGAAGTAGCATGGGAAGATCAAGGTAGTGATAGGTTGCTACGTTTTTATTATCGCTCTCCTTGTCTTTTTCAACCTTGCCTTTTTGAGAATAGAATAGCTCGGTATGTAAAGAAAATGTCTTGTTCACTTCATAATTCAAAACAAGGCCGGCATTGAATCCCGGTTTCAAAGTGGTTTTGAAGGCTTTGCTGTAGTCTTTGTCCTTGTAAGATACTTTTGACATCTGAAATCCCGCCTTCGGGCCAATCAGAAATTGTGCATAAGAAGGTGTAAAAAGCATCACCAGTAAAACAACAAAAGCTATTCGCATCATCAAATTAACCGCTTTGGACATCATTAGATATTAGTTATTCTCATCTACAAAAACCCTTCTTGTTTGTATTAAGGGCTTTTTCAAACCTCATGCATACAGGAAGAATTTGGATGTAATTTATATAGCTATTTCGAGGTTCAGATTTTCAATCACATCCATTAATTACAGAAGTAAGATTGTTTATAACAATTGCATTTTCAGCAGACCGAGAATGCCTATCATTATCCTTGGTAGCAGACTTAAATTTTACACCTTAATATGCCAATTTTCAGTAGTTTCTTATTCAAAAATTTCATTCCCACTCATAATCAGGATGTAATCCCGTGGAAATGATCATAAATAGAAATTTTGGGCTCGTAAGAAAATATTTAAAAGGTGCGTTTTTAACACTTTTAAAGATGAAAATATATATACTCCTATTCTTCAGTATATTCCTTTGCTTGAAGGCATATGCGCAGGAGGCACCGATTCACAATCAATACTTCGTAAATCCCTATGTTTATAATCCCGCCTTCGTAGGGCATGATGGTTATTCAGTGGTTTATCTGTCGCACAGGAGGCAGTGGATGGGCATAGATGGTGCGCCAGTGAGCTCTAATTTAAGTTTTCATACGCAACTTTCGAAATCAATTGCTGTTGGTGCCAACGTTTTTACGGAGAAAAAGGGGCTGCTAACAAATTCTTCAGCAGAAATTACCATAGGATACAGGATTAAATTAGGAGAAGCGCATTTTCTACAGTTTGGACTGGGAGGAGGTTTAATGAATAACCGGCTGGACCTCGATGAATCTTTCAACGGACCGCTTCCTTTTGAACCGACTGACAATGTAATGAATCCTGCTGCGCGGTTTGGCTTGAAATACCAGATAAAAAACTTCAATTTTGGCCTGGCACTGCCTGCTTTATTGCCCAACGACCTGATTCCAACAACAAGTGAACTTGAAGAAGAGCTGAATCCGCTGGATCAATATGCCGCCATGCTTTCGTATAAATTTAATATAAGTGAGGGCAATTTTGCATTCGAACCGCACCTGTTGTACCGCTCTCTGGGATATGACTTTACCCAAATAGAGGCGACCGGTATTTTTCACATCAAAGAGCTGGTGTGGGTGGGTGCCTCCTACCGTGTCGACTATGGTATTAATGCTTTGGCCGGTATAAAAATCAAGGATTTCCTCACTTTTGGATATGCCTGGGAAATGGCTGCCACTCAGGTAGCAGGTTATACCGCCGGGAGCCATGAAATACAATTGAGCTTTAAACTCGGAGAGAAGAAAACCTTTGAGGAGAAAAAAGTACAGGTAGACCGTCCGCGATTTGATACCGGAAGGTAGGAAACAACGGAGCGGAAACCAAGATAGATATTCCAATGAAATCGATACTAACTACAAAAGCGAAATTTTTGCCTAACGTGAATGAAAATTCAGTAGCGATTTCCTGTGACAAAAAATTTTCTAAACGTATGAAAATCGCTGCTAAAATACTACTGCTTGTTATTTTCCTGCTCGCTTTTATTGATGCACAGGCTCAGAAGCCTGTGATTAACAGCATCAGTAAAAACTCAGGCCAGGTAAATAATGAAGTTTCTATTGCCGGATCCGGATTTGGGACAAACCTTTCGAATGTTCAGGTGCATTTCGGAGCCGTAAAAGCCAGCCTGACCAGTGTTTCGGAAAACCTGATCAAGGCAAGAGTTCCTGCCGGGGCCACCTACAGCAGCGTTTCTGTGACCAATCTCACCTCCGGGCTGACTGGCTATTCTGGCGAGCAGTTTGGACTTTCTTTTGGAGGCGATAATTTTTCAGCAGCGAACTTAGCTGCCCAGCAAAATTTCGCAGCAGGAGAAGGACTTTTTGACCTGTGTCTCTGCGATTTCGATGGGGATGGGCTGTCGGATGTGGCGACATCTAACGAAGTTGAAACAACCGTTGGTGTGTACCGAAATACTTCCAGTAGCGCGGCCATAAATTTTGGAGGCAGACAGTCGGTTTCCTTGGGGATAGCCGCTCCTACTAAAAATATCAACTGTGGCGATATTGACGGTGATGGCAAACCCGATTTGGTGGTTTCCGGAGCTGGAGAAAATTATGGGCAAACCATTTTTATCCTTAGAAATGCCAGTCCAACCGATGG
>CAZWQB010000375.1:0-2669 GCA_964636035.1 uncultured Roseivirgaceae bacterium
AGTATAAAAGCTAAAACTATCAATAGATAATTCGCTTTCTTCCAGCTTTTGGAATTTTAGTAGAAATTCTTCTGATATGTTTTGCCGATAAGCTGGCAGCAAGCTGTTCGCTAATATTTTTATTTGATTCAGCATTTTTTTTGAATTACAATCTCCTATGTCACTTGGCATTTCCTAAAGATGATATATTATTCCTATAATAATTGCATCTTGGGATCGCTTATGGTTAAAGAATTAAAAATAAGGTATTTTTATGGAATGTCCTGTGCACCCAAATTAGTTATAAAGCCAGGAAAGTAAAAAGCCTGATAAATTATTCGAGAATTGGAATGATTCCATCCTTTAAAAATGACCACTTTGTACTGGCATTATCATTGCGGTAAAGAAATAAAAATTATTTATTCTGATTCTGAACCATAAGGTAAAATCACAAAAAAAAATCAAAAGTAATATTGAAAGGTAATATTTTGATAATTTTCATTTGATACTACCTATCTTTGTGAGCTTAAACCTATTATAAATGTGATCTTTAACGGATTACATTTTTCGGGCATTCAGAACTTTATTATTTGGAACTACAATGATAGGAAGCAAAACAGATTCTGCGACATTGCAAAGGGAAATCCGGGAGTTGGCCAAGGCTAAAAATGCCGTAATCCTGGCTCATTATTATCAGGCGGAAGAAATCCAGCAGATCGCAGATTTTGTGGGCGATAGCCTGGACTTGTCGAGAAAAGCCAAAGCCACAGACAAGGAAATAATAGTGTTTGCTGGTGTAAAATTTATGGCGGAAACTGCAAAGGTTCTTAATCCTGACAAAAAGGTGCTTTTGCCTGACATGGCCGCGGGTTGTTCATTGGCTGACAATTGCCCGCCTGATCAGTTTGCTCAATTCCTCGCTGCTCATCCCGATCATTTTGTGATGACCTACATCAACTGTTCGGCCGAAATAAAGGCCATGAGCGATATCATCGTTACTTCCTCAAATGCCGTCGATTTGGTTTCAAAAGTACCAGCCGATAAAAAAATTGTTTTTGCCCCTGACGCCAATCTCGGCAGGTTTGTGATGAAAGAAACCAAACGGGAAATGGTGCTATGGCAGGGCGCCTGTATTGTGCATGAAGCTTTTTCTATGGAGAAGTTGATCAAGCTCATGCAGGAAAACCCGCAGGCAAAAATTGTTGCCCACCCCGAAGCAGAAGATCACATCTTAAAAATAGCAGACTTTGTGGGTTCCACAAAAAAGATGATCGATTGGGTGAAAACAAGCAGCAATGACATCTTTATTATTGCAACAGAAGCCGGTATTTTGTACGAAATGCAGAAAGAGGCTCCCGGAAAGACGCTCCTGGCAGCGCCTTCTCACGAGGACAATACCTGCGCGTGCAGCGAGTGCGCCTTTATGAAAATGAACACGCTGGAAAAGTTATACAACTGCCTTCTAAAGGAATCACCTGCTATAGAGCTTGATCCCGAGCTCATTAGAAAGGCTAATGTGCCCCTGGAAAGAATGCTTCAATGGTCATAACCGATTTGCGTACAGACGTACTGGTGGTAGGTTCCGGGCTTGCAGGAATTCTATTTGCGCTGGAGTTGGCACAGCAGCGCCAGGATTTGAAAATTCTGGTCACCAGCAAAAGAGACAAACAACAAAGCTCTTCATGGTTGGCACAGGGCGGAATTGCCGCCGTTCTACCCGATTCTGAAGATTCAATAGAAGAACATATTAAAGACACCCTTACCGCCGGTGCTTATGAGAACGAACCAGGTGTAGTAGAACATTTCGTATCCAGGTCGCCGGAAGCCATTCAAACGCTTGAGAAATGGGGCGTAAAATTTGATCAGAATGCGGAGGGGCAGCGCACCATGGCGTTGGAAGGAGGACATAGCCTGCCAAGGGTTTTGCATCATAAAGATTTTACGGGAAAGCACATCATGGAGCAGCTTTTCGAAAAGTTGATGCACTATCCAAATATTGAACTTATCCAGGACGCAGAGGTATACGAACTTATTCAGGATAGTTCGGAAAAGTCTGTGCAGGGTGCTTATGTGTGGGATAGCAATTCCAAACGCTCATTTTTGATTCAGGCATCTGCTGTTGTATTGTGCACGGGCGGCGTGGGCAGCTTATACAGATATTCTACCAATCCATCTACCGCTACCGGCCAGGGTATTGCCATGGCAAAAAATGCAGGGGCTGAAGTAAAAGACATGGTGAACATTCAGTTCCATCCCACTGCTTTGTGGCAGCAATCCGGCTCGCATTTGCCGCTCATATCCGAAGCACTTCGTGGAGCAGGAGCAATTTTGAGAACTGATTCCGGAGCAGCTTTTATGGAGGGGCAGCACCCTCTAAAAGACCTCGCTCCGCGTGATATTGTGGCCCGTGCTATTGTAAAGGCGATAAACAGTCACTCCCTTCCCTATGTTTTTCTCGACGGAACTCAAATTGATGCCCATGAATGGGAGAACCATTTTCCCGGAATCTTGAAAATTTGTAAGAATGCTGGCATCAACCCCAAAAAAGACTGGATTCCGGTGGTTCCGGCAGCACATTATTCCTGTGGTGGTATAGCCACAGATGAAAAAGGACTTACGAGTGTAAACCATCTTTTCGTACTGGGGGAGACTGCCTGTACAGGCCTTCACGGAGCAAACCGGCTGGCTTC
>CAZWQB010000376.1:0-2655 GCA_964636035.1 uncultured Roseivirgaceae bacterium
AGAAGGCTGGGCAAAAAACTCTGTCAATGCGGTCATCTTTAGAAAAAATTCGTTGGTCACACATGGCAATTCTCAATACATTGCCTACTATGACCCTGAGCAATATGTAGTCATTGGAAAACGCCAGATCGGAAGTCCGGATTGGGAAATTACAAGAACAGCGTATAAAGGCAAGGCGACCGATGCGCACAACGCCATCAACATTATGGTAGATGGAGATGGCTTTCTCCACGTCGCCTGGGACCACCACAACGACAGCCTGCGCTACGCCAAAAGCACTACGTCTGGTTCGCTGCTGCTGACTGACAAAATGGCCATGACAGGCAAACATGAAGATTTGGTCACCTATCCTGAATTTTACAGAGCTCCTGACGGCAATTTATATTTCTTCTACAGGTATGGTGCGTCTGGAAATGGCAACCTGGTAATCAATACATATGATACCGCCTCTAAGAATTGGGAGCAGCTCCAGGATAATCTGATAGATGGAGAAAACCAAAGAAATGCCTATTGGCAAACCTTTATAGATGAATCAGGCACTATCCATGTATCCTGGGTTTGGCGAGAAACCTGGGATGTGGCCACCAATCATGATATGTGCTATGCGCGCTCCAAAGATGGTGGCCTTACCTGGGAAAATTCGCAGGGAAAAAAATACGATTTACCCATAACTCTGGAGACTGCTGAAGTAGCCCTTACAATTCCCCAAAACAGCGAGCTGATTAACCAAACCTCCATGACTGCTGATGAGCGGGGCAATCCAATCATAGCTACCTACTACAGAAAAGACTCACTTTCAGTCCCGCAATATTATCTCATTTACAAGAAAGGCGGGACCTGGACGTCAACGGCTGTAAGTCAGCGAAAAACTGACTTTTCCCTGAGCGGAGGGGGGACAAAAAAAATCCCGATTGCCAGGCCTCAAATTCTGACACGAGCTTTGGGGAAGAAAACTCAAACCATTCTGATTTACCGAGATGAAGAGCGGGGCAATAAGCCCACCGCTGCTGTCAACAAAAACTTCCCCAAGGGAACCTGGGCGTTTAAAGATCTGGCCTCGGTAGATTTAGGTTCGTGGGAGCCATCGCTGGACACGGAACTTTGGAGGAAGGATGAAGTCGTGCACCTTTTTTTACAAAAGGTAATACAGGAAGACGGCGAGGGAATTTCCGAAAACAAGCCCCAAACAGTGAGCGTGCTGGAATGGACTCCTTGATTTGTATAGCCTTAAACTACAACTATACCCTTTAGAAGATGAGATCGACGATAAATATGCATCATTTACTTTCATCCAAAGAGAGCGACCGAAAGGATAGGGATGCTACGAAGAATGTTTAATCGACGATTTTGACCAACAAAAACCATTATATACAGATGAAAAATATCCAACTTACCGCAGCAATCTTTCTCTTCTGCGCGCTTGTTTCCTGCACCAATGCTTCGAAAACTACGGAGACCGAATCATTCAATGAAAGCCTGCTCACCACCATAGACAGGCGACTGGAACAAAGTGTAGAACAGTATCTGCATATGAAAGAGATCCTGCCAGCCGGCGAATTTCCCAGAAGCTATGACGCAGAAGCAGAAAAGCTGGTGACCAGTGGCTCGGAATGGTGGTGCAGCGGTTTTTATCCCGGCACCCTTATTTACCTGCACGAGGAAACAGGGAATAAAGAACTGCATCAGGAGGCTTTGAGAATGCTTGATCTGTTGGAAAAAGAGCAGTACAATACCAGCACCCATGACCTGGGTTTTATGATGTACTGCAGCTTTGGCAATGAACACAGGCTCAATCCCAAAGATGAGTACACAGAAATCTTATTGCAAAGCGCCAAATCGCTTTCTACCCGATTTAATGAAACGGTGGGCTGCATCAAATCCTGGGACTCAAAGGAGGGCGATTTCCTGGTTATTATTGACAATATGATGAATCTTGAATTGCTGTTTTGGGCATTTAAGGAAAGTGGGGATTCTACTTTTTACAATATTGCCTTAACACACGCAAATACAACCATTGAAAATCATTTCAGAGAAGACAACAGCTCTTACCACGTGATCAACTATGACCCCGCCACAGGCGAAGTAAAAGAAAAAAAGACGGCGCAGGGTTATGCGGATGAGTCTGCGTGGGCAAGAGGACAAGCCTGGGGACTTTATGGCTATACCGTAATGTATAGAGAAACGAAAGACCAAAAATACCTGGACCAGGCGGTAAAAATTGCTGATTTTATGCTAGACCATCCAAACCTGCCTGCAGACAAGGTGCCTTACTGGGATTTCAATGCACCAAACATACCCGGCGCTTTAAGGGATGCATCAGCGGGCGCCATTTCAGCCTCTGCGCTGTTGGAGTTACAAGGTTATGTGGACCAGGAAAAATCAGCGCGTTATATGAGCGATGCTGAAACCATGCTGAGAACGCTCTTGGCAGATGAGTATTTCGCTACCGACAAAACCAATGGCGGATTTCTATTAAAGCATAGCGTCGGACATATCCCTGAAAATTCTGAAGTAGACGTGCCCCTTACCTATGCTGATTATTATGTGGTAGAGGCAATGAAACGGTATAAGGAGATTGTTGACTGAAGACTGTTAGATATGAGATGCTAGACAGTAGATTATCCCACTGGTTCCCACTGGTCGTAGCGTCTCGCT
>CAZWQB010000377.1:0-2652 GCA_964636035.1 uncultured Roseivirgaceae bacterium
AAAACGATTGATTTTTTTTATTGAATTATATTGCAACTTGAAACGTTACACGTTACATTTTCTGAAATTCTTTTTTGAAAAGGGCAATACTTCTAAATTACAGCAGGCGCACGTTAATAAGTTGAGACGCCTCTTGGCCAGGCTTCATGCAGCTGCAGTGTTAGAAGATATGCAGTTCCCAGGATCCGGTTTACATAAGCTTTCTGGAAATTACGAAGGCTTTCATAGTGTAGAAGTCAACGGAAATTATCGTTTAATATTCCGGTTCCAAAATGGGAATGCTTATGATGTCGACTATTTAGATTACCATTAATCAAACAGATAAAAAATATGCAAATGTTTAATCCCCCACATCCTGGAGAAATATTGAAGGAAGATTATCTTATTCCACTGGGTCTTACTATAACAAAAGCTTCAGAGGCTTTAGGAATAGCCAGGAAAAATTTGTCTGCAATTATCAATGGGCATGCCGGGATAAGTCCGTCAATGGCTATTAGGCTGTCTATGGCCTTTAGTACAAGTCCGGAGTTTTGGCTTAATCTTCAAAATAGTTATAGTTTGTGGTTAGCTTCACAAGAGAATAAAAAATTATATATAGAAAAGCTGTACAGAGAAGCGATGTAAAATGTCTCAAAAACGATCGTTTTGTGAGACGACCAGCTTGATCTATCATCATGAACCTTCGAAAATTATAAATACGGGTAATCAATTTTTCAGAACAAGGTTTAGGTTGGGCTACCCCCCTAGCAACACGAATATCTTTATTCCTAAATAAATTGCAATAGCATAAATTCCTGCAATTAACGATTGGTTGATGATCCTTAATGTTTTCATCTGATTATGATGTGAAATTTCTGCAATTCTATCTCTGATGAAAAAGGGCGCAAAAGCAGAGTAATAAATAATCAAGTAATCCCATAGGGACTTTTCACCATTCTCTTTTTTCAGATTTAAAGCTTTATTTAAGTAAATTATATTAAAGATAAACTTTGCAGTATACAAGCCAATCAATGTCAAGAACGCAATCATTAATATTTGTAAATTCATTTTATTTCATTTTGCGCCGATCCATCGATCTCCCCCTTCATTTCTCAGGTATTGATACACAGTAGGCTTGCTGCCGATATTTAGGACGGCTCCAGTTTTACCTATCGTTTTTTCATCGTTTCTTGGCATCCATCCCACCAAGTACATCTTTCATCTCGTGCATTCCGGTTATAGCTTTGTCTGAAAAAAAAAAGATTATGAGTTTACCGCAAGAAATGTTTAAGTTAATAGAAGATTTTCAAAACAGCAGTCTGTCGCAAAAAGAATTTTGTAGGGAATTTGGCATTAAACCTTCTACTTTCAGTTTCTGGGTTCGTAAAAAACGCCTCAAGGAGGCAAACGGAATGGCTTTATAAAGATCAACACCTCGTCGGCTTCTTCGGAAAACCTGGAGGTTTGTTACCCCAATGGCGTAATTATAAGAGTTCATAAGAAAGACATCGCGCTAGTCAACCAGCTGATTCGGATCTATTAATGTTCAGCCTTAATTCATCGAACCGTTATTATTTGTACAAGGGGGCCTGCGACATGCGCAAAAGTTTTGACGGTCTGACAGGTCTGGTCCGCAATGAACTGGACCGGGCGCCGGGCAGCGGGGACGTATTTGCTTTCTTAAACCGCTCCCGTACCCATATTAAATTACTACATTGGGAAAACGGAGGCTATGTATTGATATTAGTCGAAGAATGTGTCATCGTATAATTTGACACTAAACTCTATTAATTTTTGTAATGTGCCGATAAACCCTGATCTATTTTCTAAAATAGCTCTTTTCATTTTTAAACTTGGAATCCGATCTTCTGTATTTTCAAATACTTCAATGCCCAACATGTTAATTTCTCTGACTTTTTTAAACGCCATTTGAGAAATACTATCTTCCAACTCATAGTCATAGATGAAAGGAAAATCTATATAAATATGATCTTCATTAAAAGGAGTATATTCATCATAATATTCATAAATTCCGATAACCTGAATTTCTTCATAAACAATTGGAATATCACGAAAGGGAAAATTGTATTCTACATAAAACTTAGTTCTTCCAGAAAGATATGGAACCCGTGAAATAGTATTCAATTCAAATTCCATTCCACTGAAATTGCTGTTCGAGTAGGTTCAGTAAATTGTTTGAAATTTGTTCTGAGGCTGTCACGGTTTTAGACTTCCTGTATATATTAAAGATACCTTAAGCTGTCTTCTACTGGTTATACTCCTCATCAGTAACAGGTTCACCCCAAACTGCACCTCCATGCTGGGTATTGATGCTCATGGCCATATGCGTTACCGACTGATCAGCCGAAGCACCATGCCAGTGCTCTACATTGGGCTGGCAGGTAATAACTTCACCTTTGCGCATCTCCTGCTTTGGTTGTCCTCTTTCCTGATACCACCCCAAACCTTCGGTAACCATCAGTATCTGTCCACCGGGATGCAAATGCCAGTTTGTCCTGGCCGCGGGTGCAAAGGTGACATTACCCATTGCGGTGTACAATGTACTATCATCTCTCATGATCATTTCCAGCCAGACATCGCCAGTAAAATTGTCGCTTACAACTTTATCACCTTTTGGGAAAAGTGTTTTTTGTGATCCCGAATCTGTGGATT
>CAZWQB010000378.1:0-2647 GCA_964636035.1 uncultured Roseivirgaceae bacterium
GCTGTATCCGGCCTACAAGGCCAACCGCGATCCCGCGCCGCAGGACCTGAAGCGGCAGTTCGCCTATTGCAAGGCGCTGTGCGTGGCGCTCGGGCTGCCGGTGCTCGCGCACGTCGAGTACGAGGCCGACGACCTCATCGGCAGCGCCCTGGTGCTTGCGCGCGGCGAAGGCTACCGCGGCGTGATCGTGTCGGCGGACAAGGACCTGTCGCAGCTGCTGGCCGGGCACGACGAGCAATGGGATTACGCCCGCGGCCAGCGCTGGGGCGCCACGGGGGTCAAGGCCCGGCTGGGCGTGCATGCGCACCAGGTCGCGGACTACCTCGCGCTGTGCGGTGATGCGGTGGACAACATCCCCGGCGTGCCGGGCATCGGCTGCAAGACCGCGGCCGTGCTGCTCGGCCACTTCGGCAGCCTGGATGCACTGCTGGAGCGCATCGACGAGGTCGGCTTCCTGCGCATGCGTGGCGCGGCAACGGCTGCCGCGCGCCTGCGCGAGCATCGCGACATGGCCCTGCTCTACCGCAAGCTCTCGACGATCGCCTGCGACGCGCCGCTCGATGATGCGGCGCCACCGTTCACGCGTTCGGAGGTCGACACCGGCACGTTGGCGGCGTTCGCGGATGCGGTCGGCTTCGGCCCGATGACGCGCCGCCGCCTGGACGCCGTCGCCGCGCCCGCCACCACCGCGCTGGCGCGGGGTTAGGATCGTCGGCATGGACAAGCACCGGCATCCGGCCGCCGAACCGGAAATCCTCTACCAGGGCGAATGGCTGCGCATGGTCAGGCGTGGCCACTGGGAATCCTGCGAGCGCACCCACGGCAAGGACGGCCTGGCGGTGCTGGTGATCGCGGTGACGCCCGACGACCACGTGCTTTTCGTCGAGCAGTACCGGGTGCCGCTGGGGGCGCGCACGATCGAGATGCCCGCCGGCCTGGTCGGTGACGACCTCGAGGGCGACACCCTGGAATCGGCCGCGCGCCGCGAGCTGATCGAGGAGACCGGCTGGGACGCCGGGCGCATCGACGTGCTGCTGGTCGGCCCCACCTCATCGGGCATGAGCAACGAGCGCATCGCGTTCGCGCGCGCGCTCGACCTGCGCAAGGTCGGCGATGGCGGCGGCGTCGACGACGAGGACATCACCGTGCACGCCATCCCGCGCGCGACCGCGCCGGCCTGGCTGATGCGGAAATACGCCGAGGGCTACGAGCTGGACCTCAAGCTCTGGGCCGGGCTCTGGATGATCGAACACAACCCGGACGGCTCGAAGGCCTGAGGCGCGGCGGCACCCGCGGCACGCCACCGACCGTTTCATCCGCGCGCGGGTGCCGGGGGACGGACCGCCCGCATACTGATCGGCCGCTTCCATGGTCCCGTCCATGCCCCGCCGGCTGATCCAACTGTTCCTCGGCCTGGTTGCCTACGGCCTCTCGATGGTGCTGCTGGTCCAGGCCGGGCTGGGGCTGATGCCTTGGGACGTGCTGCACCAGGGCATCGCGCTGCAGGGCGGCTGGCCGATGGGCCGGGTGACGATCGCGGTCGGATTCGCCGTGCTGCTGGCCTGGATCCCGATCCGCCAGCGCCCGGGCTTCGGGACGGTGTCCAACGTGATCGTGATCGGCCTGGTGTTCGATGCCGCCATGGCCTGGATCGGCGGCGCGCTCGCCGACCTGGACCTCGTGCCGCGCATCGCGCTGCTTGCCGGCGGCATCGTCCTCAACGCCGCCGCCACCGCGGCCTATATCGGCGCACGCTTCGGGCCCGGCCCGCGCGACGGGCTGATGACCGGACTCGCGCGGCGCACGGGCTGGTCGGTCCGGCTGGTGCGCACCCTGATCGAAGGCAGCGTGCTGCTGGCCGGGTTCCTGCTGGGTGGCCGCCTCGGCCTGGGCACGCTGGCCTATGCGCTGGCCATCGGGCCCCTGATCCAGTGGATGCTGGTGCTCTTCAACCGGTCCGCGCCTCCCCGCGCGGCCGGTTGACGCGCAGGCGCTCAGGCGAAGCGGTCGGTCGCCTGCACCAGGGCGTCGACGTTCTCGGCCTCGAAGGCCGAGTGGCCCGCCGTCGGCGTGACCACCAGTTCGGCCTTGGGCCAGCACTGGTGCAGGTCCCAGGCGTTCTGCACCGGGCAGACCACGTCATAGCGGCCGTGCACGATGACGCCGGGGATGTCGACGATGCGGTAGACGTCGCGCAACAGCTGGTCGTCGCACTCGAAGAAGCCGGCGTTGGTGAAGTAGTGGTTCTCGATCCGGGCAAAGGCCAGCGCGAACTGCGGGTCCTCGTGGTCGGACATGAAATCCGGATCGATGCGCAGGAAGCTGGTCGCCGCTTCCCAGACGCTCCAGGCGCGGGCGGCCGCGAGCCGCGTGGCTTCGTCGTCGGAGGTCAGGCGGCGGTGGAAGGCCGCGATCAGGTCGTCGCGCTCGCCTTCCGGGATCGCGGCGATGTAGTGCTGCCAGGCTTCCGGGAACAGGCGCGAGGCCCCTTCCTGGTAGAACCATTCCAGCTCCCAGCGGCGCAGCATGAAGATGCCGCGCAGCACCAGTTCGGTGACCTTCTTCGAATGGGTCTGGGCGTAGGCCAGGGCCAGGGTCGAGCCCCAGGAGCCGCCGAACACCTGCCAGCGCTCGATGCCCAGGTGCT
>CAZWQB010000379.1:0-2616 GCA_964636035.1 uncultured Roseivirgaceae bacterium
AATTTAGCGAGACGCTAAAATTGAGTAGGTCGTAGCGAGACGCTACGACCAGAAGGAGAAAGCCGTGTGTTGTAGGATTTCTCCCACAGTGCGAAATCGCAGGGACTTGGAACAAAAACAGGGGCGATGACGAGGCATTAAAAAGTTCTAAATTAACGATTGAGATCGTAAGGGCAAGAATTTAGCGAGACGCTAAAATTGAGTAGGTCGTAGCGAGACGCTACGACCAGAAGAAATGGCGCTATGCCCCGGAGGTGTTTTCATCCATAGGCATAGCGTTGCAATGAACTTAAGCGACAGGTTGGTCAACGGCTATCCGCAATTCTTTGGCTGCTGCCACCATTTCTATCAAGGCCTGTTTGGTTTCTTCCCAATTTCTGGTTTTCAGGCCGCAGTCAGGATTTACCCATAGTTGGTCTGCAGGAACTACCTCTTTCGCCTTCTCCAGCAAAGCAATCATCTCACTTCTTGAAGGCACTCTGGGCGAATGGATGTCATATACACCCGGACCAATTTCATTTGGATAATTAAAATCAGCGAAGGCATCCAATAATTCCATTTGAGACCGGGAACACTCAATGGTAATTACATCGGCATCCATTTCGGCAATACTTTCGATCATGTCGTTAAATTCCGAATAGCACATGTGCGTATGGATTTGTGTTTCATCTCTCACACCAGTCGAAGCTATCCTAAATGCACCAATTGCCCACCGCAGATAGGTTTTCCAGTCAGATTTGCGCAAAGGCAGCCCTTCGCGAATTGCAGGTTCATCAATCTGAATGACCCGAATGCCCGCGGTTTCCAGGTCGGCTACTTCATCCCGTATGGCAAGGGCAATCTGCGTGCAGGTCTCGGATCGTGGCTGGTCATTCCGGACAAAAGACCATTGCAGAATGGTTACCGGACCGGTCAACATTCCTTTCACCAGCTTGTCGGTCAGCGATTGCGCAAACTGCGACCATTTCACGGTCATCGGTTTCGCTCGGTAAACATCTCCAAAAATAATCGGAGGCTTCACGCATCTACTGCCGTAACTTTGAACCCATCCATGTTTCGTAAATGCAAAACCTTCCAGTTGCTCGCCAAAATATTCAACCATGTCGTTGCGCTCGAACTCCCCATGTACAAGTACATCTATTCCTATTTCTTCCTGCCATCGAATCACTTTTTCGGTTTCGGTCCGTAGGAAAGCTTCATATTCGCTGCTAGTAATTTCCTCATTTTTGTATCTGGCCCTCCAGGCTCTTACTTCGGCCGTTTGAGGAAAAGATCCAATGGTGGTGGTTGGGAACAGGGGCAAATCCAATGCCGCCTTCTGTTGTATCTTGCGTTTTGAAAAAGGGGTTTTCCTTTTAACATCAGCCTCTGTAATGGCTTTGATCCGCTCTTTTACCTTTTTGTTGTGGATACTTGATGAACTACGGCGTTTGGCCATTGCAAGTTGGTTCTGTTTGAGATTCAATAAGGCGGCCGGATTGTCTTCAGCACCTGTTAAATGTTTCAGGTCTGCTATTTCCGCAAGCTTTTGCTTTGCAAAGGCAAGCCACTGTTTGGTTTCAGATGGCAGCGTTTTTTCGTCAGTTTCCAGCTCCAAATCGCATGGCACATGTATCAGCGAACAGGAAGGGGCAATCATGAGCCGTTCTTTCCCCACTTTTTCGATCGCACGATTGATTAGGCCAAGACTGTACTGGTAATCGTTCTTCCAGATGTTTCTTCCGTCTACCACTCCCAAAGACAGACGAGTAGCGGGAGACAAGCTCTTCGATGCCAACACATCTTCTAATTGAGATGGACATCTTACAAGGTCAAGATGCAGTGTGTGCACAGGAAGCTTAAGGGCAGTTTCTAAATTCTCGCCATAGCAGTCAAAGTAGTTAGCCAGTATGGTTTTAATTTGAGGGAATTGCTTTTTGATTTCACCGTAAGCAAAGCCAAATGCGTCTCTTTCGGCCTGGGTCAGATCCAATGCCAGACAAGGTTCATCAAACTGAACCCATTCTACGTGCAGGTTCTCCAGCTTTTTCAGAATTTCGATATAAACCGGCAGTAGGTTTCGGATCAAATCAATGCGATGAAAGCCGGATTGTTTTTCTTTACCTAACAACAGATAGGACACCGGACCAAGAATGACGGGTTTGGTAATAATTCCGTACTGTTTAGCCTCGTAAAAATCATCAATAATTTTGGTGGAGAATAATTTAAATTCCTGATTTTTATTGAACTCCGGGACGATGTAGTGGTAGTTGGTATCAAACCATTTTGTCATTTCCATGGCCGTAACGTCAAGCCCTTCCTTCTGATATCCTCGTGCCATTGCAAAATAGAGGTCTATTTCGGAATTGTTCTTATTAAGGATGATCTCATGATACCGTTCGGGAATTGCACCCACCACGAGCGACATATCTAAAACCTGGTCATAAAAGGAAAAATCATTGGAGGGAATCAGGTCGATTCCTGCTCTTTTTTGCAGTTGCCAGTTTTCCTGTCGTAGGTTTTTCCCCACCTGGAATAGATTCTTAAAAGTTGTTTTGCCCGACCAATATTGCTCGCAGGCCTTTTTGAGTTCTCTGTGGCTACCAATGCGCGGATAGCCAAGGTTGTTTGTTAGCA
>CAZWQB010000380.1:0-2607 GCA_964636035.1 uncultured Roseivirgaceae bacterium
TTTTGAAATTGATTTTGAAATTTGATTAAACCGAACTATCTCGTTCTGATAAGGTCTTAACAACCCCTGCCAAAATATTCTGACCACTTTGAAGTGCGCTGATAACATTTTTGGCTGGAGACTGCAGAATAGAAATGATCTCTCCAACTAGTTCCTCTTTTGATTTGAGTGTACTTAATAAGTCGAGATTTTCCTCGCCGATAAAGAGATCTGTGTCGATGGAAGCACCCTTTAAAACTGGCTTATTTCCGCCCTTATCTTTTTTTCTGAAATCTTTTAGAAGTTTACCAGGAGCATTTCCTGTATCACTAAATAAAATTCCGGAAAAGCCTTTTAATACCTTGTCATTGAACGCTGAGTAGTCAGTCTCAGATCGTTCCAATGCTTTTTTTATCAAAGTATTTTTAACAACTTTATATTCAATGCCCCTATCGAAACATAATTTTCTGAAGGCATCTATCTTTGCTACAGAAAGCCCTGATGCATCTGTGATGTAGAAATAGCTTGTCTTTGAAAGCTTTTCGGCCAGGTCTTCTATAATAACTGCTTTTTCTTCCTTAGTCATGATTATATTCCTGCTATACTGTTTTTATCAATAGATATACCCGGGCTCATTGTGCTGGATAAACTAATGCTTTTAAAATACGTTCCTTTTGCAGAAGCCGGCTTCAGTTTAGCCAGGGTTTGGATAACTTCGTTGGCATTCTCCCTGATTTTTTCAGGAGTAAAGGATACTTTACCTATACTGGTGTGAATGATTCCTGTTTTATCTACCTTGAAATCGATCTTACCTGATTTTACTTCTGTGATTGCCTTACCAACATCCAAAGTTACGGTGCCTGATTTAGGGTTTGGCATGAGGCCTCGCGGTCCCAGAACTCTACCTAAACGACCCACTTTTGCCATGACAGTAGGCATTGTGATGATCACATCAATGTCTGTCCAACCTTCTTCAATTTTTTTGATATAATCGTCCAGGCCAACATAATCGGCACCAGCGTCTTTAGCCTCCTGTGCTTTGTCTTCGGTAACCAAAGCAAGTACTCTTACTTCTTTTCCAATTCCATGCGGCAATGCAACCACACCTCTAACCATTTGGTCAGCTTTTCTTGGATCAACTCCCAATCTTACGTCAAGATCTACAGAAGAGTCGAATTTGGTGCTTGTGATTTCTTTTACCAAACTTGAAGCATCAGCCAAAGAATAACTATTCTCCGGGTTGTATTTCTTAAGAACTTCTTTTCTTTTTTTCGTTAACTTCGCCATTATCTTAATTCTTTAAAAGCGGCTTACCATCAGGTGATAGGTGCGCCTGTTAGTTATCCCAAGGAGCTTTACCTGTAACTCTAATACCCATGCTTCTGGCTGTACCTGCTACCATTTTCATGGCTGCATCCAACTGAAGAGCATTTAAATCCGGCATTTTTGTTTCTGCGATTTGCTTAACCTGATCCCAGGAGACACCGCCAACTTTTATCCTGTTTGGCTCGGCAGAAGCCTTCTTTACTTTAGCCGCCTCCATTAACAAAACTGGTGCAGGGGGAGTTTTAACTACAAAATCGAATGATTTATCGGTATAAATTGTGATCAACACCGGCAATAAAACACCTTGCTTTTCTTGAGTTCTGGCATTAAATTGCTTGCAGAACTCCATAATATTAAGACCTTTACTACCAAGCGCTGGTCCAACCGGAGGAGAAGGGTTAGCCGCTCCACCTTTTATCTGTAATTTCAGATAACCACTTATTTCTTTAGCCATTTTGCTACTCTTGTTTTTCTACTTGCATATAATTCAACTCAACCGGGGTATTACGACCGAAGATCTTCACCATTACGTTTAGTTTCTTTCGTTCTTCAAATACCTCCTCAACAGTTCCCGTAAAACCACTAAAGGGTCCATCCATAACTTTAATGGACTCTCCGACTATAAATGGCGTTTCCAGCTTTTCTTCAAACTCGTCAGCCTCATCGACTTTACCTAAAATTCGATTTATCTCAGACTGTCGCAATGGCACGGGAGTTTTGGAAGCCCCCCCGTCGTTTGAACCTAAAAATCCGATTACTCCAGGAATACTTGTTACTATATGGTGTGCTTCTCCATGAGAGAGATCAGCGGATACTAAAACATAGCCAGGAAAGTAATTTCTTTCTCTAACTCGTTTTTTGCCATTCCTCATCTCGTAAACTTTTTCAGACGGAATCAGAACCTGAGGAATATATTCTTCCAGTTTCTGTCTGCCGACTTCAGTTTCCAGGTAAGACTTGATCTTCTTTTCCTGGCCGCTTACGACCCTTACGACATACCACTTTAACTCAATCATTCAAAAAGTCTCGTTTTAACTCTAGAAAGCAGCGTAAAACCAATCCATTGTTTCCTTAAAAACAATATCAATCAACCCTATCACCAATGCAAAAATCAAAGACGCTACCAAAACCAATATGGAACTGCTTTGCAGCTCAGCGTATTTTGGCCAAGACACTTTATTTCGCATCTCATCAACAGATTCTTTAATGAAAGTCTTAAGTTTTAACATCTGCTTATACTATTTTCTACTGCACGGGTGGAGAGACTCGAACTCCCAGCCAATGGTTTTGGAGACCACTACT
>CAZWQB010000381.1:0-2599 GCA_964636035.1 uncultured Roseivirgaceae bacterium
AACTTCTGAAGTTATGGTAGAAGGAATCAACAGACCACACAACTTCAGAAGTTTTTCTTTCCTTAAAGGGAGAAGTCGTCTGCTATACCCAATGCTTTTTTAATCCTCCGCGGTTCACTACCAGGAAACTTCGGAAGTTTATCCCGGAAAAAGCAGCATAATCCCAAAACTTCCGAAGTTGCTACTTTTTCTACCTATGAAGAAAAACAAGCTTCAGTGACTTTTGAAACCGCTCTGCAAATAGAAACAAAACTTCTGAAGTTATGCCACAGCTACAAAATCGGAACATACAGACACCTCGCACACCTAACCTTTGCGCGCTCTTTCTTCATCTCTTTCGCGGACGGCTTCGTCTCTTTGGCGAATGGCTTCATCTCTTTCCTTTTGTGCCTTTTCCAGTTCTTCCAAAGCCTTAATTCTGGACACTTCTGCTTTGGTAACTTTTACGGCGAATTCAACCGGTATAATTTCCATACCGTGCCTTCTGCCATAAGTTTGGGTAAATTCAGCACCAAAAAACAGGATCAAACTGGTGTAGGAGACCCAAAGCAGAATTAAAATAATTGACCCAGCCGCACCATAAGCCGAACCGGGATCACTATAGCCGAGATACAAGCCTATCAATGTCTTGCCAATTACAAATAAGATGGAGGTAACAACGGCGCCTACCCATACATCCCTCCAACGAACTTTGGCATCGGGAAGCACTTTGAACATCAGCGCAAATAAAACGGTGATAATCAGAAAAGAGACTAAAATGTTGACAACGCTAAAAAACATCGGGCCATAATCCGGAAAAACAGCATTGAGATAATCACTAAAAAAGGTAATAAGAGAGGATACCACCAAAGACATCAACATCAAAAAACCAATGATCAACACCATGCTAAATGAAAAAAGCCTGTCCTTAATCAACTTTAGCCAAGCCTTTTGCGGCCGCACTTCTACCTCCCACATTGTATTCAAACTTTCTTTCACATGATAAAACACCCCTGTAGCACCAAAAATAAGGGAACCGATACCGACAATGGTGGCTATGGTAAATCCTTCCGAATTGTTGGACTGGTCTATAATAGTTTGCATTTGTGCTGCCGCTTGACGGCCCATTTGCGCCTCAATGGTTGCGTTTAATTCTGCACTGACCTCTCTATCTCCGATGAAATACCCTACAACTTTTATAATCACAATCAACAAGCCCGGAAGAGAAAATATGGCATAATAGGCTATTACTGCACTCATACGCCAGGGATCATGCTCATTCCAATTGTTAAAGGTTTCTTTTAAAAGAGAGAAAGCTTCTTTAAAAAAATTAATGATGGACATATCAAGAATCAAATAATTAGGTGGTCATAAAGATAATTAACTAAACAGTTAAATCTTTAGAATGTTAAATACCCAGGAAACATAATTTTTTAAACTAATTATTTAAGTCATGGCAAAATCAGAAAAAACAACAGATCATAATGCCATCAAATCATGGGTAGAAGAGCATGATGGCGTACCAATGAAAGTAAAAGGTACAGAAAAAGGTGACAGTGCTCTTTTAAGAATAGGATTTCCCGACAACAAGAACAGCGATTCTGAAAATCTGGAAGAAATTTCCTGGGAAGAATTTTTTAAAGTTTTTGATGAAAATAAGTTGGCACTATTGTACCAACCCGAGGACAATGACAAACTTTTTACCAAGCTGGTAAATCGCGACAACTAATTGGAGAATGAATTGAAAGAAACTGTAAAAATCAAAAAATCATGAAAGACGAGCAAACAAACAATTTGCAGCATACGCTCATCAAATGTATCACCGCCTGCGAAACCTGCGCCAGTATGTGCTTGCAGGAAGATGATGTAAAAATGATGGCGAGGTGCATTCAGACAGATTTGGATTGCGCAGACATCTGCTCACTAACAGCAAAATATGTGGCACGTGAATCCGAATTTACCTCTGATATTTTGAGGCTATGCATTGACATCTGCAAGGCATGTTATGAAGAATGTAGAAAACACGAACACGACCACTGCCAAAAATGTGCAGAAAAATGCAAAGAATGCTATGAAGCTTGTGAAGCTTATGCGGCACAGCATGCGTAGAGTGGGTATTGGGTGTTGGGTGTTGGGTATTAGGTATTAGATATTAGGTATTGTGATCAGGCAGAGGTAAATTGTCATTTACAGTTTGAACCACTCTACCATCTAACATCCAACATCATTTCACGAGAATCTACTTTTTCTCCGAATGCCTCTCGATCAAAACATCCATCACAGTATCCAAATCTACATTTTTAGCTTCCAACAATACCAGATAGTGGTACATTAAATCTGCTGCTTCGTTTTTAAACAGTTCCGCATCATCGTCTTTTGCCTCAATTACTAATTCAACGGCTTCTTCACCAACCTTTTGCGCCACTTTATTAATACCCTTTTTGAATAAGCTGCTGGTGTAGGAAGCATCATCAGGATTATTCTTCCGATCTTGAATAACAGTTTTCAGATAGTTCAAAAAGCCGGATTTCCCTCCCGATTGTTTATGAAAACAGGTTTCATCTCCAGTATGACAGGTGGGGCCATCCGCAACTACTTTAATCAGCAGCGTATCGCCATC
>CAZWQB010000382.1:0-2596 GCA_964636035.1 uncultured Roseivirgaceae bacterium
TGACGAACTTCTGCACGTCCTCGCGGGTGATGCGTCCGCCACGGGCACTGCCTTCGACCTTCGACAGGTCGACGCCGAGCTCGCGGGCGAACACGCGCACCGCGGGCGTGGCGTGGGGGACCTTGTCGGGCAGGAGCGCGGAGGCGTCGAAGCGCACCGGCGGAGCCGCATCCTCTGCGGGCACCACGCCTGCCTGCTTGTCGATCGAGGCCTGGGCGATGTTGTCGGGGGCGCCGGACACGGCGACCGGCTCGACCTGGGTGCCGGTTTCGGCGGCGGGCGCGGCATCGGTCGCGGCAGCCGGCTGGGCGCGCGGCGGATCGGCGCTGGCGCCCGCGGCGTCGGCCCCACGGCCTCCGGCTTGCGTGTCGACGGCCTTTTCCGGCTTCCCGGCCCCGCCATCGGCGCCAGCATCGGCATCCGCCGGCCCGGCGTCGCCGGCGTCCGCGGGTTCGATCAGCGCCACCAGCCCGCCCTCCGACAGCGAATCACCCACCTTGACCTTGACCTCGCGCACGATGCCGGCGAACGGCGCCGGGACTTCCATCGTCGCCTTGTCCGATTCGAGGGTGATCAGGCCCTGGTCCTTTTCGACCGTGTCGCCCGGTGCGACCAGCACTTCGATGACCGGCACATCGTCCTGGCCACCGATGTCCGGTACGCGTGCTTCCTGGGGGGTGGCCATCGGGGGTCTCCACGGGCGGTTCGGTCGGGCCTCTATTGTGGCCCCGCGGCGGGAACCCGCCAACCTTGGGCCGATGGGCCGGATGTTTTCCGCTGAACCGGGCGTGCAGGCGGCCCTGTTCCGCGTCGTGCGCCTGCAAGCGCGATTCAGGCGCGCATCGATAGGGTGGCCGCGCCCCACTCCAAGGGCTTACGTTCCCAACAAGGAGACCCTGAATGTCCCCCATGAAGTTCTTCGTTCCGGCCGCCCTGGCCCTTGCCATCGTCCCGTCCGCGTTCGCGCAGGACACTGCCGCCGACAAGCGCGTTTCCGTCGTCGCCGGTTATTCGATGGTCGAACCCACCCGCAATCCCGAGATCGCCGGCACCCGCACGCAGTTCGACGGTGAAGGCACGCCCACGCTGGGCCTGACCTACCACATCACCGACAACTGGGGCATCGAGGCCTGGGCCGCCGACAGCCATGGCCAGCGCGTGAACGCCGGCGGCGGCAAGGTCGGCAGCGTCGAAGCGCAGCCCTATTCCCTCAGCGGCCAGTACCGCTTCGGCACGCAGGACAGCACCGTGCGTCCGTTCGTGGGCCTGGGCTACCACGAGACCAACTACAGCGACGAGACCCGCACGCCGGGCGGTGCCCGCGTCGGCATCGAAACCGCCAAGGGCGCCGTGGCCACGGTCGGCATGGACGTCAACCTGAGCCCGACCTGGTTCGCGCGCGCCGACGCGCGCTACTTCCAGGCCGACTCCGACGTGCGCATCGACGGCGTCAAGGCCGGCGACGCCCAGCTCGACCCGGTGATGGTCGGCGTCGGCATCGGCGCGCGTTTCTGAGCCTTGCCGTCCGCGGCATCGGAACGGGCCCTTCGGGGCCCGTTTCCGTTTGCCCGGCCTTCCGGTCGCCTGCGCTCAGTCCGGGCGGCCTGCGTCGACCGCGGCCGGCGCGGGCCGGGCGCGCACCACGCGCTCCCGGCGCATCAGGTACAGGCCGCTGGCGACGATGATCGCCGCGCCCAGCCAGGTCATCGCATCGGGGAGCGCGCTCCACAACACCAGGTCGATCAGCACCACCCACAGCAGGGCCGTGTACTCGAGCGGCGCGATCAGCGAAGCCTCGCCCAGGCGGAAGGCGTGCGTCAGCGCGACCTGCCCCAGCGTGCCCGCCACCGCGACGCCGACAAGCAGCCAGGCGTCCTCGCCGCGCAGGGGCACCCAGTTCGGCCAGGCCAGCAGCCCCGCACCCACCGCGACCATGCCGAGGAACCAGAACACCAGCGACTGCGCGCTGTCGCGCTGGGCCAGCATGCGCACGGTGACCACCGAGCCGGCGTAGCAGACGGTCGCGAACAGCACCAGCAGGCCGGCGCTGGTCATCACGCCGGCGCCGCCCGGCCTCAGCAC
This sequence comes from uncultured Roseivirgaceae bacterium, assembly GCA_964636035.1. GTDB lineage: Bacteria > Bacteroidota > Bacteroidia > Cytophagales > Cyclobacteriaceae > CAMPJM01. The sequence continues at coordinate 2,083 of CAZWQB010000382.1, forward strand.
CACCAGCACGCCGGCGATGCCGACCACGATCGCCGTCCAGCGCCGCGGTCCGACGTGCTCGCGCAACAGTGGCACGGCCATCGCCGTCACCAGCAGCGGGCCGACGAAGGTGATCGCATAGGCGGTGGTCATCGGCAGGTCGCGCAGGCCGGCCACGAAGCAGGACAGGAACAGCACCCCGAGCAGGCCGCGCAGCAGGTGCAGCGGCCAGTGCACGCGGAACAGCGGGCGCAGGCCGGTGGTCGCCGCCGCCCAGGCCAGCACCAGCGGCAGCCCGACCATGCCGCGCAGGGCGGCCACCTGCAGCGGCGGATAGTGCCCGGCCAGCTGCTTCATGCAGGCGTCCATCACGCACAGCACGGCGACCGCGAACAGCATCGCGAGCATCGCCCGGCGGTGGTCGCTGGCCGCCGCGGCCGCGGCGTCACCGGCGCCGGCGACACCCGGGGTGCTCGGATCCATGCGGGTTTCAGGCTCCGAAGCTGGCCGCGTCGATCACGAAGCGGTAGCGCAC
>CAZWQB010000383.1:0-2539 GCA_964636035.1 uncultured Roseivirgaceae bacterium
GTCTTGAAACCATGCATCGTAAAACAGGTAAATTTATCGTTGTCCAAAAAACCAATGGTTCCTATCAGTTTAGTTTGAGGGGCGACAGCGGCAGAGCCATCTTGATCAGCAATGAATATAGTTGCAGGGAGAGCTGTGAAACAGGTATTTCTACCGTGAGGGAGTGTTCACAAGACGAACAAAATTTCCAATTGCTGAACTTTTCGGAAGCCGATTTTTACTTTAAACTTCAGGATCAAAACGGGCAAACCATTGGCGCTAGTGATATTTATAAAAGCAAGCTGGCCTGCAGACAAGATATAATTGCTGTACATAAGCTGGCTGCAAACGCGGAAATTGAAAGCTATGCGGTAGATTCTTTGTCGGCGTAGTGTGAAAATGTTTTCCGGAATACTTTAATGGGGCTAGAACCAGCGGAAGCAGAAATCTTTCGTATTTGCCTTGGTTTCCTGCCGTTGGCGGAGACATTGAAAAAGCAAACTTCCAAAGGAGCCTGACCACAGCAGCTATGATTTTATAATATGACGTCAATATAGCAAAGAAAGGCCTCCTTATGTACTGAAGGATTTCCCTCAACATAAATCAGTATTTTCAAAAATCATTAGATATGGGGAAGGATCGGATCGTTTAAGGCCGGTTCTTTGTGTTAATGAGATCTCTCAATAAGGATTCTATAGACATTATGGGTCGTCCTTAGATTTCAGTCAATAACAAAGAAGTATAAACGAGTGCACCATGCAAGACACAAACATAAAAGGCCCGAAAAAATCATTAAAACAGTACTGGAACATTAGCAATTTCGCAGCAACCTCTGCGCCCCATGTTTTTGACGACGTGGTATATGTTTCAGCGGATGAAAGTTTCTATGCCCTTGACGCAAATACAGGAAATACCATATGGGTGTATAAAATACCTGGTCAGGCCACAACACCTGTATTTTATAAAAATATGTTGATATTTGGAGGAAATTATTTGGATAGCCATGTTTATGCCGTAGATAAAAACTCCGGAGAGCATATTTGGAAGTATAGAGCCGGACCGTTAGCAGCTTCGGTTAAAAGAACGCCGGTTATCTATAATGATTCACTCTATTTTTTGGCAGGCAAAACAATACACTGCCTTTCTCCTCTTACAGGAAAAAAGGAATGGACTTTTAATTTGAAGAAGAGAGTAGGGTTTACAAATTTGACAATTGTGTCAGGAAAGTTATATGCAGCCACTCAAGCCACGATAGGCAAAGAAGAATTAAATTGTGTAGATATCAGTCTCAAAGAAAGCCAATGGAAAATAAAGAGTCCGAATCTGAAGTCGGAACTTGTTTGTACTGATACAGCCTTGTTTTATCTGAACACTGATGCAGAATTGTGCGAAGTAAATCTCTTGAATGGAGAACTACAAAAAGCAAAGATACTTGAGCTAACAAGCCGTGAAACAAATTTTTATCTGGCACACATAGAAGGCTTGCTGGTGATAGTAATCGGCCACCATATGCTTGCCCTGAATCTGTCAGCAACACCCCGGATTTGGCAATGGACCTTCAGAAGCAGGGCTGTAGTTGGTAAGCCCGTAATTGCAAACGAGGCAGTTTACTTTGCAACCAAGGGTGATGGTATTTACGCGCTGGATTTGCAGTCGGGCAAGCAACTGTTTCACACGGCATCTGAAGTTAGGTCAGGCCTGGCTTGTGGTATTGGTGAAGATAAAATTTTCGTAGCTGGCTCAATGAGTGAAAAAGAACTGACAGCGTATCGTGAAGCTTAGTGAGATCAGGTTTCAAGAACTGGGGTGAAGTGACTGTTGTAATTTTTTAGTTTAGGCGGGGCAACCATAGCAGGTGGCGAGACGCTAAAGTCTAGCTGCGTACCAGTAATTGTTAAAGCGACGGCAGCCAAAATTACCTGCAAATGCCACCACGAAGTGCTGACCGTGCCACACGCCCCGAAATGCTCCGGGACAGGCTAGCGGCGGTGCGCACGGAAGGGTTTGCGGGAGAGGGCGTCCCAAATCCACCCCTTGATTTCGAAGCCCCACGGTTTTAGAAGCTTTCTTTTTTTTCTCCGCTTTTTGCTTTTTTCAAGTCCTGCATTATTAAATCAAACTTAATATTCTCGTCATCAGGACTTCATATTCAATACTTAGATTGCAGGAGATTTTATTGATTTCCAGCCGATGGTTGGGATGTCGATAAGTTCATAATCCAGCTAAATTGAATATGATGAAGGCGATCACTTTCTTTAAAAATATACTGCTTACACGATTGCTACGCTACCGCGTGGCCTCTACTTTTTCGCCCGCCAGGTTTGGAAGCAGAAAAGTCTTAAATCTGCTTGTGAACATTATCTTCGAAAAAGTATGAAGTTGAAAAAGAGGGAGGTAGAGGTGGTTGTTATCTCGGACATTCACCTGGGTACTTATGGCTGCCATGCCACGGAACTGCTCAACTATTTAAAGAGCATAAAGCCAAAGAAGCTGATATTGAACGGCGATATTATTGACATCTGGCAATTTTCAAAAAGCTACTGGCCGGAGTCGCACATGC
>CAZWQB010000384.1:0-2517 GCA_964636035.1 uncultured Roseivirgaceae bacterium
TCCACAGGAATTTTATAGCAAGTATCAACGGTTATCCACGCTGACTACGTAAATTTAGTTTGGGTGCTGTCAGGGGACAGCGTCGGATTAACGAAGGACATTGATCCATGCGCACCTGATTCGGCTAAAGTTAAATCTACGCAGTAGAATAATGAACATCAGATGTTATGAAAACTCCGCCGCTAGATTCGAACTCCCTGTCCTGTCTCCCGATGGTATACATCAGCGATGCTGATTAAGCAGGTGCCAAACATTGCGCACCTACGGAGCGCTGTTCCTAATGCTATGGTTCTACAAATATTGCGTACCTCTGGCACGCTATCTCATTCCTGGCTTTCTAAATCAAATCAAAACGTATAGTTTACCGCTGCACGAAATCATTTTTTTGCCGCAGATCGGGATGATTTATAGAGAAGATTCCTGCTTCTGTCTATTTTTATTTGTGCGATACTCGACCCCAGAGGGGTCAAATATTTGTAGAATCATGGATATTGCAGACATGGTGCCGTAGGTACCCAATGTTCCTGGTTCAGCTTAATCCCGTCCGCACCTGATTCGGCTAAAGCCAAATCTACGCGGGTTGCAGCCGTTGCTCGGTTTTGACGGGTGACGGTTGAAAACCTCATCCCCCCGCCCTTCTCCTGAAGAGAGAAGGGTGTTTCTGCAGTGGAAATATGAACATCAGGTGTTGGCAAAACTCTACCGTTCCATCCGAACGCTGCCGTCAGCACATGTTTCCACACAGCGGCTTTTCAGTGCGAAAGGAAGCCATTAACCAATCCGCACCTGATTCGGCTAAAGCCAAATCTACGCGGGTTGCAGCCGTTGCTCGGTGGGGCGTCCCCAGTTTGAAAATGTGATATTAACCGCAGAGTTACCTGCTTCCGGGTTCTTATTCGTAAGTAGAATAACTAAAAGCTGCTACTTTGGAGTCTAAAACGCGTCCTTTTTCGCACTTCAATACCCTGGAGGGGTAATTCTTGATGAGCTGGTGATTGTGGGTAGACAATAATACTGCAGTGCCTTGCTTATTGATTTCCAGAAATAGTTTGAAGATTCCTTCCGATACATCGGGATCCAAATTGCCCGTGGGTTCGTCGGCAATTAAAATCACAGGCTCGTTGATCAAGGCACGCGCAATGACAATGCGCTGCTGCTCTCCTCCTGACAACTGGTGCGGCATTTTTGATCCTACTGAACCCAAACCCACCTGCATGAGGACATCAGATAGTCTTTGCTTCATTTTGGCTCTGTCTTTCCAGCCGGTAGCCTTCATCACAAAGAGGAGGTTTTCGGCTACGGAGCGATCCATAAAAAGCTGAAAATCCTGAAAAATAATCCCCAGTTTCCTTCTTAAAAAAGGTACTTGGGAAGGTTTGATGTTTCTAATATCGTAACCCGCCACCTGTACATTACCCAGCCGAAGGGGCAAATCGCCGTAAAGCGTCTTCAAGAGCGAGGTTTTTCCACTTCCGGTTCGGCCAATCAGGTAAACAAACTCTCCTTTTTCTATTTCAAAACTAATATCGTTCAAAATCGTGTTGTGCTCCTGAAAAATGCAGGCATCATTGAGACTTATCACAATATCTGATGAAAAAGAGGACATAGGGAGATTTAAATTTCTAATTTCTGAAGCTTGCCAAAAGGCAGGGAGTTGATGACTTTTCCAAGCTCAACTTCCTTGCCCTCCAAACCATACTTTTCAAGATTTTTCAAAGGCCTGTCTGCCCTGAAATACGCAATAAGTACAAAATTATTGTCTCTTAATTGAATATAATCAGGAATTTTGGCCTTTCCCTTTACTTTAATGATGTACATGCCGATCAATTGCGATTTACGCGTTCGATCTTTTGTGATCAGCCAGGAATTGCTCCAATCCTTTGTCGGTAAGCGGGTGGTTTAGCAAACCAGTAATTACCTTTAATGGACAAGTGGCCACATCTGCGCCAATTTCTGCACATTGGATCAGGTGCATTGTATGACGAACTGAGGCAGCCAGAACTTCAGTTTCGAAGCCATAGTTTCCAAAAATCATGACGATCTGCTCGATTAACTCCAAACCGTTGGTTCCCATGTCGTCAATACGGCCAATGAAAGGAGAAACGTAGCTGGCTCCTGCTTTTGCCGCCAGAATGGCCTGACCCGCAGAAAATATAAGTGTACAGTTGGTTCTGATGCCTTCTGCAGTAAATTGTTTGATAGCTTTTACACCATCTTTTATCATGGGCACCTTCACCACGATCTTATCGTCAATTTTAGCAAGTTCTTTTCCTTCTTTGATGATATTGTCAAAATCGGTGGCAATTACTTCGGCACTCACGTTGTCGTCAACGATTCCGCAGATAGCTTTATAGTGATTTAGTACATTTTCATGGCCTCTGATGCCTTCTTTCGCCATTAATGATGGATTGGTGGTAACGCCATCTAGTACACCAAGATCGTAGGCTTCTCTGATTTCGTCAAGGTTGGCTGTGTCAATAAAAAATTTCATAATATAGTTTGTTTAATAAATTGCTT